>NZ_JAMQGP010000007.1 GCF_023703465.1 Echinimonas agarilytica | reverse complement strand
ATGTTATGTTTATTCATGCTGATCTCCATTTTTTAGTTTCTTTAACAAAACTATTATGGCTCTGGCTTTCAGCTAACCCACGAAGAATTGGAGATCAGCATCTTTAGTGGGGAGTCATTATGTCTATGTGTAAATGGAGTATTCAGTTTTGGAGCAAAACAAAGGTAATTATATTCTCGCTTCAATAGTTACATTGTTTATCTGTTATGGTGTTGCTGAAGATATCCATCAAGGTTTTACCAGTATGCGCGGAAACGATTACTTGATGGGCGCAGATGCTCCAATATTCTGGGGTTTTGTAATATTCAGATTAACGATTCTAGTTTTTTTATGGGCTTATTCACTAGGTAAATTTAAAACCTAAGTGATTACACATAACAAGTAATTCAAGTGGGACTTTTTATAGTTTACCGAGTTTCGCTTCGCTACACATTTTGGCAAACTTATAAAAAGCCCCTTAATTGGGCGCTGGGGGATCCCCTCATAATTCTGGCATTCCCGTTTGGTGAACCAGCCTGATGTAATGGCCGATAGCCCACCGTATATCGGCGCTGCTGATGGGGTAATCCCGCCATCGTTTTCTAACCTCTCTTCCTAGCCGAATCAAAGATAAAAACCGCCTGTGTTTGATGGTGTTCGCCTGAAATTGTGGCGTCCAATTGCGTTTGATTGCCACCATTCCTAGCAATCGCAAAGCCCATTCAGCGAGCATGGCAATAAGTAATAATATGTCGAATCGTTTGGGGCAACGGCTGTTGCTGTGGCGCAGGCCAAGGCTGTACTTCGGGCTTTTGATGTCCCTGAAGCTTGCTTCAATCTGCATTCGTTTGGCGTAAAGGTTTACCAACTGCTTTGAGGTCATACTTTGCGGCGGTAAGTTGGTGGCTAATAGCCATGGCTCTTTGGCATTGCGACGGTAACTTTGTTGCGCGGTAAACAGTTCGTCGATTTTTAGTTTTAGCCGCTGTTATTTTTCAGAAAGGTTGCCTACGTTTAATCTTCTATCTTAAGGGGATGGACTGTCATGGAATTGAATATCTATCAAGTGGATGCTTTCGCAATGAATGTGTTTGAGGGGAACCCTGCGGCGGTTTGTCCTTTGGAGTTCTGGCTGCCCGACGATGTTTTGCAGAATATTGCTGAAGAAAACCATTTATCTGAAACTGCATTTTTTGTTGCTGAAGGCGGTTACTTTTTGTTGCGTTGGTTTACACCCGAAGCTGAAGTAGATTTATGTGGCCACGCGACGCTTGCCGCTGCCCATGTCATATTTGAACATCTTGGATATGGCCGTTCGTCCGTTGTGTTTAATACAAGAAGTGGAGAGCTGGTTGTTCATCAATCAGAATTTGGCTATCGCATGAATTTTCCCGCGACGCTACCCAAAACTATTGAAGTGCCGATTGTGCTCAAGCAAGCCTTGAACGTTCAGCCTCAAGAAGTAATGGTTGGTTTTGACTATTTAGTGGTGTTGAAGAATGAGTCTGAAGTTCGAGCGTTTAGTCCAGACTTTATGGCACTTTCACGGCTTGACCTGAGAGGCGTTGTGATTACCGCAATGGGCGATGAAGTGGACTTTGTGAGTCGTTGCTTTTTTCCGAAGTTAGGAGTCAATGAAGATCCTGTGACCGGGTCGGCGCATTGTGAACTGGCACCTTATTGGAGTCAGAGGCTTAAAAAAAGCAGCCTTACCGCAATGCAGTTGTCAAAACGAACTGGGCTGCTGCGCTGTGAGGTGGCTAAAGACAGAGTTGTCATTGAAGGCAATGCCGTTGACTACCTTGCGGGTAAGATTTGGGTGAACCCATAACTTGCAAGCACGATTTTTATCTATATGACCGAGTCGGTTTGGGCACAGCTCACTTGGAAAGCACGTATTCAATAGGCATGTTGTTTCTGTGGTATTAAGCCGCTCTCTCAATCTCATGCTGAGGCCTTTTAAATCCATAAACCCTCCCAAACAAGCACTTACGTGTGGTCTTGTGATTTTCCGTTGAGTAAACGAATCGCTATTTGAATCGAATTCAATGTTGTAAACGATCTACATCACACACGTATGGGGCATTTGGCTGTTTGTTCAGCTGATATGGCTGTATCTATATTGCCATGGGTACAAATGACCATTCGCTTGGTAGGGTTGTGACACGTTTGTTAAGTAGGGGCTTTCACGGTGATTGGTGCAACGTGACAAAGCATGATGAAGATGAATAAACCTTAGACAGGAGTCGGGCTTTAAAAGGGAAACTTATTACACGTAAAGCGCAGATATAAAAATCTGATGAATTGTTCGGAAGTAAATTATATGAATTTGAAATCTTTGCGAGTGACCTGCTTAATTCTATGTTTAGGCGCTCTGTTTGTACCCGCCCACGCGCGTACAGTCCTTCACAACAACGATCCCGCAGCAAAAGAGCAATACTTAGTTGGAATGCTTCAATTAGCGTTGCAAAAAAGTGGTACGGATTTTACGCCTAAGCCTTTAGATGAAGTTCTTACTGAAGCGAAGACCATCTCAGAGGTTGAAGCCGGTTCTGTTGATGTGTATTGGGGAACTGCAACGAAAGAAAATGAAACCCGCTTTACACCTATCCGAATTCCTTTGGCGAAAGGGTTATTGGGGTACCGTTTGTTTATTATCAAAAAGGGTGAACAACACAAGTTTGATCATATTGAAAATTTGCATCAACTCAAACTTTTGAGCGCGGGTCAGGGGCGCACCTGGGGCGATACGAAAATATTGTCCAACGCAAATATTCCACTGGAAACATCGGTGAAATATGAGAATTTATTTTACATGCTCGAAGGAGGGCGGTTTGACTACTTTCCTCGCGCTGCTCATGAACCTTGGAGTGAAATTTCAACCTACGCAAAACTCGATCTTACGGTTGAGAAGCACTTGATGCTGGTGTACCCGTTTGCCATGTATTTTTACGTTAATCAAGCCAACGCTGAGCTTGCCGAAGCCATTGAAACTGGGCTGGAAACAGCGATTTCAGATGGAAGCTTTGATGCCTACTTTTATAGTAATCCATTGATTCAAAGCGCCCTTAATGATTCAAACTTAAAGTCGCGAAAAAGAATCGAAATTGACAATCCCTTCTTGCCTGAGGCTACTCCGTTGGCACGTCAGGAACTTTGGCTCGATGTGGCCGCCATCCCGTAGTGTTGCGCGTCACATTCAATGCCCGCCGACGGTGGGCATTGTTACTTCCTCAACCCCCACCTATTCACTGCTCTGTTTGCCAATGTTGGCGGTGTCATTGATTATCCGTCATGCGTCCCCACCCAATCGTTACTTTATTTTTACTGACCACTATACTCACACCATGCTTCAGCGTTTTTTAGGGGGCAATATGGTTTAATGATTGGCATAGGTTCTTTGTGGGAAGCCCTTGTATTGGTGAATGATGCTAACTTTGGGCGGCTATTTTATGGTGTAGGTCATGTGAGGTGATGATGCAGTTACAGCATTTTAATACGTCTCAAACAGAATGGGTGATTGCGCTTTTTACACGTGTATTCACTGACTCTGAGGGAGAAGCCGAGGGGCTGTTACTGGGCCAGCTGGTTTCCGACCTTATCGCAACGACTGCTCCTGAAGATTTGATTGGCTGTGTTGCCGTTGATGAAAATAAAGTCTTGGGGACTATTTTTTTCAGTCGTTTTCAGTTGCCAACTTTAATGTCAGCGTTTTTATTATCTCCTGTGGCTATTGCAACTGAGCAGCAAGGTCAAGGCCTAGGCCAGCGCCTTATTCAATTTGGCTTGGCACATCTGAAGGAGATGGGAGCCGAAGTTGCGATCACATATGGTGATCCTAACTTCTATTCTAAAGTTGGTTTTCATCATATTAGCGAAGCGATTATTCAAGCTCCGGTTCCTTTGAGCCACCCAGAAGGCTGGCTCGCTCAGTCATTAACCGGACGCCCAATCAGACACCATATAGGTGCGACTCAGTGTGCAAAGGCCTTGCAAAACCCACAGTATTGGTGATTTGCGCTCACTTGGTGTGAGGGGCAATAAACTTCTCTCCCAATCTTTGTACGTTTTGTTCATCGCAGTGCAAGGGTCCGTTGGTATCATGCTGGTCAAGGTTGAATTTTGGTTGATGTGACGCTATTGAATGATGGGTCATTACTACTTATCAATCTATAACAAGTTGACGTAACTTGCCTTTGTTCGAGTTATCTCTATTCTATATTTATTAGAGCTAAGGAGTGAGTTGTAGATGATTGATTATGCAGTCGTTTTTATTACGTTTTTTGCTGTAATTGACCCCATCGGCACGGTGCCTGTTTTCATTGCGGTCACCGATCGATACGAAGCGAAAGTTAAACGAAAGATTGCACTGATTGCAGCATTGGCTTCGGCTGGCATATTGCTGTTTTTCGTAATGGTTGGTGAGCTGATCCTTGACGCATTATCAATACCTCTTCCGGCATTTCAAATCTCAGGTGGCATCGTTTTATTCCTGTTTGCTTTGAATATGATCTTTGGTGATAGCAAACCAGAGCAAGAAATTAAATTGGTGCCCAGTGATCATCGTGAAACCGCAATATTCCCTCTGGCTGTGCCGTCTATCGCAAGTCCTGGCGCAATGCTTGCCGCTGTGTTGTTGACTAAAAATGAAGTCTTTACCATTTTCGAGCAGTTGCAAACAGCTGCTGTGATGCTGGCTGTTTTGCTTATTGCTTACTTGTTGATGCTTTTGGCTGGATGGATAAATCGTATAATCGGCAGTGGCGGTGCGAGTGTGATCAGTCGCGTGATGGGGCTGATCTTGTCGTCTGTTGCCACCACCAACATTTTGCAAGGATTGACAGAGTATTTTAGCTTAACTTAATGAATTGGTGTTCGTATTGTCTGTTGCTTGGTGTGAGTTGGGCATTTGTGAGTATTGTGGCCAATGATGTCTTTTGGCCGTTTCATATTCATGCTTTGGAAATTGATGGAGCCTTGCTCAGCTAATTCCTGAGTGAGGTTTTTGATAAATTATCGGGTGTTGATTGGGAGTGACTGCGTCCAGCGGTTTGATCAACTCTAACGACTGGCATGCTTTTCCGTTCTGGAAACACATCAAATTACACTTCGTCACAACAGGGCTTCAAGCCGTTCAAATTTAGCTCAGTGAGGTGTTATTGGCATGCCTGACGCTAAAACTCTCGCTTGAGCCTTCGGTTAGTATTCGTTTACTCCATCCTCAATTACGATCTCTGTGATATACGCATTCTCAATGTCTCATTTCCCGTTGGCTTGTATTAATAATATAAACATATGATGTATAGTGCATTCAAAAGGCATTTCTTAATGCTATATCGATTCGGATTATTGAGGGGAGTTGCATGACATTGGTTCTGGGTTTTCGTGTCGCATTGGTTGTAGGTTGTTTAAGCGGGGTGTTGGCGTCTGGGTGTACGCCGTCACGAGTACAGCAAAATTCAACGCCTCTGTTTTCTAAAAACGAAACAGTCATTGCGTTTGAAAACATTGCCCGACGTAAATGGGATAACCCCATTATTGCAGATCTGGATAAAGATGGTTTGACGGATATTCTTGTGACCGATCATGCGCACCAAGCCACAATCTTTTGGAACAACGGAGATCGCTTTTCGGCACCTCAAGTTCTGATTAAAGGTGATACTCATGGCGTTGCGGTTGCTGATTACGATAAAGATGGCCGGATTGATATTATTGTGTCGCAAGGCGGCGGCGGGGGAAAAAATCCTCGGTTGCCGGTTCGTTTTCAAGTGAACTCCGATCGCTCTATGGAAAGCCTGGGTGTTTACGAGCATTTTGAACGTAGCCGAGGCCGCGCAGTTAAATTTATAGATACAGATAACAATGGCGAATTGGACTTAGTGACCTCCGCTTTTCCGTTGAAAACGCAAACACAAGGCGCAAATTTTCTCTACGGTAAAACGTCCTATCACCAATTTAAATTTAAAGATTACCTACCGTTTGCGAAATGGCTTGGATACAAACTAGTTGTGACTGACATTAACAATGACAATGACGCTGACCTCATTTTCTACGGCGGCGAGAACATGGTTGCTGTGATGGGGCAAAAAGCAGGCGAATTCACAGACGAGTCGAATAATGTGTTTGGCGAACTTCAACATATTAGTGACACGAGCAGTATTTCGCCGTTCGACTACGACAACGACGGAGACTTTGACTTGCTGTTGACCCGTGCCAAGCATCAATTCACGGGGCAAACTTATTATGATGCGGAGCATAAGCGTTTTGCTTTCTTTGCGCGAAGAAACAAGATGGACTACGACGATCTTTTAATTGAAGGAGACCTACAGGTCGAAAATTTACAAATGGCGTATCCTGATTTTGATGTGTTTATCGGTCAGAACAAAACGCCTTTAAGTGTGCCTGTTGCGGATAAAAATGGTCATCGAGATTTTACGTTAACCCCCGAACAAGCTGAAGGATACCCGCAAGACACCTCAAAAAATGGCTTGTACATTGGCTATGTTGGACAAGGGTATTGGCGAATTGGCGGCAAAACATCTTCCCCCACCTCTGCGGTGATTCACAATGTCATGTCGAGCCCCAAGGTGTCCACACCCCTTAATTTACCGGTGAAGCTGCTGGAGAATATTGATGGTCAGTATGTTGATATGACGGAAAAATTGGGGATCGACGTGACTGAAGAAACTTCAAGTGCGGTCACTGCTGACTTTAACAATGATGGTTGGAACGATATTTTAATCATTCGCAACGGTAACTCCGCTCAACAGTTTCAACAAATCTTATATATCAATAAGGGGGGAAATAGTTTTGAAATTGAGGCTGTTCATAGCATTTTCAATACTGATTTGGGGTCTACTGGCGGCGGCGCTGAAGCCTTTGATTATGACAATGATGGCGACTTAGATGTGCTGTATGCCAATCAACGTGGCCGTTGGCAGCTTTATCAAAACAACATTATTTCTTCATCGAACACATCGCTTCAAGGCAATACTGAGCACAATTTTATTGTGGTTGATGTAGGAGAGTCGCCAGTGGCAAACGCATCTCCACAAAATGCCCGGGTACTAGTCAAGGCCTGTGAGCAGCAGTATGTTCGAATGGTGGGGGCTAGCTCCGCGGCATTCTCACAAAGTTTAGATACCAACCTTCATTTTGGCCTCGGTGATTGTTCTAAGGTTGATTCAGTGATCATCACTTGGTCCAATCAGGAAGTGCTGCAACGCGATCGTACTGCGCTGAATGACTTTGTCAAAGTGGGTCAGCATTCATTCTAATTGTAAAAGGCCGCATACTCAGCGCGGCCTTATACGGCTGATCACTCGCTTTAGCATGGATACGTAATGACTTCGATTTGCCTCAATTATTTCCAATCTTTTTGACTGCTCTAGTAATCTTTATGGTCTATTGAATTGATATTGCCCCTGTTAGAAACACTGTGATGCGAGCATGAGTAGCAGCGCCGCTTTGCTGAGCAAGCCGTGGAGTGCGGGTTGTCGAATCAATCGATGTGTTATCCATATCTCAATTTGTAAATTGTTAACTATTCTTTGTCCTGTTTTTGTGTTGTCGTGTTGCGATGGAACGTCTCAATGAAGGTTGTGCATCACAATGGATAGTTTAAAACCCAATCATGCTTTAGTCATGGCAGCTGCCACGCTGCTTCTTACCGGCACTATGAGCGGCTGCATGTCTGAAGATTCTTCTTCTCAAAAAACACCAGCAGCATTAGGTGGTTTGGCCATTAACTTTGACGACGGTGTGCCGTCTGATCTCCTGAAATTCGAAAATACTGATTTTGAAACGGTAAAGACCTCGCAAGCCAATAATGCAGTGGCGCTTCACTTTCAATCTAAAGACAATCAAGAGGCTAGTTTTGCGTTTGAACCGAAAAAACCTTGGAACTGGGAAGGCCTAAGCGACTTTGCGTTTGCCATTGATATTAGTAATACATCAGATACCTCCACGCATTTATACGTCACTGCAAAAGATACCAGCGGTGCTGCTCATAACCGCAGCATGGTGGTGCCTAGCCAATCTTCCAACACTTACTATATGGTGTTGCGCGGTGACGACCTCAATATTGAAACGGGTATTCGTTCAAACCCTAAAAAGTGGATTTCCGAGCATGAGCCCATTATTTGGCGCTATGGCACTAAAAATATCGACTTAAGTCAGGTTGAAAGCATCAAATTCTCGGTCAGAGGCCTGTTAGCGGATAAAAGTATTGTTATTGATAATATTAGATTAATTCAGGCTGAGGCTCAGGATAAAGACTACTTAGTGGGCTTGGTCGATGAGTTTGGTCAAAATGCTAAGTTAGATTTTGACGGCAAGGTTAATAGCGTAGAAGCTCTCATTGAGCGTTCGCAGCAAGAACAGTCCAAGTTATCGAATCATCCGATGCAAGGGCGTTCTAAATTCAGTGGATGGTCAGAAGGGCCAAAGCTTGATGGCACAGGTTACTTTCGAGTGGAAAAGTATCAGGGCAAGTGGTCTTTAGTCGATCCCGAAGGGTATCTGTTTTTCTCAACGGGTATCGCCAATATACGAATGGCCAACACATCAACCATTACTGGGTATGATTTTGATGAATCGCTTTTGCCGGGGCGTGATGCAAACGATTTAACTCCAGAAGATTCTAAAGGATTAAACCGAGCGCCTGAGGCTGCGGTTAAATCGAGGTATGTGAGCTCCAAGCTTCGAGCCGATATGTTTGAATGGTTGCCCGATTACTCAGAGCCGTTGGCTGCCAACTTTGGTTATCGCAATACAGTTCATGTTGGAGCTGTTGAAAAAGGCGAAACCTTCAGCTTCTACCGAGCAAACTTGGAACGAAAATTTGAAGAAACAGACAACGCCAAGCTGATGAATAAGTGGCGAGATACAACCATTGATCGCATGTTGACGTGGGGCTTTACCTCGTTTGGTAATTGGGTTGATCCGATATTTTATCAGGAAGATCGAATTCCTTATTTTGCCAACGGTTGGATCATCGGCAATTACAAAACAGTGAGCAGTGGTAACGATTATTGGAGTCCCTTGCCGGACCCATTTGATCCTGAATTTAGTGAGCGGGCTTCAAAAACTGTGGCCCAAATTGCGCTTGAGGTGAAAGATAACCCTTGGTGTGTTGGGGTGTTCGTTGACAATGAAAAGAGTTGGGGGTCAATGAACTCAAATGAGACTCGCTATGCCATTGCGATCAACACACTCAAGCTTCCTTCTAAAGAGAGCCCAACCAAAGCTGAGTTTGATAAGCTCATGCAAGCGAAGTACGTATCGGTTGATGCTTTAAATAAAGCGTGGGGAACCGATATTGCGTCTTGGCAGGGCTTTGCTGAAGGAGCTGAGTTAACACAATTTACCGACCAGGCACTGGCCGATCTCTCGGTCATGATGACTCACTATGCCGAACAGTATTTCAAGGTTGTGGCCGAGATGATGGACAAGCACATGCCCAACCATTTGTATCTAGGCGCACGGTTTGCAGACTGGGGAATGACGCCTGAAGTCCGCTTCGCTGCGGCCAAATATGCCGATGTTGTGAGCTACAACTATTACAAAGAAGGCATTAATAGCGACTTTTGGACCTTCCTAAAAGACATTGATCGCCCGAGTATCATTGGCGAATTCCATAATGGCTCCGTTGATACGGGCTTGCTCAATCCTGGCTTAGTTCATGCCGAATCTCAGTATGATCGCGGGCAAAAGTATGTGGATTACATGCAAACCGTTGTCGACAACCCATACTTTGTTGGAGCGCACTGGTTTCAATACATCGACTCCCCTTTAACTGGTAGAGCTTACGATGGTGAAAACTATAACGTTGGTTTTGTGTCCGTCACGGATTTACCGTCGGAACCTTTGGTGAAGGCCGCGACCGACTTTAATCGACAGCTATATCGAACTCGATTTAGCCAATAGTGCTAGATCTTTACGTATTTGTTCAAAGCCTCTTCGGAGGCTTTTTTAATCGCTTTAAATTCGACTGAACAGCGGCTTGGTGAGCGTTGCAAAGATTAGAGACAGATGAATTGAATGGCCTGTCAAATGAGCTGCTTAAGCATCGTCTACAATGCTAGTTCCTCCTCAAAACGAGAATGATCATGGGCCAACAATTTAAGCGACTATCCGACAGTCAAATATCGTTTATTGAATCTCAAAAGCTATTTTTTGTAGGAACAGCAACTGCCGATAGTCGTGTCAACGTGTCGCCTAAGGGCATGGACTCGTTTCGAGTCATATCAAACACTAAAGCGCTGTGGCTGAACGTGACAGGAAGTGGCAATGAGACCTCAGCGCACGTGCAAGAAAACCCTCGAATGACGGTCATGTTTGCTGCGTTTGAAGGCAAGCCGCTGATCCTTCGATTGTATGGAGCAGCCACCGTGATTCATCGAGGTGATAGTGCTTGGGCCTCGGCTTATGCTCACTTTCCTGAAACTCCGGGAGCTCGGCAAGTGTTTGAGCTTGATATTGAACTGGTGCAATCGTCTTGCGGTATGTCTATTCCATTTTACGATTACGTGGGTGAGCGCGAGCTGCTTAAAAAATGGGCCACGCATCAGGGCGAAGAAGGAGTCTCAGAATATTGGAAACAAAAGAATCAAACCAGCATTGATGGCATAGCCACTCATATTATCAAAAGAAGCAAAGCAAAGGTTTCGCCCGAATAGACGACAATTGTTGAATTGGGTTTAGGTGTCATCATTGATTGGCTTCATATTATTGCAAATAGTCGTACAATAACTGTTATCAAAATATAACAAGATGCTGACGCTTAACGTACGCCCATTACTTTGTGTTTTTGTACATCTTTGAATCAAGAGAACTTGAATGAAAATCAATGATCATGCCCCAATCGAGTCGTATGCGGCTCATCCAAATCGCTATGACAAAATGCCCTATCGCCGCTGTGGAAAAAGCGGTGTGTTGTTGCCTGCTTTATCCATCGGTTTGTGGCATAACTTTGGCGATTACGACAATTTGGCCAATGCGAGAATGGTGCTCAGAGAGGCGTTTGATTTGGGCATCACTCATTTTGATTTAGCCAATAACTACGGGCCTCCGTACGGCAGTGCTGAAGAAAACTTTGGTCGTATCATGAAGGCTGATTTTAGCACCCATCGAGACGAGTTATTTATTGCCTCAAAAGCAGGCTACGATATGTGGCCTGGCCCATATGGTGTAGGCGGCTCTCGTAAATATTTGATGTCGAGTTTAGATCAATCACTTCAACGCATGAATTTGGACTACGTGGACTTGTTTTATCACCATTGCCCTGATCCAAACACACCCATTGAAGAAACCGTTGCAGCGTTAGACAGTATCGTCCGTCAGGGCAAAGCTTTGTACGTGGGAATTTCTAATTACAGTGCAGACCAAACTCTAGCAGCGTTACGAATGTTTAAAGAGCTTGGAACGCCTTGTTTGATTCACCAAGCGCGCTATTCGATGTTTGACCGTTGGGTAGAGGAGGGTTTAATTGATGTGGTTGGCCAGCATGGCGTTGGCATGATCACCTTCTCGCCGTTGGCACAGGGAATGCTCAGCCATCGATACCTCAATGGTATCCCCCAAGATAGCCGCGCAGCCGATAGCAAATCATATTTGCCAGCTGAACGCGTGAATGAGTTTTTACCGAAAATCAAACGCCTTGCTGAAATTGCAGAAGAGCGCGGGCAAACGCTATCACAAATGGCCTTGGCTTGGCTGCTAAGAGATGAGCGTGTGACGTCTGTATTGATTGGGGCAAGCTCTAAAGAGCAATTGAGAGAAAACGTCGTGGCCGTTGAAAATTTAGACTTTTCAGAAAAAGAGTTAAACACCATTCAGCAAATACTGATCGACTAGCCACCTGAGCGCTGCGGGTGAGTGCCCGCAGCGAAAGATGAATGACGTCGAACTATTCGCAGCTGTAACTGCCGATCATCAGCATTTTGTCGTGTTGGTCCTGAAGTTTAAATGGAATGCTGCTGGAACCACTTCCTGTTTGCTCACTATGAAGCAGCGTGTTTTGCCCACCGGGTAGTTTCAGTGGGGCAGTAAAACGCACATCAATGTGGTGTACCGAACGATTTAATGCCGTTTGTAGTAATTCATAGGTTCTTACAAATGTGCCAAAGCCATGCAGCACTTTGCTCCCGAATGGCGAGAACTTCCCGGCTATATCGCTCCAATGAATCGGATTAAAATCCCCGGTGAGTAACGCAAAGTTACTGCCATCGCTATCTATCGCCGTCCATTGGCCAAGTGGCTGAAATATGCGAGGATCTTCTTTACGCATTGGGCGTCTGCCCGCTTCGGGTCCTAGTGGTAAAAGTGTTTGTATTTCCAACTCAATTGCATGCTCGATCTCCGCCGTTGAGATTGCGACATGCTGAATAATTCGAACTCGGCCTGCCGTTTCTCGGAGCCGCTGGATCGTGATCTCAGCATTGATTTCAGATTGATACGGAATAGGATGATTGACCACCATACCGCAGCCTTGGTTGATAATCCGCCCCAATGGGTAGCGCGATTGCTTGAGTTGTTGGATGCACATGGGCATGGCCAAATGAAAAAATAAATGAGGTGGAATTTTTGCTCGGTAGCGGTCAGCAGATGCGCCTGACCATTGCACATAGTGATTGATAAGGCGTTCGCTGGGCAGTGAAATGGGGGATGAGATGACTTCAAATTCACTGGGGTTTTCGGCTGGAAGAGTAAATGACAATATTTCGCGGCCAATCAATGACGCAAAAGAACGTAGCATAGTGCCTTGTTCGAGTATCAACGTCTTCGGAACTCTATTGTCTGTCATTGCCTAATCCTTGCAGTATGAACCGTTCATAGGCGCGAATTATAAGCCACATCCAATAAATTATATATGTGCGATTATGTTGTTGAAAATATGAGACTCTGAACTGTTGCATTAAAGCCAGCGTTTGACGGATGCGCAGTAGTTGTCGAACGAATCACCGAAACGTTGTTGAAGTGCGCGCTCTTCCGGGATGATTTGGTACTGTGTCAGGTAGGCGGTAAAGCCCATGAGGATGACTAAGCTCAATGGTTTGCCAAGCCATAAACCGAATGCTAAAACAACGAGCGCCATACCCACGTACATAGGGTTTCGCGTGTATTGAAAAACACCGCTGTCGACCAAGGTATTGGCTGCATCTGGCGTCATTGGGTTGACTGTCGTTTGATGCTGTTTAAAGCTCACAATACCAAGCATCGCAATAATAATGCCTGCCGCTAGAGCAACGGCGGCCGCAACCTTAAACGTGGTTGCAGCGTGGCCGTACACTTGAAAATGCCCCGGTGCGAACTGAATGAGCACCACTGCGATTAAAACTAACAATACAGGTGGTACTTTAAGTTCGAGTTGAGGCATTGCTGTTTCCTATTGTTTCGATTTAGCCATTTGAGCCGCTTGAATGGCTGTTAGAGCAACAGTGTAAACAATATCCTCAACTAATGCGCCTCTGGATAAATCATTCACAGGTTTATTCAAGCCTTGCAGCATTGGACCGATTGAAATCAAGTCGGCTGAACGCTGAACAGCTTTATAAGTTGTGTTACCCGTATTTAAGTCAGGGAAAATAAAGACCGTCGCTTGGCCGGCAACAGGGCTGTCTGGCGCCTTACTTAAGGCCACATTTTCCATGACTGCAGCATCGTATTGCAGCGGACCGTCAATGACTAAGTCTGGACGACGCTCTTTGGCGATACGCGTAGCTTCACGCACTTTGTCAACATCAGAGCCTGTGCCACTTGAACCTGTTGAATAACTAATCATGGCCACTTTAGGTTCAATACCAAAGGCCGCGGCAGATTCAGCAGACTGAATGGCGATATCGGCCAGTTGATCAGAATTGGGGTCAGGGTTAATGGCACAGTCACCGTAGACAAAGACTTGATCAGGCAAGAGCATGAAGAAAATTGACGATACCAAGGATGATGTAGGGGCCGTCTTAATCAACTGCAATGCAGGACGAATGGTATTGGCGGTTGTGTGGACTGCACCTGATACCAAACCGTCAACATGATCCATTTGCAGCATCATGGTCCCGAGCATTACGTTGTCTTCTAAGTGTTCGCGCGCAACGACTTCTTCTAAACCTTTATGTTTACGCAGCTCGACCATCGGGCCGACGTAATCCTCAAGAATTGAGCTTGGATCTACAATTTCAACGCCTTCTGGCAACACAATACCTTGCTGCTCTGCAACGCGATGAATGTCGTCGGGGTTGCCCAACAATACTGGTTTTGCAATGCCACGTTCGGCACAGATAGCAGCGGCGCGAACTGTACGAGGTTCATCTCCTTCTGGCAATACAATACGTTTGGCTGCGTTGCGCGCAAGTTCAGTGAGCTTAAAGCGGAATGCAGGAGGTGACATCAACTGTGTTCGGTCATGGCGCTGAATGAGTTGGTCGATCCATTCGGGCTGAATGTATTGTGCGGCATGCTCCTGAACAAGGTGTAAACGCTCTGCATCGTCGATTGGTAGCTCGAGATTAAAGCCTTGCAATGACAACGAGGTCTGCCATGTATTAGTCCGAATGAGCAACACTGGCAAACCGCCTTCAATGGCGTGTTTACATAGTTCCATGATCTCAGGGTCAGGACGGTAACCACCAGTCAGTAACAATGCACCAATTTCGGTTCCGTTCATCGCTGATAAACAGGCCGCAACAATCACATCGTAACGGTCTGCGGAGCTGACTAACAGGCTGCCAGGTTTAAAGTGCTCGATCATATTTGGAATGCTTCGCGCACAGAATGTAACACTGCGTAGGCGGCGCAAGTCGGCTTCACCTTTGCTGACGTATTCAGCGTCGAGGTGTTCTGCTAAGTCGGCGACGCGCGGCGCAATAAGGTCAAAGTTCCACGGAATGCAGCCCAGCAGTGGCACTTTAGAACGGCTGAACACGGTTTTGATTTTATCGATATTCGCAGACAGTGTGGAGCGCGTTTCCTCGAACATTTCCGATAAATCAGGGCGATTACGGCCTTGCTCATCGACAGGTGCGCCCACTTTATTGACAATCACACCGAGCAAGCGCTTGTTTTTCTGCCCACCTAAGTTGTTGAAGGTAATTTCAACGCGCTCTTTCAAGTCTTTCGGTTTGTCGTGACCTGGAATCGTGACAAACACGATTTCGGCGTTGAGCGCCTTGGCAATATCAAAGTTGAGTCGTGTGGCGTATGTGTGGCGTCGAGTTGGGACTAGGCCTTCGACAATGACGACGCTGGCATCTGAGCAGTCGGTTTGATGGCGCTCAACGATATCTTCGAGCAACACATCTTTTTTATCGCTACTGATTAAGCCTTCGGCCATTTCTAGCGGAATAGATTCGATAAGTGGAATGCCCGTTGCATTCTCAACGATGCGTGTGGACAGCTCTGGACCTTCGTAGCCCGGACGAGGCTGCCCAATAGGCTTGAAAAATGTACTGGATAAACCCAAGCGTTGGAAGGTGTGGAGCAAGCCCAATGAAATGGTTGTTAAACCAACACCTTCACCGATTGGAATAAGCATGATAGTTCGTTGCACAGGAGTTACCTTTTAGTCGTTATTATTGTTTTAATTGAATTTATACGCCGGCTAATCGAGCGCTGTCTTGCGCGATGATCCACTCTTCATTTGTTGGGATCACCAATGCTTTCACGCCCGATTCATCATCGGTAATGACACCTGATGCGCCAAAGCGAGCAGCCGAGTTGGCTTCTGCATCTACTTTAATTCCTAAGATGGCCAAACGTTCGAGAACATCCGCACGGACGGTGTCTGAGTTCTCGCCAATTCCACCGGTAAATACAATCGCGTCGAGGCTCGGCAGTGCAGCGGTGTATGAAGCAATATATTTAGCGAGGCGATAGCACATCACATCGTGTGCACGAATAGCGTCAGGCTTGCCGTTCTCTACGTTATCTTCAACATATCGGCAGTCACTGCTGACTTCGGTTAAGCCCAATAAACCACTTTGTTTGTGTACCATGGTGTTGACTTCGTCGAGTGTGTAGCCAAGTTTGTCGACTAAGTGGAAGATGATCGCAGGGTCAATATCACCGCAGCGCGTGCCCATGACAAGGCCTTCAAGCGGTGTCATGCCCATGCTTGTGTCGATACTTTTACCATTTTTAACGGCACAGATAGATGAACCATTACCGAGGTGAGCCACAATGACATTGGTTTCTGAAATATCTTTGTTGAGCATTTTGGCGGCTTCTTGACTCACGTATAAATGGCTAGTGCCATGCATGCCATATCGACGCACACCGTGCTGACGGTAAAGTTTGTAAGGCAGGGCATAGAGATATGCTTGCTGAGGCATGCTCTGATGAAAAGCTGTATCGAACACTGCGGTTTGTGGCAGCGCTGGAAATGCAGATTTTGCCGCGCGAATTCCAATTAAATGAGCTGGGTTGTGCAGCGGAGCGAGTGTGGCACAGTCTTCAATGCCTTTAATGACTTCCGGCGTGATCAATGCTGAACCTGTAAAGTTTTCTCCTCCGTGAACAACACGATGACCCACAGCTACAATTTGGTCGCGTAACCCTGACTCATCAATGATGGTTTGAAGGTAATCGAGCGCTTCTCGGTGAGCTGACCCTGCTCCTAACGATTCCTCGTTTTTATTTCCTTCGAGTTTCCATTTGATACGCGCATCCACAAGACTTAAGCATTCGGCTAAGCCACTGAGGTATTCGTCGCCATTGTCGGCGTCGATAAGAGCAAATTTGAGAGAAGAGCTGCCGCAGTTAAGTACCAAAACGAGTTTCGTTTGCATCTTGGCTAGAGTCCTTGTTGTTGAGTCATTACTTGGGGGTCAATAGTTATGTACGAGCCGTGTAAGCTTAGTCAAAGAAATTACTTTTTAGCCAGTCACATATAGTGTGGTTACTATAACTAATTATGTAAATTAATTACAAAAACTGCCTAACCAATTCTTAATCTCAATCAATTTTGGTTGTAAACTTTCTTGAGCAGATAGATGGGGTCTTCAAAAAGCGGCTTCTGACTTGAAATTAACGACGATCATCGCTATTTATGTAGTAGGTTCAATTGAGGTTTACTGAATGCAATTCTCTGAAACATTAAGGCACGGACAGCACTATATGGAAGCGTGGCCAATGCGCTCAGAACTCGCTGTTGTACTGCCTGAAAATCAGATTATGCGAGCCACTCGATTTGGCCAAAAAATAGTGCCATTATTAGCGATTATCTCGGTGGCATTGCCTGTGGGGATGAACTCCCCTGATATGCTACCGTCTGGAATTGCGACCGCGCTGTTTATGTTTAGCCTGCCGGTGCAAAGCCTATACTGGTTGGGCAAGCGTTCGCAATCACCCCTGCCTTCCAGCCTCCGTGGTTGGTACCAAGAAATTCACCAAACATTATCTGAAAAGAATAAAGCGACCCAACCGTGTAAATCGACCCCTAAATTTGTTGATTTGGCAGAAATTTTGAAGCAGTCGTTTTCAACATTAGACAAGTCGACTCAACGTAATCGTTAAGTTGCTTTATCGGACATGGTGCTTAGTTGTCGGGGCCTAGGTAATCTAGATCTTGATAGGTGCGAACCCATTCAGGTTTGTATATCACCATGACAGTGATCACCATGCCGTTGAGCATCGCTTCAGGGAACAACATAAGGGGGAGCATGCGCAACAGATGATGTTGTATCTCATCTCCAGTGTAAGCGCCACTCCAAGCGTACCATGCCGCTAAGCAAAGGATGCTACAGGTGATAGCAATCGCTGCCGTGATGAATGCGTTGACAAATATATAGATGAATAAATGGTGAGGTAAATAATGCCGAACCAGCAATAAACTTGTGTATGTAATGGCTGCTGCTGGCAAAATGCGGAGTAGCCACTGCTCAGCAATGAGTTCAGGCATGAGCATTCCTGCCGCTGACATGAGTAATAGGCTTGCTAAGCCTGCGAGGCAAGTCAACCTCAGCCCAATTACTAGCGTGGCGGTGGTGATCATCAAAAAATGCAATGATAATCCAGAGATCAACTCAACATCTAGGCTCCACAACATACTTTGTAGCGCAATGATGGCGGCAAAGTTGCGGCTTAAGATTGAACTGGAAAGTAACTTGCGGAGTTGCTCTAAAGGGCTCATAAGGTAGACGAACCCTGCAATGACGATCCAAATCAGTAGTAGGGACGACATTTAATAAATTACGTTTAACCCACGGCTCTTAAAAACATCACAGATGGTTTCCATGGTTTCTTTACTTGGCGGATGAACTTCAGTGAGTTCATAAGGTTCGCCCATGGCTTCCCATTTGTGTTTGCCAAGTTCGTGGTAAGGCAGTAGCTCGACACGTTCAATGTTTTTCATCGGGAGGATAAAGTCTGCCAACTCTTCGGCCGAAGCTACATCGTCGGTATAACCGCCCACAACAACGTAACGCAGCCAAGTCTTTTGGTTGCGCTCGGCAAGGCGCAAAGCAAACTCTTTGGCGTGACGATTACTCACCTTGGTGAGATCAATATGTTTCGCATCGTCCATCTGCTTGAGGTCGAGCATCACGAGATCGGTCACATCTAACAAGTGTTCAATGGCATCGCTGTGATGGCGCACAAATCCATTAGTATCTAGACAGGTATGTATACCTTCTTTTTGGCAGGCCTTAAAAAGCTCTGTTACAAACTCAGCTTGCAGTGTGGCTTCGCCACCGGAAGCGGTAATGCCACCATCGCTGGCTTCGATAAAATGACGGTAACTGAGCAATTCCGTCATGATTTCTTCAACGGTCATTTCCTGACCCGCATCTACATCCCAAGTATCGCGGTTGTGGCAGTATTTACATCGCATCAAGCAACCTTGCATAAACACAATGTAGCGAATACCTGGTCCGTCAACGGTGCCGCAGGTTTCAACAGAATGGACGCGTCCTTTAATGGTCATAAGTCACTCGCGATGATGAATTCTAAAAACTAACGTCTAACTACGTTAGGCATAAAAAAGGCCTTGCATTGCAAGGCCTAGTGTAGCGCTTTGTTAGCGTTGTTGCATTAGAACGCGGTTGTAAATGTACGCGTAATAACGTCTTGTTTCTGCTCATCGGTTAATGAGTTGAAACGAACAGCATAGCCAGAAACACGAATGGTCAGCTGAGGATAATTCTCAGGGTTTTCCATTGCGTCGAGCAGCATTTCACGGTTCATCACGTTCACGTTGAGGTGTTGACCACCTTCAACACTTGGTGTGTGATGGAAATAACCATCCATCAAACCTGCCAAGTTCTTACGTTGAACCGTGTCGTCTTTACCCAGTGCATTTGGCACGATTGAGAAGGTATATGAAATACCATCTTGTGCGTATGAGAACGGTAGTTTCGCGACTGATGTCAGCGATGCAACAGCGCCTTTCTCATCACGGCCGTGCATTGGGTTTGCACCCGGCGCAAACGGTGTGCCAGCAGCGCGTCCGTCAGGGGTGTTACCTGTTTTCTTACCATAAACAACGTTCGACGTAATGGTCAGAATAGACTGTGTTGGAATCGCGTCACGGTATGTAGAAAGCTTACGAATCTTCTTCATGAAGGTTTCAACAAGTTCACATGCGATGCTATCTACACGGTCATCGTTGTTACCGTATTTAGGGAAGTCGCCTTCGATTTCGAAATCGGTCGCAATGCCATTTTCGTCACGTACAGGCTTCACTTTGGCATATTTAATTGCAGAAAGTGAGTCAGCACAGATCGATAGACCGGCGATACCGCACGCCATAGTACGACGTACATCACGATCGTGAAGCGCCATTAATGGTGCTTCATAAGCATACTTGTCATGCATGAAGTGGATACAGTTGAGCGCCGCAACATATTGCTTCGCTAACCAGTCCATGAAGTGGTCGAGACGATCCATGATGTCGTCATAGTCCAAATATTCGCTGGAAACGGGGTCAGTTTTTGGACCAATCTGAATTTTCAGTTTTTCGTCCACACCGCCGTTCATGCAATACAGCAATGTTTTTGCAAGGTTGGCACGAGCACCGAAGAACTGCATGTGCTTACCAATCACCATTGGGCTTACACAACATGCAATGCCGTAATCGTCCGAGTCGAAATCTGGACGCATTAGGTCATCGTTTTCATATTGGATTGAGCTGGTATCAATCGATACTTTTGCACAGTAGCGTTTGAAGCCATCTGGCAGTTGCTCAGACCACAACACTGTAATGTTTGGCTCTGGGCTTGGGCCCATGGTGTACAACGTGTTCAAGAAGCGGAAGTTTGAACGTGTCACCAATGTGCGACCGTCTACGCCCATACCTCCTACAGATTCTGTGGCCCAGATAGGGTCGCCAGAGAACAAGTCATCATATTCTGGTGTACGTAAGAAACGAACCATACGCAACTTCATCACGAAGTGGTCGATCATTTCTTGTGCTTGCACTTCTGTGAGCGTACCCGCTGCAATATCACGCTCGATGTAAACATCGAGGAATGTTGATACGCGACCAAGCGACATAGCTGCACCGTTTTGACTTTTCACTGCGGCCAAATAACCGAAGTAAGTCCATTGGATTGCTTCTTGTGCGTTGGTGGCGGGGCCACTGATATCAAAACCGTACTTGGCAGCCATTTCTTTCATTTGGCCTAAAGCGCGATGTTGCTCTGAAATCTCTTCGCGAAGGCGAATGGTGCGCTCTAATTCAGCCGTATCTGCAGCACCGTACATGGAATCTTCAAGGCTGATGTGCTGTTTAACTTTGTCTTTCATCAAATAGTCGATGCCATACAAAGCAATACGGCGATAGTCACCAATGATACGGCCACGGCCATATGCATCTGGCAAGCCTGTAATCACCCCTGATTTACGGCAGTTGCGAATGTCGCCAGTGTAAACGTCAAATACGCCTTGGTTATGCGTTTTACGATACTCAGAGAAGATTTTGCTGATGGTTGGGTCGAGTGCTTTACCATAAACTGAACAGCCCGTTTCGACCATGCGAATACCACCGTTACAAATCAAACCACGCTTAAGCGGAGCGTCTGTTTGTAAACCTACGATGGTTTCTAGATCTTTATTGATGTAGCCAGCGTCATGGGAAGTGACAGTTGAAGGTATGTCAGTGTCGAAATCAACAGGTGCGTGAGTGCTGTTTTCCTGTTTGATACCGTCCATGACTCTGTCCCACAATTCTGTGGTCGCGTCGGTTGCACCTGCAAGGAAAGATTCATCTCCCTCGTATGGTGTGTAGTTCGCTTGAATAAATTCACGAACATTTACTTCTGTTTTCCAATCACCTGCGGTAAAGCCTTCCCAAGCTTTTGCGAAGTTGTCGGTTTGATCAGCCATTTGCGATTTACCTTTTGATTTGAATTTTGCCATCCGAAAACGTGCTCTATCGAGGGCGTTTGCGGTTTCACATTCTGCCGTTAAATGCACTCGAACATCGTGTCATGCAATACCGGTTTGTTCCAGCTGGTTGTTGCTAGAGATAATAAGAAGTCTAGCATTGGATACTCGGTTCGTAGCTTTTTCAGTAATCAAATTATGAGCTGTTTTTGGAAGGGGGTACCTTTTTCTTTACAACCCAACAAATCACTAAAAGCTTGAAGCGTTCCGAACATATAAATCAGCTCGAATTTGTGGATTTAATTTATCGAAAAGGGAGTCTGGTATAGTTGATCTGGATCACTTTTTAAGTGCTATTTGTAATAAAATTACAAAACGGAAATCCGTATGAAGTGTAGGTATTTAAAGGGGTTTGTGAAAATTATGATTCAAAAATAGGGTTTGGACGATGCATGATACGGCTGATTGATTAAAAAATAGAAATTTATTTTCAAAAATAACCCTTCTTTTGCCATCAAATGAATTTGAGTTAGCTAAGGTTTATACCGTGGACGGTGTTTTTTAAGTCATAAAATCAGTGTTTTAATGGGTTTTCTAGGTTTTGTAGATTTTGACGTTTTCTTTGTAGTTGATTTTCATCAAAGAAAAAACAATCCGACTTCATTAAGGTATGCGCCATTCATATTATTAAACAGTTGTTAAATCAGTTCAGGGGCCGCGCTGCCACCATAATAATTGCAAACAAGCAATTTGGCAGATGTCGATTAAACTGATAACTAACGAAGAATTATGAAGCCTCGCTTAACTTATTTTCGTTGGCGAGCCACCTCAAAAAATTCAATTTAGCTGATCAAAAAGCGGAACTATATGCAAGACCAAGACAACAAGAGTTATCAAGAGCTTCACCGGCCATCGAGCGAATTCGAAAGCCGTTCGGATTACCTTGACCATGAACTCAAAATCATGAAACCGCGCCGCTGGGCGCTTAATTTGCCTGGCCGTGACTTCAGATTTGAATGGGAAGATTTAGTGCCCGCTATTGCCGGTACAATCGGCATTATTGCCATGTATTCGGCCGTGATGATGTCGTGGGCTGATGGTCTTACTCAAGCTTGGGACCATGTGAATCTAGGCAAGGACTTTGCTATTGAAGTGGCCCGGGTAGAAATGCTCATTCCTGCATTACTGTTTTGTATCTTAGCTTCTGGTTTTATTAACCCAAGAGCCAACTTGGCAGGGAATCATGGCCCCATGATTCCGCTCATTGGCGTGATTGCTTTAGCGGGTGCTCATCCACTTGCCTTGGCTATATTGTTGGGTGTATTTGGCTTGCTACTCAGCTACTTCAAAGGCGGCTCCCGATTAGTCAACCTTACTGGAGAGGGGGTTGCAGGTGGATTACTTGTATTCCTCGGTTTTACCGGAGCGATGAGCCAAATTGGTTTGATCCAAACCTGGGCGACAGGCTTGCAAGCCGATGGCATTGAAGCCGGTTCGATGGGGTACATTGGCCTTGTCGTATTAGCTATCAATATTGTGCTTTATGCCTTCCTTGCAAGAATTAATAAGCGCTGGCTTGCCATTCCTGCATGTGCCATTACGGGGCTGCTGGTGGCATTGGCGTTGGGTGCTGGTTTTGATTTGAAATTTGAAACCGAAATGGGCTTGCCAAATTTGAATCCAGTGTACTGGTGGGGCTCAACAGAGCAGGGGTGGCAGCTTGGCTTGCCGAATATGGCGCATTTCATTGCATCGCTGCCGTTTGCCATTCTAGCCGTTGCGATGTGGTCACCAGATTTCTTGGGGCACCGTATTTTCCAAGAGCTCAACTATCCTCGTGGCACCGACAAAGTGTTAATGGATGTTGATGACACCATGACAACATGCTCACTTCGTCAAATCGTAGGTACCGCAGTGGGTGGTGGTAACATCACTTCTTCTTGGGGAACCTATATGATTCCGGCGGCCATTGCGAAACGTCCGATTCCTGCGGGCGCCATTGTGCTGGGCTCTTTGTGTATTGTGATTGCTATTTTGGGCTTCCCTATGGATGTGGCGGTATGGCCGCCCGTTATGCGCATTGCTTTGTTGGTGGGTGTGTTCTTGCCATTGCTCGAAGCGGGTATGCAAATGGTGAAAAACACCAAAGACTCACAAGCGGCCGGTATCTGTATTTTTGCCTCTGCCGTGGCCAACCCTGTACTGGCGTGGGCTCTAACCATGTTGCTGGACAACAATGGTTTGATTGGTGACAAAGAGCGCGCGAAAACATTGTCTATTTATGACCGCGTTATTATTCCGGCAAGTGTATTGGTGGTGTGTTTAATCGCGATGCTTGCGGTGGGAATGTTGGAAGGTCAGTACGGTATTCCGTCACTGTTATAGTTCGCATTTATAGTGAAAACAGGGCTCCTATGAGCCCTGTTTTTGATCTCGCCTATGACCTAGAAGCGGAAAGTTGACCATACTGGTGCGTGATCAGATGGCTTTTCTATGCCTCTAAGTTCATAATCAACATCACTTTCGAACACGCGCTTATTCATACTGTCAGTGGCAAGCAGTAAATCAATTCGCAGACCGCGATTGTCATTAAAGCCTTTAGAGCGGTAATCAAACCAGCTGAAGCGGTCGTTTGTATCTGGGTGCAGTGTGCGGAATGTATCGCTAAAACCGAAGTTCATTAGCGTTTTTAGCCATTCACGCTCTTCGGGTAAAAAGCTACATTTACCTGTTTTAAGCCAACGTTTGGCGTTGTTTTCGCCAATACCAATATCAGCATCGGTTGGCGAAATATTCATGTCACCAATGAGCACTAAGTTGTCATCAGGCGTTGTGTTCGCCTCCAAATAATTTTGGAGATCGATGTAAAATTGGCGCTTGTATGGGAATTTTACAGGGTGATCTTGGCTTTCACCTTGAGGGTAATATCCGTTCATCACTTTGATCTTTTCACCGTTAGGTAAGGTTAAATTAACCGTGATCATTCGGCGTTGAGCTTCTTCAGTGTCAGTTGGAAACCCTTTTTCGATGGAGTCAGGTTTGAGCTTGGTCATCATAGCGACACCGTAATGTGCTTTTTGACCATGAAATGCAACGTGATAGCCCATGGCTTCAACCGCTTCAAGCGGAAAAGCGTCGTCGTGAACTTTGATTTCTTGTAAACCAATCACGTCTGGCTGGTGCTTGTCGATGATGGCCTGAAGCTGGTGAAGGCGAGCACGAAGACCATTAATGTTGAATGAGATAATTTTAAAGTCAGACATAGCAAATTTTTTTATCGGGGAAGTGGGGCCGATTGTCGCAAACAGATTGGGTGCAAACAAGCACCAAACGAATTCACTTATGAGGAGGTAGTATGGCTAGTAATTTTTTTACATGGCAAACTCATGTTAAGAACTGGGTCAAAGAACATCATCCGAGAGTTAAAATTGACCCTGTTAGTTTTCGCAGAGATATGGAATATGCGTACTTTAAACGTCATTTATCCGTAGAGCAGTTTGTTGCCGAGCTTGTTTTCTAGTTGAAAGCCAGTTGTTACTAAGCATTGCCTGTCAGTAAGAGCGGAGTGGGGTATACCCACTCTGGCTCTGGTAGATATTCCAACATCAAATTGATTCGATCCACACTCCCTCGATTCTGAACACCATGATCCCACCGGTTATTAAAATCATAAATGTTACCTTGCTTCATGGAAAATTCCTGACCGCCTATGGAATAGACGCAATCGGGGCAGTCATTGATGGGAATATGAATTCTATGGCTGATTTGTGCCATGCGCTGGGCATCTTGATGGATTGGAATAGTAGCTCCAGCCTTTAGCTTTACGAGTGCTGCGCGGGTTAACACGCCTTTGGGAGATTCGAAGGTAGATGCTAAGTCTGAAATAATTGGGATGAGTAAATGTTGCCAGTGAACCCAGTCAAGAAAAGTATAAATGCGGGTTTCGCTGTTACGCTCTTCCATAATCGGAAGCATATCGTGAGGTTGGCGATGATTGCGCTTGCACCAGTCGATAATACTGTGTTGGAGTTGTTTAAAGCCGCGTTTGGAGTAGGCGGGCAGCCAGTCATGGCGAAATAGAATGGAGTCTGTGACACCATGTGTTGTGCGGTCTGAAAAGCAAGCATTGCGAATAGGACGTTGCTGCCATTGTAGTTGAGACAGCGATGCAACTTGTTTCTCAATGCCACTTACATCCGTTGTTCCGCGAATTGCATATGCAACGCCGATATCCATAGTCTAAAGTTCCGAATTATTAATCCAGATTTAAATGTGTCTGATAACGTTTACATTTTAAAGTGTGCACATGCAAAAATGATTGCATGTTCACACTAAAAGTGATTTGACGGGTATGTTTAGAAGGGGGTAGCTTCGGCTTCTTTCGTGTCTTTTAGATTATCTTCAGCAGCATTGGTTGCGGCTGTGGTTTGTTTTTTAGAGCACACTTGGTCATCGTTAAAACTGTCGCGGTAAAAGCGAATTTCTACGCATTGCTTTTCGTATACTTCTTCGAGATTGCTACGAACAACAATTGATTCAGACTGACGAATTCGGCGTTCTAATTCATCACATTCATGGCGCTGAGCGATAATATTTTCGATTTCTTCGCAAGAGGTGGAGTTTGTTGTGCAGGCTGTAAGCGAAGCGAAGCACATTAAAGAAACTGGCAAAAGGCGATACATCGAGTGTCCCTTGCAATAAGTTATTAGATTTTGCACTAGTGTACCCATCCTTGTACCTTTTGTTAATGAAAAGCTGGCTTATCTGCCGCCTTGTTGAATTTGTTGTAACTGCTGCCACAAATCTTTTCTACGATTGCGATGTTGGCTGGGTAATCGAACTTTGTCGACCAGCCTAAACAGTTCTTCGCAGCGCTTAATTTGAGCTTTGCTTGGTTTTTTTTGTTCTGCTAAGTTTTTGAGTAGAGTTTGTGCCAAGTTGAGTGCTGCCCCAGTGTTTGTAGGTGCAACCTGCAGCGCTACTTCAAACTCCTCAATGGCCTTACCATATTGAGCTTCATCGTAAGCCTTCATTCCTTGGCGGCTATGAACCTGAAACTGAGTATTAAGCGCTTCTACGCCGGTTGAGGCATCGGAGTGAGCAACAACAGTAGACAATAAAAACGGATTCACTGTATCGCTTTCTTTGGCCTTGTTCAGCAGTTTTTGCGCTTCTTCTAACTCGCCTATTAGAGCCACGGTATTGAGGCTTTCGTTCAAAAAATCGAAGGGTAGCTCGGTTTCTTCTGACTTGTTGTCGTAGCGTTCAGTGGCTTTGTAATACAGTTTTTTGGCGCGTAATAGATCGCCTCGAGAAGCGTATTTATGAGCATTGACCAAGTCTTCATAATTTTGAAAATCAAAGCCATTGTATTGTGCATCTTGTCGAGCCCGCATGAGTGTATTGAATACTTCGGTTTCAAGGCGTTTTGCCAGTTGCTCATCAGATGTGTCTAAGGCTGCTTCGATGGTTGCGCGCACATAGTTACACATGTGTTCCGTGTTTTTTTCAATCGCTCTTTGGCTTAAATCGAAGACTTGTTTAAACGCTTCTTGGGCGATGAGATATTCTTCTTGCCTGCGCGCTAAATTAGCAAGCTTGAGCTGTCGCTCGGAAGTAAATGGTGAAATGGTAGTGGCATTGCGCAGTATACGTAGCGCTTTGTCGCCCTCGTCCATAGCTTGGTAAGCTTCGGCCAAACAATCTTGAGCTTCGACCACCAAGGGATTTTGCTTCATCACTGGCCCAAGTAAGTCGAGGACTTCGTTATGTCGGCTTGCCTTATTGAGCGTGTGCCCGAGCGATACTCGTGCCCAGAGAATGTCACGTGACTCTAATATGTCGCGAAGGAGTTTCTCTGATGTGTCCAAGTTGCCGGCTAGGCGGTGCTGTTCAGCTAATATTTTTATACAAATTGAGCTGTAACGACTACTTGCTTTGAGCAATGATTCGCAGGTTTCAATGGCGAGATCGATGTCGTCATTGTGTAGCGCGGAGAACACCTCTCTCATTTCTTGGTGTTTGGTGGCGGCTCGTTGAAGTCGTGACGATAACTGCCGCAGTGAAAATGGTTTCACCATGTAATCATCGGGTTCTCTCTCAAGAGCGCCTAGTACAACACCGCGGGTGGCCTCGCCTGAAATGATAAAGAATATTGTATGAGGAGCGAGCAAACGTTTCTCGCGAAGCGTATCCAGCAATTGGCGGCCGTTTTTTCCATGGCCTAAATTGTAGTCTGCCAACACAATATCAAATGCTTTGGCACGACACGCTCGAATGGCTGCGTCTGAAGACTCAACAAATTGAATATCTTTCATTCCAAGATTCAACAGCATCCCCTTGAGTGTCACTTGGAATGCGCGTTGGTCATCAACAATTAAAACTTTGGCTCGTTCGAAGTCGAGTTTAGGATTCATCCAGAAAACTTAAAATTGCTATTTTAGAAGAGTGTAACACAAGGCTTTGTATTAGGAAGTTCGTAAAGAACTAAGTGGAAAGTGGTGGAGGGGGAAGGATTCGAACCTTCGAAGGCAGTGCCGTCAGATTTACAGTCTGATCCCTTTGGCCACTCGGGAACCCCTCCAACCGAGGCACGCATTATACAAATCTAATCTATGTTGTAAAGCACTAATTTTACGTTTGATTAAATACTATTCAAGGGAGATGTTTTTAAGCTTGTTTGGTCTGATTATGAGCTGATTCTTACTGAATTTAGGCGGTATTTTATTCAATTTTAAAAGTGCTTAAAAACCACTAAAGGTTAAGCGTAGGTGGCCGATAAATAAGGGAGCACATAACGAACGAAGATTGCAGTGACGATACAAGCAACCCAACCGCTAAGAGATGAATGGCAGCTAGGTACACAGTTAAATGACTGTGCGCATGGTGGTGATTCAGACAAATTTAGGTTGTTGCTGGCAATGCTATCCGAAGATGTGCGAGACCAGGCTCAATTTCATCAACTTGAGACTCAACACCCTTTACCTTCCTCTTTACGCGAACAATTTGATTTACCGCCAGAGCAAGCTCTTTATAGTGCGCCAGAGGCTTTACTCTCAACTGATAAGGCTGATGCAATGAACAACGGTGGAATGTCGGCGGTTCACCTGTTGAACTGTTTAAATCCAGACGCACTTTGCGGTCCGGAACAGAGTCGCATCAATGCTGATGTATTGGCGACGATGAGCCCGTTACGGCAAGCTCAGGTTCAAGGCTCAGAGCCAGAAACGAAACAGCCTGCCAATTGGCAGGCTGCTGATCAAGCATTGCTGGCGATGTTAAACCAATCTCGCCAACACGTTGCTTAAAAGCGGTAAAGCATTGCAGCGTTCACCGATTTAGTGTCCATGCTATGGAATTCAACGTCTGAATCACTTTCAAAGTAAGACGCTGACAAAATTCCTGACCAACCTTCCAATCCAAAGATTTTAGAGTAGAACATAGTGGCGTTTATACCGTACTCGTCCGCATCTGTTTTTTCGTCATAGATTGGATTTTCTTCATCAGAATTACGAACGCCATAATATCCGTTGACGATAAATGTGTAAGGTGCTGCAAAGTGAGTCATGGTCACTTGGCCAGCATAACCGTCGCCACCGATTGCTTCTCCGTCCATATCGCGATTAGTGTAAATAAACGCAGGCGTGAGAATTGTTTGTTTACTCATAAAGTAGTTGTAATTTAACTCTACTTTGTGGTGCTTACCGTCGCGTTGAAGAAGTCGTTGCTCTTCAAGTGTGATCATACCTGTTTCAACAGCTGATTCGCCGTTGCGATCTTCATCGATATCGATTTTACGGTATGTGTAGTTTACCGCGAATCCTGTGCCGCCAATATGTGACCAAGCAAAGCGAACACCGCTGGATTTGCGGTCAGTTTCCCGACGACGCTCATTCTCTAAGTAAGCATCTTCCCAGTATTTTGCGGGCATACCAGAAAACACGAATGCGCCCGACACGATACTCTTGTCAGACAGTTCTTGGCGATAACCGAATTGTTGTGTGAAGTCGAGGCGCACAGCATCTTGGATCAAGGTACCAAGAAAGAGCTGACCGCGTTCTTCTGCAAAGGTATAACGAATATCAAATAATGGCATGCCACCAATATTGCTTTCAGAAGGCGCGGATTGATCTACTGAGGTGATCACATCATTGTCTAAATCAGAAAACGTATTACCCGCAATTAAGTTTGAGCTGTAATCGTTATAAGCGACGCCAATTCCAGCAAAGCCAGACCACCCGCTTTGTTGAGGGATTTTAAGGATTTCAGCATTTGCCGTGCTCATTGTACCTAGAGCTAGAGCGATGCCTATCGCAGATATTTGCTTATTCATGTGACTTCCTTGAAAGTGTGTTTTTAAAGTGTGCTACAACTACTTATTAGTATAGTAGACGAACTGTTACGGTGTTGTTATGTACTTTGGTTCATATACCACCATTGGCCTTTTTCAAATCTGAAATTGGCCTCTTCATGATGTTGCTTCAACTGTCCGGCTTGACGGTACAAAGCAACAAACTCAACAAAACCTTTGGTTCCCACTTTACGCGACTGCGCCACATTCAAAGCTAACCATGAGCACTGACTGTTCCATTCTTCAACGGGTTCTGAGGACTCAGGCCGAGTACTTGGATGCCAGCTATTGAAGATAAAACTAATGTTATTTTGAGTGTGCGCGGTATAGCGCGCTCGCATAAGCTGCTCTGGGTGACGTGCTAATTTAGGTTTGAGGTGGATAACGCCACAGCAATCCTTGTATGTCTGGTTGCTACCACAAGGGCAGAGTTTCTTCTTCACGATTTAATCCCGCAAAACCAAAAAGAACGCAAGAATAGTTAGTTGCCAAATTTGACGCAACAAAAAGCCGACATAAAGTCGGCTTTTTCATTCACTGATGAGGTGAAGTTACTTTTTAGCAGCTGCTTTTTTCTTTGCAGGTGCTTTTTTCTCAGCAGGCTTTTCACTGTCATCCACGTATGGACGACCGTAGTAAGAATCAAGAAGAACTTGCTTGAGTTCGCTGATCAATGGGTAACGTGGGTTAGCACCGGTACATTGGTCATCGAATGCATCAACTGCGAGTTCATCAACTTTCGCCAAGAATGCTTCTTCTGGAACGCCAGCTTCTTTGATTGACATTGGAATGCCAATTTCAGCTTTAAGCTCGTCCAACCAACCGAGTAACGCGTTCAACTTGTCTTCGGTGTTCCCTTCACGGAAGCCTAAGTGCTCTGCAACTTCTGCATAACGAGCGCGTGCTTTAGGACGATCGTACTGGGAGAACGCAGTTTGCTTCGTTGGTGTATTGGTTGCGTTATAACGAATTGTGTTGGTCAACAACAATGCATTCGCTAAGCCGTGCGGTACGTGGAACTCTGCACCCAATTTGTGAGCCATAGAGTGACACACACCGAGGAATGAGTTTGCAAACGCGATACCGGCGATAGTCGCTGCGTTGTGAACTTTTTCACGTGCTACTGGGTCGCTCTTACCATTTTTGTAAGAACTTGGTAGGTACTCTTTGAGCAACTTAAGTGCTTGCAGAGCCTGGCCGTCAGAGTACTCGTTCGCCAATACAGAAACATATGCTTCCATCGCGTGAGTCACTGCATCGTAACCACCGAATGCACACAATGAAGCAGGCATATCCATGACTAAGTTTGCATCAACAACCGCCATAGTCGGAGTCAACTCATAGTCAGCCAATGGGTATTTCTGGCCCGTTGAATCATCAGTTACAACCGCGAATGGTGTTACTTCTGAACCTGTACCCGATGTCGTTGTGATACAAACCAATTCGGCTTTTGAACCCATTTTGGGGAACTTGTAGATACGTTTACGGATATCCATAAAGCGCATTGACAAGTCTTCAAAATCAGTTTCAGGATGTTCGTACATCACCCACATGATTTTGGCTGCATCCATTGGTGAACCACCACCTACCGCAAGAATAACGTCTGGTTGGTAGTTGTTACACGCTTCGGCACCTTTCTTAACAATGGTCAATGTTGGATCAGCTTCCACTTCGTGGAACACTTCAACTTCCATGCCTTTGTCTTTTAGGATGTTACGTAAGTCGTCAATGTAGCCATTGTTGAACAAGAAGCTATCAGTCACGATCATTGCGCGTTTTTTGCCATCTAAATCATCCATTGCCACTGGCAGTGAACCACGACGGAAGTAGATAGATTTAGGGAGTTTATGCCACAACATGTTCTCAGCTCGCTTCGCAACAATTTTCTTATTGATAAGGTGTTTTGGACCAACGTTTTCAGAGATTGCGTTGCCCCCCCAAGAACCACAACCCAGCGTCAATGAAGGCGCAAGTTCGAAGTTGTAGAGGTCACCAATACCACCGTGCGATGAAGGCGTGTTAATCAAAATACGAGCCGTCTTCATTTTATCGCCGAAATATGCGATGCGGTCTGCATTGGCATCTTGGTCGGTATAAAGTACAGAGGTGTGGCCTACACCGCCGATATCGAGCACGATGCCTGCTTGGCGAACCGCGTCATCAAAATCTTTAGCTTTGTAAACACCCAGAGTTGGAGAAAGCTTCTCGTGAGAGAACTCGTCATCATAAGACGCTTCAAGGCCTTGGCCAATCAGAATCTTGGTGGATACTGGAACGGTAACGCCAGCAAGTTCTGCAATTTTATAAGCAGGTTGACCTACGATGGCTGCGTTCAATGCACCGTTGATTAGAAGGACTTTACGAACTTTATCAGCGTCGGCTTTGCTCAATACAGCTGCGCCATATTTTGCAAAACGAGCAATCACGTCATCATAAATGCTTTCAACAATAATCGCTGCTTGCTCAGAAGCACAAATTACGCCGTTATCAAATGTTTTTGACATTAAGATAGAAGAAACAGCACGTTTGATATCTGCGGTTTCATCAATCACAACGGGTGTGTTACCTGCGCCTACACCAATAGCCGGCTTACCAGAAGAGTAAGCTGCTTTAACCATGCCCGGACCACCGGTTGCAAGAATCAATGCGATGTCATCATGCTTCATCAAGCCGTTTGACAGCTCAACTGACGGTTGGTCGATCCAACCGATGATGTCTTTTGGTGCACCTGCTTTTACTGCAGCATCAAGCACAAGCTTGGCTGCGAAGTTCGTTGCATTTTTAGCGCGAGGGTGTGGCGAGAAGATACAACCGTTACGAGTCTTAAGGCTAATCAGCGCTTTAAAGATCGCAGTAGAGGTTGGGTTAGTGGTTGGTACGATTGCACAAACGATTCCAACAGGCTCAGCAATAGTAATTGTGCCGCCTTCGTCATTGTGTTCAATCACACCACAGGTTAATTCGTCTTTGTACTTGTTATAAATGAACTCTGAAGCAAAGTGGTTTTTGATCACTTTGTCTTCCATAATACCCATACCTGACTCTTCAGCAGCCATGCGAGCAAGTTCAATACGGGCTGTAGATGCAGCCAGTGATGCGGCTCTGAAAATTTCATCAACTTGCTCTTGCGAGTAGCTGGCAAACTCTTTCTGGGCAGCCTTTACGCGAGCGACCAACGAATCGAGTTCGTCCAAGTTTGATACTGACATATATAACTCCTAAAAATAAAATTTCTTATCTAAACCGACCTCGAACCAGAACCACAGTGCCGAAGGTTACGCAAGTATAGACGACACTTTTGAGTCTCAGCTTAAAGGAGAAATTTCTTTTCTCTTGGGGTGCATTATAGGCTTACCCCACCGTGCTTATTTGATTCTGATCAAGTGAAATAAAATTACAGAAATTACTACAGATAGTATTTGTATGTGCACTTTGTCACGCAAATTTGTTGTTTTTAAGTGAAAATATGTAATTTGATTACTTTTCCGCCATGTCGGATGAAATTCATTCAATTACAATGCGTTAAGAATACTGGAATATTAATAGATTAAAAAAATTTATCAATAAGGCGTAAAAACTGTCAATTTATTTCAATAGCGCGATTTTTGCACCATCTTTACAATGCGCTTGAACATTAAACCTCACTTAGTAGATGAAAACGATGGCACTCGATACCGCATTATATTTACAGTTTTTTATTGGCTTAATCGCCATTCTCAATCCGTTTGGATTGTTGCCTGTGTTTATCGGTTTAACCAGTCATCAGAGCCAAATTGAACGAGCTCAAACCAATGCAACGGCGATGATCACGGTGTTCTTAACGCTGATCATTGTGCTGCTGGTCGGCCAAGCATTGCTTAAAATGTTCGGCATTAGCATCGCGAGCTTCCGAATCGCGGGCGGCGGCATGCTTATCTTAATTGCATTGTCGATGCTCAAAGGGCAAATGAGCGATGTGCGGCGCAATGAAGATGAGGTGAATGAGTCGGTCACGCGTGAGTCAATTGCCGTAGTACCTTTGGCGATTCCCTTGATTGCTGGGCCTGGCGCGATGACGACAGCGATTGTTTATTCTGCGGAATACCCTAAATGGCAACATTTAGTTGGATTTGGCTGTGGCATTGCAGCAGCGGCTTTGATTTGTTGGTTGGTATTTAGAGCTGCGCCATTGTTGTCGAATTTTTTAGGGCATACGGGCATCAATATCATTACCCGTATTATGGGCTTGATCATGATGGCAATGGCGGTGGAATTTATGTCCCAAGGCCTCAAAGACATTTTTCCTGTGTTGCAGTCTTAATGGCCGCGGTCCAATCTGGCTATTAAGCAAATAGTTCATGGTAGATACGTGTTGCTGACTGGTCTGTTAAAGATGACACCCAGTCGGCAATCACTCGCATCTTGTCATCTTCTTGAGTTGAATTTAACCATTGGGCTCGGGGCTCCTCTGGCAATAACCGCTCCGGGTCTGATTCGTAGGCTTCGAAGAGTGCCATGATCATCTGCTGGCCTTTATACTCTGCGGTTTGTACTTGGTGAGAGCGAATCACGTAGTCAAACACAAACACTTTGAATTCTTTCAGTGCGGCTGCGGCGGTGGTTGGCAATTTAGCATTGTGACTTAAAAGCACTTCTTCAAAGGGCAGATCATCAACCAGCTCAATGGCCGTAATAAAATAATTTACTAAGGCGCCAATGGCGTTCTTGCGGACGAATGGAAGGTTACTAAATAACTCTTGGCTTACCGCTTCAATATTGGCTTGTAGCCACTCGTCAGGAATTTGTTTTAAACGTTGCTCTGCTTGTGACCATTGCTCACGGTTGACCATTTTAAGAGTAATCGCATCCTCTAAATCATGAATGCCATAGGCAATATCGTCGGCCAGCTCCATGATGGAGCAATCTAGAGATTTATAGCGCGCTTTGTTGTGACTGCCTTGAATTTCCCTCGCTTGCGTGAATTTGGCTCGGTCTGATGGAGTTAAGTTTGATAATAACCATTCGATCCAATCTTGATCGCAATTATAAAGTGCTTTGGCGGGGTGCCAGTCTGATGCTCTGAGATCCCGAGCACTGGAGACTTCGGGCTGCTCTGATATATGTGTGACTTGACTCATAGTCACAGGGTATTTCACCAAACCGAGTAATGTTCTGCGCGCCAAATTCATACCATACGATTGGGTGTAAGGTTCTAGTCGAGTCACAATTCGAAAGGTTTGGCCATTGCCTTCAAACCCACCGTGATTGCGCATCATATAATGCAAAGCGGTTTCCCCGCCGTGTCCAAAAGGAGGGTGACCAAGATCATGAGCAAGGCACAAGGTTTCGATGAGTGGCGCAGGACCTAATAGCCTTTTGTGTTGCGGGTATTTATTGCCAAGCTGTTCGTGAATGCCTTGACCAATCTGTCCGGCTTCGAGGGAGTGAGTCAAACGGGTACGATAAAAATCAGAGCTACCCACACCATGAATTTGAGTCTTGGCCTGCAAACGCCTAAATGCAGCGGAATGCAATACACGAGCGCGATCCCTTTGGTAAGCCGAACGATGATCATGACGCCGCGCTTTATACTCTTCAGAACAACGTTGCTGCCAAATATCTACCAAAATCTCACCTCAAAATTCATATGCTTACCTCAATTTGGCACAGTCTGGGCAGTTCGGCAACATTGGCTTAAATGGATGTGGGGTCAATGGCTGGTGTGAGCGATTTGATCACAAGAAATAAGCCGCATGAACAAAGCGATACTCATGCGGCTAATGAGGTAAAGGGGGTTAACTTTGACGGTAAGTGCTAAGAAATACGCCTATTTTATCAATGGCTTGAGTTAGCTCGTCAACCCGCGGTAATGTCACAATTCTAAAGTGATCCTTGGTGGGGAGGTTAAACCCAGAACCATGCACGACCAGTATCTTTTGCTGGAGCAGTAAGTCCAAAACAAACTTTTCGTCGTCGTGAATCGGGTAAACCTCTGGATCTAACTTAGGAAACACATACAAAGCGCCTTTGGGCTTCACACAGCTTACGCCGGGAATATTGTTGAGTGCTTTCCAAGCGGCATCGGCTTGTTGATATAAGCGGCCGGTTGGCAACACAAAATCATTAATACTTTGATAGCCCCCCAACGCAGCTTGCACTGCGTTTTGGCAAGGAACGTTGGCGCATAAGCGCATGGAGGCCAGAATGTTAAGCGCATCAATGTAGCTTTTAGCTCTATGTTTTGCTCCGCTTAGAATCATCCAACCTACACGAAAGCCAGCAACACGATATGATTTAGACAAACCATTGAAGCTTACAAACAAAACATCGTCAGCCAGAGACGCCATGGCAATATGCTCTGCTTTGTCGTACAAGATTTTGTCGTAAATTTCATCGGCAAAAATGATTAAGTTGTGTTGACGTGCCAACTCAACAATGGCTTCTAGCGTTTCTTGGGAGTAAACCGCGCCCGTTGGATTATTGGGGTTAATGACCACAATGCCGCGTGTATTGGGCTTAATACGAGCCTTAATGTCTTCAATATCGGGCTCCCACTCTTGCGATTCGTCACAACGGTAGTGATTTGGCTTGCCTCCTGCGAGTGTCACGGCCGCAGTCCAAAGCGGATAATCGGGTGCAGGTACAAGCACTTCTTCGCCATCGTTGAGTAAGCCTTGCATCGCCATAACGATTAATTCACTCACGCCATTGCCCATGAAGACGTCTTCAACTTCGACGCCATCGATTTGTTTTTGCTGGCAATATTGCATGACTGCTTTTCGAGCCGAAAACAACCCTTTGGAATCGCAATAACCCTGAGCGGTTGGTAGGTTATGAATGACGTCAATGATGAGTTCGTCTGGGGCTTCGAAGCCAAATGGGGCAGGGTTGCCAATGTTCAATTTGGTGATTCGATGACCGTCTTCTTCTAGACGCTTTGCTTCTTGCAAGGCTTGCCCACGGATCTCATAACAGACGTGATCGAGCTTGCTTGAATGCTTGTAGGAACTCATGATTGATGCCTTGTTGCTGTAAACCAATAAATACGCTTGAGCAGGCAACTTTAACATTGCTCTAGGACGTCAGGAAATTGTTTTTAAAGGTTTTCCTCAGTTCAATGCTTTTGACGCGGTGAACTGAGTCATTCGTCTTCAATTTGCTGCTTTTGACGTAAGCGATAAATGATCACAATAGTGCTTGCTCTGGAGTTCACTCCAACTCTTATACTGCTGAAAATTGAGAGGGTATTTGAGCCTGAAAACCAGACAAGTTGGAGCGTTGAACATGAAATTTTCGAAACTCGGAAATAGTGATTTAAATATTTCTAGAATTGGCCTTGGAGCATGGGCGATTGGCGGTAAGTGGTTATGGGGATGGGGAGAGCAGGATGATCGTCAGTCGATTGAAACCATTCAGCATGCCCTTGATTTAGGAGTCAACTGGATTGATACCGCACCGGTGTATGGGTTAGGACATTCTGAACACGTTGTTGGGCGCGCCATTCAAGGTTTGTCAGAAAAACCGTTGATTTTTACCAAGTGTAGTTTCCGCTGGGATGCTAAAGGTGAGGTCACGCCTAGCTTAGCAGCTGCAAGCGTTCGCGAAGAAGTTGAAAACAGCTTACGGCGTTTAAAGGTTGATGTGATTGATTTGTACCAAATTCACTGGCCCAATCCAGAAGACCAAATCGAAGAAGCTTGGGAGACCATGCTTGCACTTAAAAACGAAGGTAAAATTCGCCATTTAGGAGTCTCAAACCATTCGGTTGAACAAATGCAGCGACTAGAACAACTCGGCCATGTCACGTCCTTGCAACCGCCTTATAGTTTGGTTAATCGTGATTGTGCAGAGTCGATATTGCCTTGGTGCCAACAGAATCAAACGGGTGTGATTTGTTATTCACCGATGGGTTCTGGAATACTTACTGGCGCAATGACACGAGAGCGTATCGACAACTTACCTGAGGACGATTGGCGCAAAAAGGCCGATGATTTCAATGAGCCTAAGTTAAGTCATAACTTGCGTATTGTTGAAACGTTGAAAAGCATTGCAAAGCGTCATGAAGTGAACGTTGCCGAAGTCGCTATTGCGTGGGCACTTCATCATCCCGCAGTGTCCGGAACTATTGTTGGAATGCGTTCGCCCCAACAAGCCGAAGGAGTGATAGGAGGTGGGTCTTTGGTGTTGGATGACCAAGATTTTGCACTAATAGAAGCGTGTTTGGTGAACGGTTAATGTGCTTTTGTCGCAGGTGCTCAGTGTGAATGACTGGGGATCAGTGGCAAAAATAATGGCGGCACATACACGTTAAGATAAATGCAAAAGAGCAGATGAACGGCCAAAGCTCACCTGCTCTTTTGAGCCTATAAAATAGGAGCGTCTTGTGATGATTGTTTCAAAATCACGGGCACTGACTTTGATGTAGGTGTAAATGAGTCGTCGCCCACGCTGTCTAATGGCACAAGTGGATTTGTTTCTGGGTAATAGGCGGCTAAATTGCCTTCAGGGATGTCGTAGATTTCAATTTTGAAACCATCAACCTGGCGATGTTGGTCATCTGGCCAAATCGAAGTGATTTGAACTTTGTCGCCTTGCTTTAATTTTTGGCGCTTGGCATCTTTCTCATTCATGAATAGCACTTTTCGTTCTCCTGAAACACCGCGATATCGGTCATTCATTCCATAAATAGTGGTGTTGTATTGGTCGTGCGAGCGCAGTGTTTGTAACGTCATCAGCCGATTTTTTGTACCTTCTGTATTATCTATAGCAACATCATGAGTAATCGACTCAGGCAGCGGACTTTGGCTGAATTGCGCTTTACCTGCGTCATTTACCCAATGTTTATCAGCGGCACTGTTTCCAAGGTAGAACCCTCCGGGTTGCATAATTTTCTGATTGAAATCGGCAAAGCCCGGCACGATTTGCGCCACTAGGTCTCGAATATTTCCGTAATCAGCCACTAAATTTTTCCAATCGACAATGTCTTTGCCCAAGGTGGCTTGAGCAATACTGCAAATAATATCGACTTCAGATTTAAGCTGTTCGTCTAGCGGTTCTACTTTGCCCTGTGAGGCATGCACCATGCTAAATGTGTCTTCTACCGTAATGGCTTGCTCCCCTGTTGCTTGGCGGTCGATCTCTGTGCGACCCAAGCACGGCAAAATTAGCGCTTCTTGCCCCACCATTAAATGGCTTCGGTTGAGCTTGGTACTAATTTGTACATTTAATTGCGTGTTGCGCATGGCTTTAAATGTTTGCTCTGTATCAGGAGCGGCGGCTGCTAAATTACCTCCTAAGCAAATAAGCACCTTACTTTGCTTGTTCAAAAATGCGTTTAACGCGAGATAGACATTGTGCCCATGATCGTGAGGCATGGGCTGCTGAAAGTGATCCGCCATGGCATTTAAAAAGGCTTGTTTGGGCTTATCGTTAATGCCCATGGTTCGATTCCCCTGAACATTACTGTGGCCCCGCACAGGGCATAAGCCCGCGCCCGGTTTACCCAAGTTGCCGGTGATCAACTGCAAATTAACAATTTCACGAATGGTCGCTACCGAATGCTTATGTTGTGTAATCCCCATAGCCCATGTGCAAATTGCCTTTTCGGCTTGAAGTAAGATATCCGTAGCGGCTTCAATTTCCGGTTGCGATAAACCCGATTGCTGCTCTATTTGTTGCCATGAAGTCTGCTGGACCTGTTTACAATAGCTTTCAAAATCGACGGTGTGCTCGTCAATGAATGCCTTATCAATGACATCGGCTTGGCCTGATTGAATTGCAGCTTGCTGTTTAGCCAGTATGGTTTTGACCATGCCTCGAATTGCAGCCATATCTCCGCCCAACTTAGGACTTAAATACAGGTGACTGATATCAGTGGCGGCAGGGGTGAGTAATTCGACGGGGCTTTGTGGGCTCGCAAAACGTTTCAGCGCGACTTCTTTTAAGTTATTAAAGGTCACAATTTTACAGCCATGACGGGCTGCTCGGCGCAATGCATTCATCATGCGCGGGTGATTGGAACCTGGGTTTTGTCCAAACACTAAAATTGCATCAGCTTTGTCAAAATCATCCAACACAACGGTGCCTTTACCCACACCGATGGCTTGATTCAGGGCAACCCCGCTGGCTTCATGACACATGTTGGAGCAGTCAGGAAAATTGTTGGTGCCGAATAAACGGCCAAATAACTGATACACAAATGACACTTCATTACTTGCTCGGCCAGATGTATAAAACTCGGCCTCATTGGGCGAAGACAACGAGTTTAACTGACGGCCGATAAGGTCAAATGCTTTCGTCCATGCAATCGGTTCGTATTTGTCGGTTGTCGGGTTGTAGCGTAAAGGTTCGGTTAGGCGGCCTTGGTATTCCAACCAGTAGTCACTCTGCTTTAGCAATTGGCTGACGGTGTGGTTTTCGAAAAAGTTCGAATCGACCTTCTTATTGGTTGACTCCCATGAGATCGCTTTGGCGCCGTTCTCACAAAACTGGATCAAGCCTTCTTTTTGATCACCCCATGCACAGCCGGGACAATCAAATCCATGCGTTTGGTTGGCACGCATCAAATTTTTAATATTAGTTTTCGCTTGCTGACTTTTCCAAACATGTTTAACCGCTGATTGTAACGACGACAATCCGCCTGCTTTATTAGGCTGTTTACTCATGGAGGTGACCTTTAGCAAGTGTAAGAGTTTGGGCTTGATTGAGCACTCGCGGCCCATCTAGCTTTGTTAAATGAATCAAATTAACGTTGGCTTGCTGCGCAATACTCAGAGCCAATTGACTGGGCGCAGATAGACTGACTAAATTGGCGATACCAATATTGGCAACTTTATAAACTAACTCCACGCCACAACGGCTGGTCAATAAAATGGCATGATTTTCAGGGACAAATGCGGCATCGCGTACACATGAACCAATGAGTTTGTCTAAGGCATTATGACGGCCTATATCTTCTCGCGCGGCGGTTATATTCCCTTCTAAGTCAATTAGAAATGCGCCGTGCATGGCTCCTGTTGATTTAGCTAGTGCTTGCCATTGTTGGCAGCAATCACGCAATTGAGCGAGGGAGTCAAGTGCGATGATGTTTGCCTGTTCAACGGGAGTGACATCAGGCAAAGCTTGCTGTAGGGCTTCAACACCGCACACTCCACAACCACTCACGCCAGTTAAGCGACGTTTTTTGTCACGAAGTATAGATAAACAGCGGTTGGCCAATGTGATATTAATTTCCACCATGCCTTTGTCTGGCATGGTGGTGACGCGAATGTCATGAACTTGATTGGTGTTGGATATCAATTGTTCGGCAAACAAAAAGCCAAAGGCAAAATCATCCAGATCGTGTGGTGAAGCCATCATTACAGCGTAACTCACATCGTTAATACAAAAGGCGACTGCGTATTCTTCTGCTAATTCGGGCTCAGGCGTCACGACCGAGGAGAGTTGAAAGTCTTTCACAAACACATGCCAAGCCCTAGGTTAATTTTGGGGAATCCAGCTTAATGGAGCTTAGCAGGCAAAACTAATTAATAACCTGAGCAAAATAGCATTTATTTGCACAGTTCAATCCATGCTGTTTGATATTCAAGCGCGTGGGCGACAAAGCGATGATGATGCACTGCAATGGAAGATTGCCTTATACAAATCGATACAATGAGTTATCGGGATAAGTTTTTCGTTTTTACCAAAAGTGAGGGAACGCACAGAGCCAAGCGAAAGCAAATGGATCGTTGGACCAAGGCTTGAGTTTATTGAAATTGGAGGCTTAATTTGTCGAGCATGATTTCGTAGAATCGCTGTGAATATTGTCATAAAACTCGATTTTCTGTTCAATACGAGTCAGGTTGGTTTGCAACAACTTTAGGTCTGACTCGATTTGTGTGTGATGCTCGGTAAGAATGGCCTGACGCTGTGCGATGGTGTGATCACCTGCCACCAGCAAATCACGATAGCGTTTGATCAACTCCAATGGCATACCGGTTGATTTTAAACACAATATAAAACGAAGCCAGTCCATGTCTGCTGGGGCATATTGCCGGTGTCCGCTAGTATTGCGCCCCACGTGTATCAGCAACCCTTGCTTCTCATAATACCGAAGCGTGTCTGGTGTCACGTCAAGTTCAGTAGCGGCTTGTTGGATGGGTAAGTGTCGAGTCATTGAGCTATTCGTCCAATGTGATATCTGATGTAGGGACACAGCAACAAGGTAAGATTTCACCTTGTCGAAAGAACGCAATAGGTTGCGTTGAGTATTTTACGCTGCCGTCCAATATTGAGGTTCTACAAGAGCCGCAAAAACCAGCACGGCATTCGTAATGCACATCAACACCGTGCTCTTCGAGCGCTTGGAGCAGAGAGTCATGCTGACTCGCGTCAAATTTAAAGGCTTGTTGGCCTTGAACGAATACCCAAGGCGCTTGGTTATCTTGCTCTTTGCTCACAAGGTGAATTCAGACAAGTCGTCTGCGTTGACCTCATTATCGATTTGACCCACGAGATATGAGCTCACTTCAACTTCTTGTGGAGCAACTTGAACCGCATCCGAAGACAACCAAGTGTTAATCCAAGGAATCGGGTTTTCTGTATTTTCAAATATTTTAGGTAAGCCAATCGCTTGCATGCGCGTGTTGGTAATATATTCAACGTATTGCCCAAGAATCGATTCGTTCAAACCAATCATTGAGCCGTCTTTGAACAAGTAACTGGCCCACGCTTTTTCTTGCTCTGCCGCTGCGCGAAATATTTCGATGGACTCTTGATGGCATTCAATCGCAATTTCTGCCATTTCAGGATCATCTTCGCCCGTTGCTAGAATGTTGATCATATGTTGAGTGGAGGTCAGGTGTAATGCCTCGTCTCGAGCGATTAAACGAATGATCTTGGCGTTGCCTTCCATCAGCTCACGTTCTGCAAAGGCAAAACTGCAAGCAAAGCTGACGTAAAATCGAATCGCTTCAAGTACGTTGACAGACATCAGGCATAAATACAATTTACGCTTAATTTCACGCAAGGACACTGTGACTTCGCCATTTGGAGTTTGGTGCGTGCCTTCGCCATATTCTTGGTACTGGCGGTTGGCGTCAATCAACTCATCGTAATAAAAGCTAATGCCTTCGGCGCGTTTCAAAATTTCGTCGTTAAGAATAATGTCATCAAACACGACCGACGGATCTTTCATCACGTTGCGAATAATGTGCGTGTAACTGCGGCTGTGAATCGTCTCGCTGAATGCCCATGTTTCGATCCAGGTTTCTAATTCTGGGATAGAAACCAATGGCAATAATGCAACATTTGGGGAGCGACCTTGAATGGAGTCCAGCAGTGTTTGGTACTTGAGGTTGCTCAAGAAAATGTGTTGCTCATGAGCAGGCATATTGTTGAAGTCAATGCGGTCTTTGCTCACATCCACTTCTTCAGGACGCCAGAAAAAGCTCAATTGCTTTTCAATCAGCTGTTCAAAAATAGGGTACTTCTGCTGGTCGTAACGAGAAACGTTCACAGGATTACCAAAGAACATTGGTTCTGTTAATGCGTTGTTTTGCTCTCTGCTAAACGTGGTGTACTTCATCGCACAAAAACTCTCAATCAATTAGGGAAAAATAAGGCGGCTAATGAAGCCGCCCGTATCATTAAATTTTACAAGCGCCGCCCGCACAGTCATCTTCAGGCTCTTGAGAATCGTCGGCTCCGTCTCGCGTGTTGTGGTAGTAAAGCGTTTTTACGCCCAATTTATACGCGGTCAGCAAGTCTTTCAGTAACTGCTTCATTGGCACTTTTGAATCTGCATATTTTGCAGGATCGTAGTTGGTATTCGCCGATATAGTTTGGTCTACGAACTTTTGCATGATTCCGACCAATTGCAAATAACCATCATTGTCTGGCATTTGCCACAATAGCTCGTAGTTACCTTTAAGGTTCTCAAAATCAGGCACAACTTGACGCAGAATCCCGTCTTTACTTTGCTTCACACTCACGTGAGCACGAGGCGGCTCAATGCCATTGGTCGCATTGGAGATTTGAGAGCTGGTTTCTGACGGCATAAGCGCACTCAATGTTGAGTTGCGAAGCCCATGCTCTACGATGTTAGTGCGTAATGCATCCCAATCCAACTTAAGAGATTCTTGACACACTGCGTCCAAATCTTTCTTATACGAATCGATGGGCAAAATACCCTGAGAATAGGTTGTTTCGTTGAACTTTGGACATGCGCCTTGTTCTTTCGCCAACACATTACTGGCTTTGAGCAAGTAATACTGAATCGCTTCAAATGTTTGGTGCGTTAAGTTATTGGCGCTGCCATCACTGTATTTTACGCCATTTTTGGCCAAGTAATACGCGTAGTTAATGACGCCTATGCCGAGCGTACGTCGACCCATTGTGGCGTTTAACGCGGCTTTTACTGGGTAATCTTGGTAGTCCAATAAGCTATCGAGTGCGCGAACGGCTAATTCAGCAAGACCCTCGAGCTCATCGAGAGATTTGATGGCTCCGAGGTTAAATGCCGACAAGGTACACAACGCAATTTCACCGTTTTCGTCGTCGAAGCTTTGCAATGGCTTGGTCGGCAAAGCGATTTCCAGACACAAATTTGATTGGCGCACAGGAGCAACATCAGGAATGAACGGACTATGCGTGTTGCAGTGGTCAACATTTTGCAAGTAAATACGACCCGTATTGGCTCGTTCTTGAGCAAAAAGGCTGAATACTTCAATGGCTTTTAGAGTCTTTTTACGAATACTCTCATCTTGCTCATATTTGACATAGAGCTGTTCAAAACGTTCTTGGTTTTCGAAGAATGCGTCATATAAGCCGGGAACATCTGATGGGCTAAACAAGGTGATGTTGCCACCTTGAATTAAGCGCTGATACATCAAGCGGTTCATTTGCACGCCATAATCGAGATGACGCACTCGGTTTTCTTCAACACCACGGTTGTTCTTCAAGACCAACAAGTCTTCGACTTCTAAATGCCAAAGTGGGTAGAAAAGGGTTGCCGCGCCACCGCGAACACCACCTTGCGAGCAGCATTTAACCGCTGTTTGGAAATGTTTGAAGAACGGAATACATCCAGTGTGGAAGGCTTCTCCTCCGCGAATTGGACTACCTACAGCGCGTAAACGCCCAGCATTAATGCCAATGCCAGCGCGTTGCGATACGTATTTGACGATGGCGCTCGATGTTGCGTTAATCGAATCCAAGCTATCGCCACATTCAATCAGAACACATGAACTGAATTGGCGTGTTGGTGTGCGAACACCCGCCATGATCGGCGTTGGCAAAGAAATACGGAATGTTGAAATTGCGTCATAGAAGCGGCGAACATAACCTAATCGTGTATTTTTGGGGTATTGAGCGAATAAACACGCCGCCACCAAAATATACAGAAATTGCGGGCTTTCGAAGATTTGCTTGGTGACGCGGTCTTGCACCAAATATTTGCCTTCGAGCTGTTTTACCGCGGCATAGCTAAATGTGAGATCGCGTTGATGGTCGATAAACATCGCCATCTCTTCGTATTCGTCTTGAGAGTAATCTTCGAGTAAGTGCGCATCGTAACGGCCGCTATCACACATGGCTTTTACATGGTCATATAGGGCTGGTGGCTCATATTGGCCATAGGCTTGTTTGCGCAGATGGAATATCGCTAAGCGTGCTGCAAGGTACTGATAATCTGGAACGTCCGTTGATATCAAATCAGCGGCGGCCTTAATCATGGTCTCATGAATATCTGAAGTGGTAATGCCTTCATAAAATTGGATTTGAGATTTTAGTTCGACCTGAGATACGGATACTTTTTCGAGTCCATCCGCTGCCCATGTGACCACTCTATGAATTTTTTCTAAATCGAGAGGTTCTTTATCACCATCGCGTTTGGTGACTAAAAGTTGGGTGTCCATGAATGACTATCAGCCTCTTGTTGTGCGCGTCAGACTACTGAATAAAAGTTGAGCACATCTAGTGTTGTTGTTGTTTCGAAACACAACATAGTGTGCCTGAAGACGATTTGCAATCCCTATTTAAGCCCAATTTTGGGGCGTTAAAAGGGTGCGATAGGGCTTGAATTTCTGAAAAGCTCCACGCATCAAGGGGTAGCGGCAATTGATACTGCTTAACAAAAATGACAGCGGTATGTCATTTTTTTTAAGCAGTGCACAAAAAGTAGACTTTGCTTTAAAGGCCCTTGTAAACGTACATATTTACTAGTGAATACTTTACAACCAGTCAAGCACTTCGAGTGGATGTTCTATGGCGCCATTTCCGTTCCATTGGTGAGGAGTATCGAATTCTGATATGTAACCCCACATTGCCACCAACGTCGTCATTCCGACTCGGTTACCCGCCAGCATATCGCGTTCTGCGTCACCCACATAAACAATCTCTTCGGGTACAATACCAACTTGCTCTGAAGCCAGAAGCATGGGCTTGGGATCAGGCTTGGCTACTCCGCAGGTATCGCCACTGATATTTGTTCGGCTTGTTTGCAGCTCAGTGAAGTGCGGCAGTAACGAGTCAGTTAGAAAACCGGGTTTATTTGTCACAATGCCCCATGGGGTGCCTTGCTCGTCGAGTTTAGCAAGCAATTCAGGCATGCCGGGATACAACTGGGAGCTGCTGGCAATATCATTGGCGTAGTGGTTGAGAAGGTTGGTTCTAAGCATTTGAGGCTCATACCGCTCGAAACGATCTTTTAACGCATATTTGAGTAACCCAAATGCGCCATGTGAAGCGTAATGATGCACCTTTGGATCGGTGCATTCAGGTTCACCAATGTCGGCTAAGGTGCGATTAAGTGCTGCCACTAAATCGGGCGCTGTGTCCATGACAGTGCCATCGAGGTCAAATAATACGGCTTTAGGCATTGGAGACGTTCTCTGGTTTGTAACAGGCCACGATGTAGTTCACGTCAACATCATTGCCAATAGAAAATGAGTCTTTGATTGGGTTGTACCGAAAGCCTTTCATTTGTTTGGGCTGCAAGGCTTTCTCATCGGTATATTGCAGTAGTTCAGACGGCTTCAAGAACTTGTCGTAATCATGGGTGCCTTTGGGGAGCCATTTTAGAATGTTCTCGGCGGCAACAATGGCCAGCATTCGGCTTTTAAATGTGCGATTCAAGGTTGATAAGATAAGCCATCCGCCGGGCTTTAATAAATCAGCGCACGCATGAATCACGGAAGCTGGATCGGGCACATGCTCAATCATCTCCATACACGTCACTACGTCAAATGATTCTGCTTGATTCGCAACTAATTTTTCAGCAGTGACCTGTTGATAGTCGATGTTTAGCTTTGATTCTAATGCATGAAGTTTTGCGACTTGAATGGATGCTTCAGCCATATCAATGGCAGTCACATTTGCGCCTGCCATTGCCATAGATTCTGCGAGTAAGCCGCCACCGCAGCCTATATCGGCAACTTGCTTACCCGCAAGGCCTCCTACATTGTGTTGAATGAAGTCGGTACGTAATGGATTTATTTGATGCAATGGGCGCGACTGCCCTTGAGGATCCCACCAAGTGGCTGCAAGTGCTTCAAATTTTGCGATTTCATCTAAGTCTACGTTGCTCAATTTCGGGTTCCCATCATAATTTTGAAGATATTATACCTATACTGGCAGTTGATAGTATTCAGATTCGTATTAGACTGTTGGCTAACTTAAAAACATTTAACTCACATTAACATTGATTGATAGCACGGGTACATGGATGAACTCAGAGACAGTTTTGTTGGCGCGCAATCGTACATTTGAGCGCTTAGCATGGGGCCTCGTAGCTGCACTAGCTATGATTGGTTCGTGGTGTGTTGTGGGTTACAAGGTTGAGTCAAACTTTGACACCTCAAAGCTTGCTGAACAGATGAAATTGTCTTCTGCTGATTCTGCGCGATTTGTATATTTGCTGAATGAGGCTCGCGAGCAAGCGGCCGAAATTAGGCAACGATACCCCTCTCAAGCGTCCATTAAGATCGACGCACTCAAAGTAAAACTCAAGCAGGACTTTTCACAATTTATGACGGATAAGCAGATCGCCAAATTTGAGCAGCATTGCTACGAGATGAAATTGAAAAAAGCCACCATCATGCTCTGAATCTAGTGTGACTGCACGACACCGAAAGTAGATGAACGAACTTCATGTTTGTAACATCAAATTATCATGTTTTTGCGATAGGTTTCCCTTATTTGAATTTTCAACGAGAGCGTATATGCGTTTATTTGTTATTTTTTACTTCGCCATAAGTGCATCTTTAGCATGGGCATATGATGGTTCCAAGAGCGCTTACATTGAGCATTCCAAGCAGTTTTACGCTAAAGCACCAATGCCAGAACAACTAGAAACGGTGTTGCTCAATGGGGTTGATGTTCGAATTGCCACGTTTAGAACCCCAACGGGTCAAAAACGTGGAGACGCTTTATTTTTAAGTGGCCGAACCGAGTTTATCGAAAAGAACATTCCAGCGTATAAGGCATTGTTGGCACGAGGCTTTGATGTGTATACCTTTGATTGGCGAGGGCAGGGACTGTCTCAACGTGAAACCGACACCAGTGAAAAAGGCTATATCGATTCTTATGAGACATACGTGTCTGATTTAGAGTCGTTTGTTAGCAACTATTTACCGGCCAAAGTCGCAGGCCAAACTCGCGTGATGGTTGCTCACTCTATGGGCGGTCAGATCTCCGCTCGTTATCTTATAGAACACCCCAAGCAATTTGATTACGCCGCTTTTAGCTCACCTATGATGGGTTTAGCGGATAACACATGGACCAATAATACGGCATTGAGTGCGATGTCGATGATTGGCAAAGGCGCAGAATGCGTTCCAGGGCGAGAAGCTGTTTGGGCAAGTTATCTTGACTCAGACGCCTGCGACATGGTGCTCAGTCAGACATTTGAAGCACCAGCGAATACACAACAAAGTCAAAATTACTCGAGTGATTTATCTCACTTAGCATCAGCAGACTGCTGGACCCTTCAAAATATGAAAGCATCACCCACACATCATGTGGGGTTGGGGTGCCCAACAGTCGATTGGGTAAAATCATCATTTGAATCCATTGATAGCACCGCAGAGCAAGCTGCTCGAATAGAAACGCCGACGTTAATCGTGGGGAGTGAAAACGATCAGGTGGTCGACTTTTCAAGTACTCAACAAGTGTGTAACGACATGAAAGATTGTTGTTTAATCAATATCCCACAGGCAGCTCATGAGATATTGATTGAACGAGAAGGTATCCAACAGCAATTTTGGCAAGCGTTCGACGCCTTACTTGAAACGAAAAACGCTCGCAAAATGTGTCCTTAATGTTGCTTGTCTTGTTCTGGCTCATCTGCAGCCATTTTAGGCAGCACTTTGTTTAACACCAGATAACCGCCAATAGCAGCAAGTACAGAGCCAATTAAAATACCTAGGCGTTCATCAAAATCGTAAATGATGTCGCCTTGTTCAAACGCCAATGAGCCAATAAACAAACTCATGGTGAAGCCAATGCCACACAGGATTGATGCGCCAAATATTTGGCCCCAAGTCACGCCTTTCGGCAGTTCACAAATACCTATTTTTGCAGACACCCAGCTAAACAGGAATACGCCAATGGGTTTACCCAACAACAAGCCCGCCATAATCCCCAACGGCACAGGATGTAGAGTTTGTTCAAGCGTGAGCCCCATCAGAGGTAAACCAGCATTTGCGAACGCGAAAATGGGCAGTATGATGAACGCTACCGTGTGATGTAGGTTGTGCTCAAGCTCTTTGGCGGGGGAATATTCCGGATTTTTCGGATCTCGCATTGGAATAAAGAACGCCAACACTACGCCAGCCAACGTCGCATGCACGCCTGACTTCAGCACAGCCCACCACAATATAAAGCCGATAAACAAATAAACGGATGAGTTCATCACTTTCATTCGATTACATCCGAATAGCATGGCTATTGCGATTCCGGCAACAACAAACGCAGTGGTCGAAAGTGAGCCGCTGTAGAAGAAAGCGATGATCAATATAGCGCCAATGTCATCAAGAATTGCTAACGAGAGCAGGAAGATTTTCAATGACAAAGGTACGCGCTTGCCGAGTAATCCGAGTACACCAAGAGCGAATGCAATATCTGTGGCAGCAGGAATTGCCCAACCCCCGATAGCAGATGGATCGTTCCAGTTCATCATGGCATAGATGCCAGATGGAACGACGATACCGCCAATTGCAGCCATTGCTGGCATGACAATTTTAGCGGGCTCGTTGAGTTCACCTTCTAAAAATTCGCGTTTAAGTTCAAGACCAACGTGAAGGAAGAAAATCGCCATCAGGCCATCGTTGATCCAGAGTAAAAGAGGCTTAGCAATCTCAAGCTCACCAATTCGCATTTCCAATGGCATAGCGAGCAAAAGCTCCCGCATTCCAGCAAGCGGAGAGTTGGCGACTATGAGGGCTAAAACGGTCGCTATGACTAGCACAATACCGCCAGCAGACTCTAATTTAACAAAGTTACCAATCGTAGAATTTTGCATGTGTGTTTCGACGTCCTATTTCGACAGATTGAAAGTAGCTTAAAATAGCTAACCTGAATCCTAGATGATCAATTCAACGAAAACACGCATTTTCGATATTCATTCAACAAAAAAGGCTCCCGAAGGAGCCTTTGTATTCAATGTGTTGACTTAATGTCCGCCGTTAGCGGCAGCCTCAGACAACGACAGAATATCTTTTGATTCGAGCAACCCTTGTGCGTACATCCAATCAGTTACAGGCAACAAGAAGAACTCAATCGCTAACAAGCTCGTGATGATCAATACGATTGTGTAAGGCAGGGCCATCCAAACCATACGGCCGTAAGATAAGCGAATTAGGGGAGCAATGGCTGATGTCAGTAAGAACAAGAACGCTGCTTGACCGTTTGGTGTCGCCACGCTTGGTAAGTTTGTACCTGTGTTCACAGCAACAGCTAACAAATAGAACTGCTCTAAATTAATCGCTTTTTCGCTGAGTGCATTCACCATTTCGCTAATGTACACCGTGCCCACGAATACGTTATCACTGATCATTGATAGCACGCCGTTTGCAACAAATACGCGCCAGATTTGACCTTCGCCTTCAAACGACAAAACGTAGTCAATCACAGGGGCAAATAAATGTTGATCGATGATCACCGCTACAACTGCAAAGAACACGGTAAGAAGTGCAGTAAATGGCAGCGCTTCTTCAAACGCATGACCCATACGGTGCTCTTCAATAATACCGGTAAACGAAGTTGCAAAAATGATGACGGTTAAACCAATCAGGCCGACTTCAGCCATATGCATTGCCAACGCAACAATTAACCATACGCCCACAAGCGCTTGAACAACCAATGCTGCTTTTTCGCTGTAGGTACGTTTTGAGTCGCTATCTTTGGCGTAGTCGGCAAGAATCGTGTGAACGGCTTCGGGTAATTTCGCGCCGTAACCGAACCATTTAAATTTCTCAACCACAACACATGTCAGCAAGCCTGCAATCAAACATGGGACGGTAATCGCGGCCATACGAAGTGCAAATTCAAGAAAAGTCCAATGTGCTTCACTGGCAATAATTAAGTTTTGAGGCTCACCAACTTGCGTACAAACACCACCTAGAGCAGTACCCACACCGGCATGCATCATTAAGTTACGTAGGAACGCACGGAAATCATCAAGTTCTTCGCGATGTTGTTGTTTAAGTTCCGCATCATGTGAGTGGTCGTGATCGTGGTGAAAGCCTTTTCCAGACGCAACTTTATGGTAAATCGCGTAGAAGCCCGTAGCAACGGCAATTACAACGGCAATCACAGTGAGGGCGTCTAGGAAGGCTGATAAGAAGGCCGATGAAAAACAAAAAGCAAGTGATAGTAGGATTTTAGAACGCACATTCACCAAGATTTTAGTGAATGAATAAAGCAGTAATTGCTTCATGAAATAGATACCAGCGACCATGAATACCAACAATAAAATCACTTCAATGTTGGACTCAATCTCGTGCATCACCATACCTGGCGTGGTGAGACCAATCACCACCGCTTCAATGGCTAGCAAACCTCCGGGCTGCAATGGATAACATTTTAATGCCATTGCGAGTGTGAAGATAAACTCGATGATCAGCATCCAACCGGCCACGAATGGGTCGATAGCGGCAGCGATTGGATTGATAATTAAGAACAACAGGATGGCGAGCTTGTACCACTGCGGCGCGTTCCCAAGGAAATTGGACAAAAATGCCCCTTTAAAGGTTGTAGACATAGCGATTTTGTACCCTGACGAATTATTATGTTACGGATTTGTATAAATCTTATTGACGCAGATTGTATCGCAAGTTCTTGCGTTACGACTGCTTATTTTTTTGAAAATAATACATATATAGTCTGTTAAAACTTTGATTTGAGCCCTAACTCATCGAATATGTGAACAAAAGATGTTGAATGGTTCTTGGCGCTCTAATCAGCGCTCTGGTATGATGAGTGGCTTTTAATTACAAAACTAACGGGTGGTATCGGCTTGTCTCACTTAGATCGCCGCGGCAATATTGATGACCAAAGTGTCATTCAGGCAAAAAATCCAGCGGAATTTGCTGAAGAATATATTGTTCGTTCAATTTGGAATAATCGTTTTCCTCCAGGTTCAATCTTACCTGCCGAGCGTGAGCTATCTGAGCTAATAGGTGTGACTCGCACAACCTTAAGAGAAGTCTTGCAGCGTTTAAAGCAAGACGGTTGGATTACAATCCAACACGGCAAACCTACCCGAGTCAATAACTTTTGGGAAACATCAGGGCTGAACATTTTGATGACGCTGGCGCGTTTAGATCAAGATGGAATGCCGGATTTGATTGACCATTTGTTATCTGCACGTACAAATATTGCTGCTATTTATTTACGAGCAGCGATCAAAGCTGATCCGCAAGCGGTCATGAAAGCCATTGAAGATGCAAAACAAACCGCGGAAGATGGCGAAGAGTTTGCGTTAGTGGATTATAACTTTCATCAAGCCATGGCGCGTATTGCTGACAACCCAATCTATGTATTGATTCTGAACGGCTTTAAAGGCTTGTACACAAGAATTGGTGGTCATCATTACAGTTACCCTGATAGTCGTGAATTGACACTCAAGTTTTACGACCAGGTTAATACATTGGCAGAGCAGGGCAAACACGATGATGTTGTCTTTGCGGTGCGCCATTATGGCCGAGATAGCGCAATTTTGTGGGAAATGCATCGCAAAGAATTGCCGTCGAATATTGTCGACAAATAATCGACCGCATTACAGACATAAAAAAAGCCGGGCAATCACCCGGCTTTTTAATGTGCAGAATCTAAAAGCTTAAGCGAAGTTTTTCGCTGCAAATTCCCAGTTCGCCAATTTCCAGAACGCTTCCATGTAGCTCGGACGCAAGTTGCGGAAATCAATGTAGTAAGCGTGTTCCCACAAATCTACAGTTAATACCGGTGTAACGCCTTCTTCTGTCAGCGGTGTTGCTGCGTTAGAAGTATTTACGATTGCCAAAGAACCGTCTGCTTTTTTCACTAACCAAGTCCAGCTTGAGCCGAAGTTGTTGATTGCGCTATCAGTGAATTTTGCTTTGAACTCTTCGAAAGAACCGAATGCAGCATTAATTGCTTCTGCTAAATCGCCTGTTGGTTCGCCGCCGCCATTTGGGCTTAAGCTGTTCCAATAGAACGTGTGGTTCCAGATTTGTGCTGCGTTGTTGAATACGCCGCCTGATGAAGTTTTAACAACTTCTTCTAAGCTCTTACCTGCGAATTCAGTGCCTTCAACTAAACCGTTGAGTTTTACAACATAAGTGTTGTGATGTTTACCATAGTGGTACTCAAGAGTCTCTGCTGAGATGTGTGGTTCTAATGCTTCCTTCGCGTAAGGAAGAGGTGGTAGTTCAAACGCCATAATCTCCAGTCTCCATTGGCAGGGCAGATGCCCTTGTGTGTGTTTGTTTTTTAATAGTAACGCTATTCTAGCGATTATTGAGCGTTATAAAAGGGAGGATTGAATTTTTTTAAGTGACTTTGCCTATCAAACTAATAGGTAAAAACCCCTTAAACTATCTGTTTGATTCGCTACACTTCACGCGTAGAATGTCGCCATCGAAAGAAAACAGGCCTAGAGATTTATTATGGAAACGCTTGAGCGCATTAAAAAGCAACTATCTGACAACCCTATCTTACTTTATATGAAAGGGTCTCCGAAATTACCAAGCTGTGGTTTTTCATCACAAGCTTCACAAGTATTGATGCAGTGCGGTGAGCGCTTTGCTTACGTTGATATTTTACAAAACCCTGACATTCGCGCTGAGCTTCCTAAATTTGCTAATTGGCCTACATTTCCACAATTGTGGATTGAAGGCGAACTCGTTGGTGGATGTGACATCTTGATCGAAATGTTCCAACAAGGTGAGTTGCAAACTCTGATCTCTGAAGCCGCAGCTCGTCATCCTGTTGAAACAGAAAATAACGATCCTGCTGAATAACTGTTTTTAATTGGCTTTCGGTGTTAAATCCCTGAGAGCCTGCTAATTTGTATTAGATCGTAACATTCAGTCCAATTGCGGGCTGTATAGAAAACATAACATGGAGAAATAACATGGCTGTATTAGTCGGTCGTCCTGCCCCAGATTTTACTGCGGCGGCGGTACTTGGTAACGGTGAGATTGTTGATAACTTTAACCTAACAGAATACCTTGCGGGTTCTGCTGCGGTTGTATTCTTCTACCCACTCGACTTCACGTTCGTGTGCCCATCTGAGTTGATTGCTTTCGATCACCGCGTTGCGGATTTCGAAGCGAAAGGCGTTAAAGTAATCGGTGTTTCTATCGATTCACAATTCACACACAACGCATGGCGTAACACTGATGTTGCTGACGGCGGCATCGGCCAAGTAAAATACCCACTCGTAGCAGACGTGAAGCACGAAATCTGTCAAGCATACGACGTAGAGCACCCTGAAGCGGGCGTTGCTTTCCGTGGTTCTTTCTTGATTGATACTGCTGGTGTTGTTCGTCACCAAGTTGTAAACGACCTGCCATTAGGCCGTAACATTGACGAAATGTTGCGTATGGTTGATGCCTTGAACTTCCACGAGAAAAACGGTGAAGTTTGTCCTGCACAGTGGGAAGATGGTAAAGAAGGTATGGACGCATCTCCAGAAGGTGTTGCTAAGTACTTGTCAGCAAACGCGGAAGGCTTGTAATCTCACATTCTTTGAGATGATGCAAAAGGCCGCTTTGAGCGGCCTTTTTTACGCCTGTTTACTGCGATGATGGCGCTTATGATTACTTTCAGGGTGTGATTTTTTGTGAAAAGTTAACTCGTATTTTGGATTAGATTAACTAATCCGAATGGGTAGAATTTCTCAGTGGTCAAATGTGATGTTCAAGAATAGAATGGCGCCATGTTTGAGATGTGAGTCACACTTTGGAGTTAATATGACTAAGAAACGTTCGAATATCATTGCTCGATTTTTTCGCATCGGCCATGAATTACAAATGAATGGTGTGAAGTAATTTAATGAAAGGCGGCCTCAATGGTCGCCTTTTTTATACTCTAAATTTCAGCCGAAGGTTCTTCTTCTTGAGGCTGTTTTGCTACCGTATATGGCCACCCTCCAAGCGCCTGATGGTGATTCACCATATGACAAAACAATTCAGCTGTCTTTTCTGTATCGTAGGCAGCACTGTGTGCTTGAGATTTATCAAAATCAACCCCAGCCAACTCGCAGGCTTCTGACAACACTGTCTTCCCCAAAATCAATGCACACAATGTCGTGGTGTCAAATGTGACGAATGGGTGGAAGGGGCTACGTTTGTGTTTTGTTCTTTGAATCGCAGCATTTAAAAAACTGTTATCAAACGCGGCATTATGGGCGACCAGCACGCAACGTTGGCAATCATGTTGTTTTTGAAGTGCGCGAAGTTTTTTGAATAGCTCAGTCAAAGCCGTTTTTTCTGCGATTGCATTCCGCTCAGGGCAGTCCGGGTTAATACCGGTAAATGCCAAAGATGATGGTTCTAAATTGGCGCCTTCAAATGGCGCAATATTGAAGGCTATGGTTTCGAGCCGGACCAGCTCTCCATCATCATTCATGCTGAGTGGGGTCGCGGCAAGCTCAAGCATCGCGTCAGTAGTGGCATTGAAACCCGCCGTTTCAATATCAACAACAACAGGGTAGTAACCACGAAAACGGCCAGCTAAACTATGCTGGTCAACAGCATCGGTCATGAGAACTCCAGAGATATTCATTCAGCTGGCTATTATTCCAGAAATCTCGGATTCTGTGTCGTAATTTGTTAAATTCAGTTAAAGAATGCAGTTTTGAAGCCGATAAACTTCTTAGATACGCGAAAACCGGTTTAGAGCTATGTGGAAATACAGTCTAGTAACATGTGCAACCGTGCTCCTAGCAGCACCAACGGAAGCGGCTTTGCGCCAGTATCAAGCTCCGTTGGCAAGTTCAGACTGGGTTATGAGTAAAAGCACACCGCTTGCATGCCAGTTAGAACATGCCATTCCACGATTTGGAACTGCGAAGTTTCACGGTGAGGCGGGCACTCAAAACGACATCAACATGACGATGGATGCCTTTCGACAGCCTCGCGCAACCGGCTTTGCACAGCTTGTTGCCGTACCTCCTGCTTACAAACCTGGTTTGGAGCCCGCTCATTTGGCAACACTGAAGGTATTAGAAGGTTTTGACCCAAGCTTAAATCCTAAATTGTCATGGTCTGTATTGACAGAGTTAGAGCAGGGCAATAATCCAACTTTTTATTATCGAGATGGTTATAGAAAGGGCGGCGAAGTTAGCGTTGCTCTTAATTCGGCTAATTTTCGTTCCGGTTATGCAGATTTTGTGGAATGTGTGGGCGGGCTTCTGCCGTTTGGCTTTGATGATGTTGCATTGACGGTATTAAACTACCGGTCGAACAGTGACCGATTAGAGCTAGAATCTCAACGCCGTTTGCGTCGTGTTGCGGAATACGTGGTGAATGATCCTGCCATCGTCAAAATCAATATTGATGCATATTCAGATAGCTATGGTGGGCGCTGGTTGAATTTAGAGCTGTCTAAAAAGCGTGCCAACGCTATTCGAGAGTTTTTAATTGAACAAGGAGTGGATGACGATAAGCTGGTATCTTCAGGATATGGTGAACGACGTCATATATCTTCAAACGAAACACCACTAGGCCGACAGAAAAACCGAAGAGTAGTGATGCGCTTAACGCGTGACGCGAGTTTAGATGACTATGCGGAACAAGAGCTGCAAGCTGAACAGAGTGCGGGAGTTGTGCAGGCAGCCGCCACCCAAACAGCAGCCCCTCAATAAGAGGCTGCTTTCGCTGGCTTAGCCTAAGCCTTTGCTTGCACTTTCCATTTGAATGAGTTCTAACTTGTAGCCATCTGGGTCATCAACAAAGGCTATTTCTGTTGCGCCACCCTTCACAGGGCCAGGCTCGCGACTGATGTGACCGCCCGCCGCTCGAATTGCGTCACAGGTGCCATAAATATCGTCAACCCCGATGGCTACATGGCCGAAAGCATTGCCCATATCGTAGTCTTCAGTACCCCAATTATAGGTTAACTCTATCACTGCGCCTTCGCTTTCGTCGCCATACCCCACAAAAGCGAGGGTGTATTTGTACTCATCATTTTCATGCTGGCGAAGCAGATTCATTCCCATGATTTGAGTGTAGAACTCAATAGAACGTTGTAAATCGCCTACGCGAAGCATGGTATGTAATACACGCATGTCTGGTTCCTTTAGGTTGTATTTTATAGTTAAGTGTTTGAATTATATTATTTATGCTGCTTGGTGTTGAATGCCTTTCAGGGAGAATAGTTAACACCTATCGCAGCTTAAAATGATGTGCAGTGACTTCTTCCTGCTCCACATGAACCCATTTGATGGCGATGTTGAGGTCGTCTTTGAGCTCTTGTAGTAGTTGCTGAATATGCTGTTGGGCAAGCTCTATTTTATCGGGCATGATTGATAAGATGACCTTCATCCCTGACTCTTGTTGACCTAAATGGTAGCTCGATTTGTCTTCCTCACCATCTTCCGACCAAATGCCATCAATCGGTTGGCAGCATGCACCTGCAAATAGTTGACTCAGTCGAGGCGTCATAAACTCAAGCACTGAAGCGTAAGGAAAAGTATCTGCTGAAAAAATAATAGTTAATCGAATTCGTTTATTCATGATTTCTATAAAAGTACAGAGTCACTAAGATTACCATCAAAAACATAATGTTAATGATGTGTTCTGCTGATGAAAATTGAATGAGATCAAGCAGGCCCGTTGAGTGTTCGTGTTCAGTATTGCCCTCTAGATCAATTAAATCAACTACCAAGCTAATCAGCCCTAAGGCACCTAAAAAAGTAAGCAGTGTTTGTATTCGACGGTTTTGGTGCCGAATTTTGTCTTGAGATAATCGATCTAGTCGGGCTTGGGTTAAATGTGTGAGTTGTGTAATACGATCGCGCTGTTCACCAAACTGCCATGCTTGGCCGAACTGTTTGAGTAGCTCTCTTCTTGTACCTTGTACGCCGCTTGCTGCGGCCGACATTTGAATATCAATAAACTCGATATGATCATTTCTGTATTGCTGGTTATTGATGGACTGCGCCAGTTTATCGAGCGTGTCGGAATTGTAATAGCTGTTGTTAAACTGCTTCAAATTGTCTTTCAATAAATCTTCAATTCGATTCATCAAGGCAGCATGGAATTGTGAAATCACCATGGTGCGATTTACATCTGAAAAGTGCTTTTGCTCAACCAGCAAAGAATTTCCAGATCCAAGTAATAAATAGTCTGAATCAACATCTACGTTTTTGAGCCACTTAAGGTAGTGTTCTTCGTGTAAGTTTGGCGCTTTGGTGAGCATGCGAGCAACCCACATTGGTTTGCCGTTGATCAATTCTTCTCGAGTATTCACAAAAAATTTGTAGGCGCTAGGCTGAATCATTGGTGCTGTGGTTTTGATGTCGTAAATTTGAGCGAGCACCGGCGATAAATATTGAAACGACAGGGCTTCAACTCTGTTTGATATCTCTAGATCATCAATGTTAGAAATATCAGAGCAAAGCGATAGTCTTAAATGAAGTACAGCCAGACAGCTGTCATACACATAAAGCTGAGCATGTTCTACATCTGGCTCATCGGTCAAACCTGCGAATTCAAAAATTGCCGAAGGTTGATAGAGCATCGGCAGGTTGTCGTGTTCAAGTGAGCCGTATCCCATGGGCCAAATGTTGGCTTTGATCGTAAGCGGGTCGATACCTGAGAAATGCTGACGTAATAGCGAAAGCCGCTGTTCGTCGTCTTCAATTAATTCTGACTGCCAATTCACTGGCACAATAATTGGGGAATAAGTGTCTAATTGTAACTGCATGAAGATGACTTATGAGTGAGTGGCAGCGGCTTCGCTTATATAGTCTCACAAGATATCGTTCATCACGCTTGATTGTCTATGGCTCATAAACATTTGTTTGAGCTGGCAACGGTGTATATAGGTTTCATGTGGCCGATGCTGACTGGCGGCTATTAAGGGGCTTGCTTGCCAAAGCTCCTAAAAAAACCTTGGCAACCCTACAACATCGTCCTTCGGCTGCATGCTTTACTCGGGCTTGCGGAACTCGCATTGTTTAAACAGTCCTCGGCTTAACCTTCCAATCGTTGCGCGACTCATTGGTGATAAAGAGGGAGGGCCGATTTTTGGATGATCAGCCCGTTATGTCGATGATTATCTGAATTCAGATGAAAGTCTATTCAGTCTTATCTTTAAACTCACACAAGTCTTCAATGATGCATGAGCCACATCTTGGTTTACGGGCGATACAAGTATAACGACCGTGGAGGATCAGCCAGTGGTGAACGTCGACCTTAAATTCTGCGGGAACAACTTTTAATAGTTTTTCTTCCACTTTGACCACGGTATCGCCTTTGGCAAACCCTGTACGGTTGCTGACGCGATCAATGTGAGTGTCGACAGCGATTGTAGGCCAGCCAAAAGGTAAGGAAGGTAGATTTACTTGATATTCCCAATAATAATCATTATTGCTAATTGCGCTGTTTATAATTTGTTGATACACCTTCATCTTCTCCTCATGTTAACTTATATATATTTAATGATATGTGAGTAAAATTTTAAACTTAATCGCTAGTAGAAAATTTTTATCACTAAACTTTTATCGTAGAAGAGCTGTAAGATGAAATTATTATTGGTTGAAGATTCCGAAGCACTATCTAGGGCTGTCGTTAAAGCGTTGAAAGCATCTGGGTTTGCGGTAGACTCAACAGATAATGGTCAAGATGGTTTATGGATGGCATTAGAGAATAACTATGACGTGATTATTCTCGACATTATGCTACCCGGATTAGATGGTCGAGAAGTGCTCAAAAAATTGAGGGAAGCTAACAATGAATCGCCGGTATTGTTTTTGACAGCGAAAGATTCAATTGAAGATCGTGTTGCTGGATTGCGTTTAGGCGCTGATGATTATTTGGTTAAATCATTTGCCATTGAAGAACTTATCGCTAGAGTTGAAGCACTTGCTCGACGAAAATACCAAACCCGCTCTCCAAAATTAACTGTTGGTGATTTGACCTTAGACCGGTCAGCTAAAACTGTTACTCGAGGAAGCCATAATGTCCCCTTAACCTCTCAATTGTTTTCTTTATTAGAATACCTCATGTTGCATGAAGGAAGTGTTATTTCACGTACCCAGATAGAAGAGCATATTTATGACGAACAAGTGTCGCCCATGAGCAACGTAGTTGATACTGCAATATGTGCATTAAGAAAATCGATTAAGGTATCAAAAAACGATGCCTTACTAATTCATACTCGAAGAGGTATGGGCTATATAATTAGTGTAGAAAAGCCATGAAAAGTATCCGCTCCCAACTATTATTTTGGCTAGTGCCAAGTTTTATTGTTATTGCGATTTTAGCAGGGGCAACTTTGTATTTCTCTGAAAAACGTAGGCTTAATGGTAGCCTTGACAATGAACTCAATAAGCTTGCTCGTTCAGTTCAGCTTGCCAATAGAATGCCAATACCACCTCGGAGGTTTGGTGGTAATATGAGGACACCAAAAGAAATTGCTGAAAACACCAGACGTCTGCTCAACGATGAAAATAACTCATTTTATTTACAAGCTTGGGATGAAGATGGAGCAACAGTAAGCAAATCTGAAAACCTTGCCGAGTATCAGTTTAGCTACCCGAGTGAACAACACCGGCAGAGACACTACAATAGTCAGTTAGCTTCAGGTGAATATATTCGCATGCACTCTTTTATTGTTAGGCTCGGGCCTAGAGTCGGTGAAATATCTGTTTCAGTTGCAATTTCGAAGACAGAGACGAATAAACAATTAGCGATACTTACCTATAAATTGATAATTGGAGGCATATTTTTTTGCTGCTTATTGTCATTGATACTCGTTTTTACTATAAGAAGAACATTAGCGCCGATACAATATCTGTCTGAAAAAGTGGCGGAAGTAGAAGCTGGTTCGTTGCATAATAGATTGAATGTTGAAGGTGTGCCTACTGAAATCAATCCTTTAATCAGTAGGCTTAACCAATTGCTTGCAAGGTTAGAAAAAAGTTTTGAAAGAGAGTGCCAATTCAATAACGATCTTGCCCATGAGTTACGCACCCCATTAGCAGCGATTCGTGCAACAAGTGAAGTAGCAATGAAGTGGCCCGAACAATCATCTGTTGATGATTATCGCTACATTGCTGAATCTTCTTCACAACTACAAAATACGATAGACAGTTTGCTCTCTTTAGCGCGAATAGAGAACTCTGGCTCAGAAATACTCATCGAAAAGGTGAATATCTCCACCATTATTGAAGAATGTATTGCTTTGCAATCATCTCTTGTAAAAGAACGAGGGATAGAGGTTGCTTTATCCTTGAATGAACAATACTTAATAGAGAGTAACCCTCATCTTTTGCGTATCATCATTTCCAACCTGATAAGTAATGCTGTTGAGTATGCACCAGAAAATAGTGAAGTCATTATTGACTGTAAAGACAATCGTTCGATTTTAACAATTGCTAATCTTGCCCCTAACCTAGACGAAAGTGACCTCTCGACAATATTTGATCGTTTATGGAGAAAGGATAGTTCGCGAACAGGTACTAATCACGTTGGTTTAGGGCTTTCAATCGCGCATTCGGCTGCAACTGCAATATCGTTAAAGTTAACGGTAGAGCTAGATGATAAGCAAATGTTAATAATGAGTTTGGCTAAAGAATAAATCGAACAGTGGAGCTGTTTTTATAACTTCTTTAATGCATATAAATTCATGCCTTTTTGCATAACGATACATTATATTTACATTGGTTTATTATCCTCATCTTCCGCTCATCTTTCTTTAATTATTATCTCGATGTTAATGATTTATTTTAAAATGTTGGATCGGCATTGTTATGATAAAAATAAGAAATAAAAATACGTTTCTCGCATCGTGTATTGCATCACCCTTACTTTTTCTATCTGCTTGTGGCGGCGGAGGTGGTGATACATCAGGGGGGAGTGAAAATACAACAGCACCCAAACCAACCGTCGCCTTATCTGCCAGTTCAACGAGTATAGACGTTGGCGAGAAAACCATACTTACTTGGTCCAGTAGTCATGCGACAAGTTGCATTGCCTCGGGAGCGTGGAGTGGAGAAAAATCACTTACAGGCAGTGACGAAAGTAATGTATTTGATGCCGCTGGCACATACGATTTTGAACTAAGTTGTAGTGGAGAAGGCGGTGAAACCAAAGTTAACGTACCTATTACCGTTACAGAGGTTGTTGTATCAGAGCCTTCAGGATATCCAAATATATTACTTATAATTGCTGACGATATGGGTAAAGATGCTACCAATGGTTTTGCTGAAGGCCAAATAAAACCCACCACACCAACGTTAGATGATATTCAAAATGCGGGTTTATCATTTAATAATTTTTGGAGCTACCCTAGCTGCACCCCAACTAGAGCTTCAATGATAACAGGCAAATATGGTGTTAACACTGGCGTGAAATGGGTCGGTGACATATTAGATCAGCAAGAAGTTACCTTACAAAGTCATATCAATACGTTAACTAGTGACCGTTATTCAACTGCCGTAGTCGGTAAGTGGCATATTTCAGGAACCGAACCAACCATAAATCCAGAAGATTTTGGTATTGATTTTTACTCAGGAATTATTAGCGGCGCAGTGAACGATTACTACGAGTGGCAAATGTATGAAGATGGCGCTACCTCGATGCAAACAGAATATTCGACAACAAAGCTAACGAACATAGCCATTGATTGGATAGCTCAGCAACAAGATAAACCGTGGTTTATGTGGATGGCTTACAATGCTCCACATACACCGTTTCATGTTCCTCCAAGCTCAATGCACTCTCAAGGTGATTTGCCCGAGTATGAAGATGGTATGGAAGCTTTGCCATATTATTTAGCAGCTATAGAGGCGATGGATTATCAAATAGGCCGTTTACTTGAAAGCATTCCTCAAGATGAATTGGAAAATACGGTAATTATTGTGATGGGTGATAATGGTACGCCTTCGAGTGTTGCTCAAACACCTTATCGGCAGGGAAGCTCAAAAGGTTCAGTGTACCAAGGCGGCGTTAATGTACCACTATTTGTTACAGGCAAAGGTGTAACAAGATCAGGATTAATTGAAAACCTTGCTTCTGCGACAGATATATTTAGCACTATTTCAGAAATTGCAGGCATTGATGAACCCGATATCCATGATAGCTTGAGCTTAAAACCGCTCTTTACTAATGATGTTCAAATTAGAGATTATCAATACGTTGAAAAGGACGATGGCGATGTTGATATGTGGGCGATCAGTGATGGAGAATACAAGCTTATCGTGAATGCTGACGGCACCATGAAACTTTACCATTTAGCTACCGACCCATATGAAGAACAGGAGCTTATAAGTAGTGGCTCTTTAAGTGCAGCAGAACAAGCAATCATTACAGAGCTAGAAGCAGAGTTTGATAACATCAGAAATGGTAATAACAATGATCCTGAACCTTTAGAATTTAATTCAGGCATGGCCTTTCTAAACGATACGGGCATAACTTTCGGCTCAAATGAATCGAATAACGGTGCTAACTGTACTACAACTATCACAGGCACAAATGGCTTGCTACTGGAACAAGATTGCAGTCAAGGAAGAAGTGCGACTGTTAATTCCGGTAGTGATGGTGACGGTGGTTTTGATCTTACTCGTATCAATGCCGATGGCAGTGTTTATCGTGGCAATGGAAATTACGCTTCAGAGCCTTGGGCATGTGTTCGTGATGATAGAACAGGCTTGCTATGGGAAGTAAAAACCAGAGATGGTGGCATTCACGACGCGAATAATTTTTATCGTTGGGGGGGATTAACAGCAAAAGACAGGGATAATGAAGACAGAGATGGTGATTACTATGATGACTGGAACAATCTGATTATCGCTACTAATGAGGAAAATTTCTGCGGTTATAGTGATTGGAGGGTGCCTGACAACGCTCAGTTTATATCTTTAGTCAATTTCGGCAATGGCTTTGGTCCTAACGCATATAAAATTGATCAAGCCTATTTTCCTAATGCAACGAGTGACTTTTACTGGACTGCGTCTCCTTATCGTGGTTCGCATGGTGAATTTTATGCTTGGGCATTTCAATTAGCTTTTGGCAATAATAAAAATGTTCAGCGTTATCAAGCTTCGGCACTGCGTTTAGTTAGGGTTATGGATCCTTTCATTGATAGCGTAGAACAAACACCTGATGACCGTTATAAAGTGCATAACGACGGTACAGTTAGTGATTTAGCAACGGATCTTATGTGGGCGCAATGTGTAGTCGGCCTTAGCGGTATTAACTGTGATAATGGTTCAGCAGAAACCATGGATTGGGCGTTAGCATTAGAGCATGCTCAAACTAGCGAGTTTGCGGGTTATAGTGATTGGCGACTCCCTAATATTAAAGAACTATACTCATTAGTCGATTTTAATAGAGTTGAACCTGCTATTAACCTGAATGTTTTCCCTTCCACTACGGTAGATTACACGTGGAGTTCGTCTCCAATGATTGATTTTGCTCAGGATGCTTGGTTTGTAAATTTTAAAGCCGGCTTGAATTGGTTTAAAGGGCGTAGCAGTACTCACTTAGTAAGAATGGTACGTGCTGGCGCAGACGATTTTGCGTTGGCTGATGTGGACCTTCAAGATGGCCTGAGTATTGTTACCGAAGACGGTTTAGGCTCAACTGAAGGGGAAATTGGTCCTGTTGATGCTCATGTTCAAGTGTTAATTGAAGAGCAAGGATATACGGGCGACCCAACAACGGGGCGTGAATTACCTAGCATTAATGATGATAAAGCTCAGCTTGGTAAAGCTTTGTTTTATTCTAAACGCTTAAGTGGGGAGTACGATACCGCTTGTGCTTCATGTCATCATCCAGTTTTAGGTGGCGGGGATAACTTGTCTTGGCCCGTCGGTTACGATGCGGTTGATGTCTTCCATAACTTCTCTTCCAACACTGTAGGATCTGGCCGTTATTTCAATGGTAGTGACTCAAATGAGCTAGCAGGCTACCCCGTGATTGGCCGAAATGCGCCAACGATATTTAATATTGGGTTATTGGATCGAGGTTTATTTTGGGATTCGCGTATTGAAAGTGTGGATCCTAACTCAGGTGAACGAGGCACAGGTGCAGGTATCATTACGCCAGATTCTGCCAATTTTAATAGCGTAGACAGTAATATTCCTGAAGGTGCTTCTCTGGCTAACGCACAATCTCGTTTCCCAACGGTAAACCATAATGAAATGCGTGGAGATGAACCATTAACAGATGATGACAACCAAGCATATCGTGCAATGTTGGCTGCTCGTTTTGAAGGTAATGCAGAATGGGAAGGACTCTTTCAAACTGCCTATGGTGATTCGAATATTAGTTTTGACCGCATTGCTGAGGCGCTAGCTGCATTTGAAGAGTCTATGGTGTTTACCAATAATCGTTGGCAGGAATACGTTGCTGCATTAAAAGGAGTTCCAGACAGAAACATTGATGTTATGACGCAAGATGAAAAAATTGGCGCTGTGTTATTTATGACCGCAGGTGATGAAGGCGGCGCGGCGTGTAGCCAGTGTCACTCAGGTGATGCGTTCACCGACGAGAGATTTCATGCTATCGGTTTAGGACAAGTAGGCCCTGGCAACGGCGACAGTTCAAGCTTCCCGCCTGTAACTGATTCGGATTTTGGTCGTGCAAATATTACTGGAGATATAGGAGATACTTATCACTTTCGTACATCACCGCTATTGAATATAACAGAAACAGGCCCTTATATGCATAATGGTAGTTTATCTACTTTACGGCAAGTAATGGATGTTTATGGAAACCCAGGCGGGGCAATGAATGACTTGCTTGGAATAAGCACTATTCTTAACGGCAATGCTACCTTTAATGAAATGGGTAATGCTGATTATTGTGATCTAACTTCTATTATCGATATTATGGATAAAACGGGCGAAACGTGTGAGCAGGTTTATAACAATATGAATCCTGATGCATTTAACAATACGCGTATATTATTTCGTCAAACGTTCGATGAAAGCGTCTCAAATTCCCCCGCACCTGAAATTGATATTAACACCGAGCAATCGGAAAAAGTGATTGAGTTTATGGGTACGTTAACTGACCCATGCGTGACAGACAGAGAATGTCTACAACCTTGGGTTTTTGATTTGAGCAATTGGACATCTCACCCAGACTACAATGATAACTCTAATTGGATACTCATTGGTGAAGATAAGAATGGCGATAAGCTTTAATCGCCTAGATTTGAACTAAATAACAGCATATATGAGTGTTAGGAAACTTATAGTTTTCTAACGCTCTTTTTAATCCGTTAAAAATTAGAGCTTACTCAGTCTTATCTTTAAACTCACATAAATCTTCAATGATGCATGAGCCACAGCGGGGCTTTCGAGCAACACAGGTATAACGACCGTGTAGGATTAACCAGTGGTGAACGTCGACCTTAAATTCTGCGGGAACAACTTTTAATAGTTTTTCTTCCACTTTGACCACGGTATCGCCTTTGGCAAACCCTGTACGGTTGCTGACGCGATCAATGTGAGTGTCGACAGCGATTGTAGGCCAGCCAAACGCGGTGTTGAGAACCACGTTCGCTGTTTTACGGCCTACGCCGGGTAAAGCCTCCAGCGCGGCTCTGTTTTCTGGCACTTCGCCATCGTGTAAATCCAGCAGCATGCGACAGGTTTTAATGACGTTCACAGCTTTGGTGTTAAACAGGCCAATGGTTTTTATATAGTCTTTGACCCCGTCTACCCCTAAGTTCCACACGGCTTGAGGAGTGTTTGCTACAGGAAACATTTTGGCCATAGCTTTGTTCACACTCACATCGGTTGCTTGGGCTGAAAGCAACACGGCAATGAGCAACTCAAATGGTGAGGTGAAGTTCAACTCGGTGGTAGGGTGTGGATTCTCGTTTCTGAGACGTTCTAATATTTCACGTCGTTTTTGTTTGTTCATGGGCTTAAGATTCGCTCGCGCCGCTGACTCGGACTCGTTCAATTACAGGTTTAGGTTTCAGCCGAGAAGCGCGGCGCTTCGCCTGTTCATCGATCATATTTTTGGCAGCAATTAGAAACCCCATCACCAGAAATGCGCCCGGTGGAAGTAGGGCCACAAGGAATTCATGCTCAAAACTAAATATGTGAATGCGCATGTTGGTCGCCCATTCGCCAAACAACAGTTCGGCACCATCAAACAATGTGCCTTGGCCGATCACTTCTCGAATGGCACCGAGCGCGACCAGCACCAATGTAAATCCCACACCCATCATCAAACCATCTATGGCGGATGGCAATACCGAGTTTTTAGATGCAAATGCTTCTGCTCGACCTATGATTGCGCAGTTGGTGACAATCAGTGGAATGAAAATACCCAATGCTAAATAGAGATTGTATGCGTACGCATTCATCACCAACTGTACCGTGGTGACGAACGCTGCGATGATCATGACAAATACTGGAATTCGAATCTCATTGGGGATGACTTGTCGAACCAAAGAAACCGTGACATTGGAGCCAATTAGCACGAGTGTAGTGGCAATGCCTAAGCCCAGACCATTGATCACGGTGGAAGAAACCGCCAATAGGGGGCATAGACCCAAAAGTTGAACCAATGCTGGGTTGTTTTTCCATAAGCCTTGCCAGCTTATATCCACATAGGATGTCATTTTGATACCTCACAATCAGCAGCGCGATTCATCAATTCATCTTGATTGGCTTGATAAAATAATACCGTACGCTTTACCGCTGCGACTACGGCTCGTGGAGTAATCGTGGCGCCGGTAAATTGATCAAACTGGCCTCCGTCTTTGCGAACACCCCACTTTGAATCTTTATTCCCATCCACACTTTTACCTACAAATGAGTCGATCCAATCGCTTTTGCGCTTATCAATTTTGTCGCCCAATCCCGGTGTTTCTTTGTGGTCTAACACGCGAACACCGGTGACTGTGCCGTCGATAGCAATACCTACTATAAGCTCAATTCTACCCGTGTAGCCATTCGGGGCAGTAGTTTCGATAGCGATAGCTGAAGGCGCGTTGTTGAGTGTTGCTACATACGCATGATGCCTATTTCGGCTGCCCAGTAGATGATCGTCTTGCACGTTAATGCAATGATGAACCAATTCATTGTCATGCAGCTCAGGCGGAATGACTTGGTTGAGCACTTTGTATTTGTTGAGCAATTCTTCTTCGTCAATTTTGGGTTTAGTGATCACGTAGGTTATGGCGACTAGGCCTGTACAGGCCAATGCGAATATTAAAAGTAGAAGCCCGTTTTTTTGAATACTATTCATGATTGATCCCCGCGATGTCCGTAACTCACCGGCTTGGTGTAGTAGTCAATGAGCGCAACGCACATATTGGCTAATAACACAGAAAAGGCAACGGCGTCTGGGTAGCCGCCCCAAGTACGGATTGAATAGATCAAAACTCCAATTAAAGCACCGAAAATCCATCGCCCTTTAGGCGTTGTAGAACCGGATACAGGATCAGTGGCAATGAAGAACGCGCCCAACATAGTGCCACCGTTGAGCAAGTGAAACACCGGAGAACCAGTGCCATCTGGGTGCAAAACGGTGCCGAGTAATGAGGCTATAAAAAGCGCAATTAAAAAGCCTCCCGGTATTGCCCAATCAATTGCTTTGCGACGAATCAGGTAAAGTCCACCGGCTAAAAATGCCAAGTTAACCCACTCCCAACCCGCGCCAGCGAATTGACCGAATACCAATTTTTGTTGGCTCTCTGCTGCGGTTAGACCTTCACGCAAATCGGTTTTAAGGGTATCCAGTGGCGTAGCGGCGGTCATACCGTCGAGCGTCATACGCACTTGCTGAAGACTAAAACCATCTGTTGTAAACCCCGTAAAAATTAGGTTTGCAGTGTCGACTAGGCTCAATGAATGTTCGGCTTGCGATTGCACGGGCATCCAAGAGGTCATTGCAACTGGAAATGCGATTAGCAGCAATACATAACCTGCCATGGCTGGGTTAAAGGGGTTATTGCCCAAGCCACCATAGACGTGTTTAACCACTGCAATTGCGAACACGACAGCGAGCACTGTCATCCACCAAGGTAAAAATGGGGGCAATGCAATACCTAATAAAACGCCGGTTAAAATGGCGCTGCAATCATTGGCAACCCTCAGAGCCGGACGGTTGCGCATGACCATGATAATGACTTCGGTTACCCAGGCTGTGAAACCTGCAAGGCAGATGTGAATCAAGTTGCCCCAGCCAAAAAAGTACAGTTGAGCGAGAACGCCGGGTATACAACATAGCGCTACAAGGCGCATCAATTGGGGTGTGCGAAGCGCTTTGGTTGAGAATGGTGAGCTTGCAAGTTTGATCACGTTGCGTCTTCGTCCTTTTGCTGCTGTTCGCGTTTTGCTTTGGCTTTCGCCACTGCAGCTGCGACTTTGGCAGCCTTGTCGTTTGTGGCGGGTGTGTTTTGCGGCGCTGAATCTGCATCTGATTCATCCGTTTGTTGTTGCTGAGCAAGGCGTTTTGCTTTGGCACGTGCTACTGCTGCGGCAACAGCGCTGGCTTTGTCGTTGGTAGCGAGTGTGTTTTGCGGCGCTGAATCTGCATCTGATTCATCCGTTTGTTGTTGCTGAGCAAGGCGTTTTGCTTTGGCTCGTGCTACTGCTGCGGCAACAGCGCTGGCTTTGTCGTTGGTAGCGGGTGTGTTTTGCGGCGCTGAATCTGCATCTGAGTCATCCGTTTGTTGTTGCTGAGCAAGGCGTTTTGCTTTGGCACGTGCTACTGCTGCGGCAACAGCGCTGGCTTTGTCGTTGGGAGCGGTTGTGTTTTGCGGTACTGAATCTACATCTGAGCCATCTGCTTGTTGCTGCTGAGCAAGGCGTTTTGCTTTGGCTCGCGCCACAGCTGCGGCAACGGCTGATGATTGTTCATTGGCACTGCTCGGCGCGTTTTTAGCTGCGCCAGATTGCGCTTTCTGTGCTTTGCGCGCGCGCGCCAACTCTTTGCGTTTTTCGCGTTCTTTGGCCACTTCTGAGTTGTCGGGTACCACTTGTCCGCCAGTGGCATCTACTGGGGTTGTAGTGACTTGTTGCTTCTTCGCTTTCGCCCGTGCGAGGGCTGCGGCTACAACGGCCGATTTACTGTCGGCCTTGTCTGCTGTAGCGCCTTGCGTTGCTTGCTGCTCTCTTTCTTTAGCGGCTTTTAAACGTGCTTCAGCTGCGAGACGATGCTTTTCTGCGCGAGCTTGTTTTTCGCGCTCTAATCGTTCATTTCGGGCGTTAAACCGTTGCTTAGCGCGTTCAGATTTTAGCGCTTCTTCGCGGGCCGAGCGTATTTGAGACTTTGATTGTCGATATTCTAAAACCAGCGGGATCGTGCTGGGGCACACGTAGGCGCATGCGCCACACTCAATGCAATCGAATAGGTTGTGCTCATTCAATTTCTCGTGATCATTGGCCTGCGAATACCAATGCAGTTGCTGTGGTAGTAATGACACCGGGCATGCATCTGCACACTGGCCGCAGCGGATGCAGGGCATTTCATCATCCGGGTGAGGCAATTCATTTTTACCGGGGACGATCAGGCAGTTCGTGGTTTTGGTCACCGGTGCATGTGCTTTTGGTAATTCATAGCCCATCATTGGGCCGCCAACGATCACGCGTTGAGCTGAATCGATATCGTGATGAGCCAGCAAACTGTCAATCGGGGTCCCTAAGAGCACCCAATGATTAGCGGGAGTTGAAACTCGTTGGCCAGTGATGGTGACCACGCGCTCTATCAGCGGCACGCCATCGGTAACAGCGCGTTGAACGGCAAATGCGGTGCCAACATTTTGTACCACGATACCTAGATCTGAGGGTAAACCGCGGGTAGGAACTTCCTTGCCAGTCACAATTTGGATCAGTTGCTTTTCCCCGCCGGACGGGTACTTGGTTGGAATGGCAATGACTTTGAAGTTGTCTAACTGCGCACAAGCTTGTTTTAGTGCTTCAATGGCCAGCGGTTTATCGTCTTCAATAGCGATCACAACCGGAGGCTGAGCGAGCAAGTCTGTCATGATCTGACAGCCTTCAATCACTGCGTTTGCGTGAGCCTGCATGAGTGTGTCATCGGCAGTTATGTAAGGTTCGCATTCTGCGCCATTTACCAGCAGTAATTTGACTTTTGCCCGCGGGCTTAATTTGATTTCGGTGGGGAAACCTGCGCCCCCTAAACCGGCAATTCCTGCATGGCGAATCGCACCTAAAACAGCGTTATTGTCGGCTCTTTCTGCCTGAGTCAAAGGGTGGAGTTCACACCACTCATCAAGGCCGTCGGGTGTGATCACAATCGATTTTTCAGCGATTCCGCTAGGGTGATTTGTGGCTTCTTTTGATATGCGTTCAATCGTACCAGACGTTGGCGCATGAACAGGCACAGCCATGCCATGCGATGGTGTTGTTAGGGCTTGGCCTTTTAATACACGGTCGCCGACATTGACCGACAGCATTCCCGACTGCCCTATATGTTGTCGTACAGGAACGATTATTTGCTCAGGCAACCAAGCACTTTGAATCGGCAGTTTGCTCGATTGCTTTTTGTGAGTTTGTGGGTGAACGCCTCCGGGGTAATCCCAGAGTTTTCCATTCACTAATAATTCGGTTTCGTTAATCAATTTTTTCAACCACCTGCACTGGAATTTGATTCAATTTCCACTGCCAATTGTGCAGATTCTCGGTTACTGGAATCATATCAATGCAGTCAACGGGGCATGGTTCAACACAAAGATCACAGCCTGTGCATTCGTCTGCGATAACAGTGTGCATTTGTCGAGTTGCGCCTAAAATCGCATCCACAGGACACGCTTGAATACACTTAGTGCAACCAATGCATTCGTCTTCTCGGATATAAGCCACGGTTTTAATGTCGGGCCCGTCGTGGGCGTCATCAAGCGGTGTGGCTTCGCGGCCTAGTAGGTCAGCAAGACGTTTAATGGTGGCATCGCCACCTGGAGGACATTTATTGATCTCGTCGCCATCAGCAATTGCTTTTGCGTAGGGTTTGCAACCGGGATAACCACATTGGCCACATTGGGTTTGAGGTAAAATTTCGTCAATTTGCTCAACGATAGGGTCGGCTTCAACTTTAAAGCGAATAGCAATGTAGCCAAGTAGTACGCCAAAAATCAGAGCAAGGCCACCCAAGGCCAAAAGGGCAAAAAGTATCGCGGTCATTACAACTTCACCAACCCTGTAAAGCCCATGAATGCCAAACTCATCAAGCCTGCGGTAATCATTGCAATCGAAGTTCCCTTGAACGGGGCAGGTACATCGGCAGCTGCGATACGTTCACGCATAGACGCAAACAGCACCAATACCAATGAGAATCCCACGGCAGCACCAAAGCCATACAGCAGTGACTCGATAAAGCTATGCTGCTCGTTAATATTAAGCAGGGCTACGCCGAGCACTGCACAGTTTGTGGTGATTAGGGGTAAGAATATTCCAAGCAAACGGTACAGGGCAGGACTTGATTTTTGAATCACCATTTCGGTGACTTGCACCACCACGGCAATGACCAAGATAAACGCCATAGTGCGGAGAAATTCGAGGGACAAGGGTACCAGCAAGTATGTTTCCACCAAGTAGGAAGAAGCAGAAGCAAGCGTGAGTACAAATGTGGTTGCCAGTGACATGCCAATCGCGGTTTCAAGTTTGCTAGACACGCCCATAAACGGGCACAAGCCAAGGAACTTCACCAATACGAAATTGTTCACTAAAACGGTTGCGATAATGAGTAGCAGGTAATCGCCCATGGTCTCCCTGCACAATTAGATAATTAAAACCTTCATATTATCGGTGTTTAGCGCGATTTTAACAACCACAGAACGGTGGGGTTATTGACTAAATTTGCCCCTGTAAACACCTGATGACTGTTCATTACGTTTATTCGTGGTGAATAGATTGTCTCAAGGCTGGTGATATTTGCGGTTCCTGATATGGTGGCTCGCGTTTTCTGATCACTTTGAGATGTTCGCCATGCCTCACCACTTACTTCCGCAAGTTGCTTTGGTCTTCGCGGCCATGCTGTGGGGGAGCTCTTTTATTGCGTTAAAGATTGCATTTGATGATTACCCCGCTTTGTTGGTGATCTTCTTCCGAATGCTCGCCGCGAGCGTATGCTTTTTACTGGTGTGGAAGCGCTTAAAACACTTTGAATATCGTACGGGCGATTGGAAGTTGTTATTGCTGATGTCACTTGCGGAACCTTGTTTGTACTTTGTGTTTGAAGGGCTAGCGTTGCAACACACGTCGGCATCGCAGGCGGGGATGATCACTGCGTTGTTGCCGCCAATGGTTGCAGTGCTGGCTTTCATTACGCTGAAGGAGAGGCTTAATCGCACGTCTCTAATTGGCTTTGGTTTGGCCTTTAGTGGAGTGGTGTTGTTAAGTGCGTTGGCCGAGTCGGACTTGCATGCTCCGAATCCTCTGTTGGGGAATGTTTACGAGTTAATTGCAATGGTGTGTGCGGCCGTGTATTGCCTTTGTTTGAAAACGCTGTCGTCACGTTATTCTCCGGTTGCGTTAACCGCACTACAAGCTTTTGCTGGCAGCATTTTTTTTGCACCAGCTGCGATCTGGGTAGGGTTCCCTGAACAGCATTCATGGTCTGGGATTATGGCCACTTTATATCTTGGGGTGGGGGTCACTCTGGGGGCGTATTTGTTGTATAACACGGCCATTGCACACATTGAATTAAGTCGCGCCACCGCGTTTACCAACTTAATTCCAATTTTCACCTTGGTATTTGCTTATGCAGTGCTAGGCGAACAACTTGGACTGACGCAGCTGATGGCTTGCGGTGTCATCCTTGTTGGCGTCTTAATTAGCCAATGGTGCCCATCAAGTGACGGAAAACCGCGCCATGCTGCCTAGTGGAGCGCTATTCGTAACTTGTTTGCTCGTTGTGTTGCGGTGAAACAATGGGTTCTGGTTTACCCACGAAGTAACCTTGCACAACATCCACATTTAGGCGTTCATAAAGCTGTTTTTGCTCCACGGTCTCAACTGCTTCGGCAATGACTCGAACGCCCATTTGATGGGTGATGTCGACCAAAGTCCGAATGAAGTATTGCAGCTTTTTGTCGGCTTCAATTTCAAAGGTGTGGCTGGCATCGAGTTTCACGTAATCTGGATTTAACTCTCTGAAGTACTTCAACGACATAATTGAAGTGCCGAAATGCTCAATGGTAAAGCGTGCTCCAACACGGTGAATCAGATCAATAATGCGCCGGCCGGCTGTAATGTCGGTTGTGATACCGTGTTCGGATACTTCAAACACCAAGCGTCTTGTGACTGCCGCATCGCGGAGCAATTGACGTTCTAGCCAGATGCAGAAATGTGCGTCCAACACGCTGCTGTTCGATAAATTAATGGCATATCGGTCAACGTAGGGGGCAGTATCACGCGCGAGTGCAAGCGCATTTTCAACAATCACTTTGTCGAGTTGAATAATAAGGTCACTACTTTGGGCTTGCGCGATAAGGCTGGCTGTTGAAACTTGTTCGTTATTAGCATCGAAAAAGCGAGCTTGTAGTTCGGTGTACACGGTAGCTGACTCATTTAGCGACAATTGAGGCTGGCCGTATAGTGTGACACGAGCGTTTTCAATGATGTCGGCAATTAGCGCTCGCCACTGTTGCTTGCCATGTTGCTGTGAGTCGATGGGCGAGTCGCTAAAATGCCAATTGTTACCTCTGCGTGAGCTCGATATGCTCAGTGCATTGTCGCAACGAGAGAGCAAGTCTCCAATACCATCGCCCGATTGGAAATCGGTGATGCCCACATTGGCGACCTCTTCAACGTCTAACTTTCGATTTAAGTCATTGAGTTGACTTTCAAGCGTCGACGCAAATTTTTCATGCTCTTTTTTGGCGATGAAGTCGAGTACCACTGCGATATCGCTGGAGTTTAGTCGGTATTGTGTTTGGCGTTGAAAATGGGCCGCAGCATTGTTGACCAAATTCGCTATTTGTTTGACGTAGTCGTCGCCAGCACCATAACCGGATTGGTCGTTAATTACCTTTAATGATGTGGCTCGAATAATCACTAATAAACCATAATTGGTGGTGGAAGATGATTGCAGCTTCTCGAGCATGTCTTCTTTAAATTTGGCTTTGTTACCCAGACCGGTGAGACCATCGCTATAGGCATGGCGTTTCAAGGTTTCTACGTGGGCTTGTGCATCCATTAAGGGTTCAATTAAGCGCTCAATTGCTGCCGATAATGGCGTGTTAATTGGAGTGAATTCTGGTGAGGCTAGGCTGGGCAGTTGAGCGCTCTTATTCAATGCTGAAAGGTCATCAATTGCGTTGCAGGTTAAGGATACATTGCGTTTGATATTGCGAGAGATCAGAGTAAATATGCCGAATGCGCCAATGCTTCCAGCAATGAGGACTGTCAACAGAATAGGGAATAGCAAGTTCAGTGTGTTTTCAACTAGCTGTTGATTATTTAACCGGATCGATATTTCATAGCCGTGTACCGAGATACGTTGCGCATCGGGCAATAAGTGGTCCTCGACCCATAGAGTCAGCCCCGAACTAGCGTTGTTGAAGTTTTCATCAATCAGAGTTGCGTTCGTTTCGGTGTCGACAGCCGTAAAGCGTAGCAACGGATACTGAGGGATCATTTCTGACCAATTCGGGTTGTGTCCCACCGTCTGTTTCACAGCTAGACGAGTTGACTGGAGTGCCGTTTCAGTTTGGTGTGTGACCGTGCTGTGAATATAATTTAAGCTAATCGCGGTCATTAACATTGCAGTCCCAAGTACTGCAATAACAGCAATTTTTAAAGCGCGAGTGGCGACAGACATAATGAGCCTAAATCCTTTTATCTCAGTTAGTTCCAGAGCATAACCTGTGTGTGATTCATATTCCACCAGCCATTTTACGGTTATGTAGCATCAGAAGATTATTTAAAAAGGCTATCAATTGATAGGGTTAGCAACAATAAAAGACTCTAATTGTGAGCCCGCACGTAGCCTAAAATCACGTTAAGCGTGTGAACTTTAGCGCCCTGATGTTGTTTCACGATTTGCAATGCGCGTTCGACTTGGTTTTGGCGCTGCTCTTGAGACTGTAGTAACGACGTGACCGTTGTTGCGATTTGTTGTGCCGAATCCGCCCAGCACACAGCATTGTGTTGATCCAACATGTCGTACACCACGCTAAAGTTAAACACATGAGGTCCACTGACGACCGGGCGCTCAAGAATGGCAGGCTCTAAAGGGTTGTGGCCTCCACGTGCAACTAAACTGCCGCCTACAAATGCCACATCCGAAGCTTTGTACATCACCAGCAATTCTCCCATGGTGTCGCCTATCAGAACATCAATATCTGCATCGGCAGCGTTTTGGCTCTGTCGCCCGGTATTGAAACGAGCTTTTGCTAACTCACTCACGTCATTAAATCGTTCAGGGTGACGCGGTACTAAGATCATGACTGCGTTTGGAATGCTTTGCTTAATCAGGGTATGGGCTTCGAGCAATATTTCGTCTTCACCTGCATGAGTGCTTCCGGCGATCCAAACGGGGCGTTCTTGGCCTAAAGCGTTGCGCAGTGATTGAGCGTCGGCTTGCAAAGTTTCTGGTAAATCCATATCGAATTTTAAATTGCCCGTGTATTCGAGCTGAGTTTGTGATGCGCCGAGTGTTTTAAATTGGGCCAGTGTTTCGTGAGTTTGGCAGCAAATTTTGTCAATAGGGTCGATCAATAACTGGCGTACTTTGGGCAGTTTTCGGTAGCGCCGAGCCGAACGTTCAGATAGGCGAGCATTCATGATCATCACAGGGCATTGATGACGTTTTGCACTGCGAATCATATTTGGCCAAAGTTCGGTTTCCATGACGACACTGACGCAAGCAGGAATACGCCGATAAAAACGATTCATTGCGGTAGGGGAGTCGTAGGGCAAATAGCTATGACTCACTCGGTCGCCTAAGCGTTTGGTAATTTCTCTAGAGCCAGTCAATGTGGTGCAGGTGACGTGCAGATGCATGTCAGGATGTTCGTTCAGACATTGGTTAATCAGTGGCAATGAAGCGAGTGTTTCGCCCACCGAAACCAGATGAAAATGTACGATCGTTTGTGCTTTGGTGACAGGGACGACAAAGCCCAGTCGCTCAGCGATACGTTGGCGGTGGCCTGAGTCAATGCGAGAGCGCCATAATTGGCGAACAAGAAGAATAGGAATGACAAAATATATCAATAATGAGTAAACAATACGGAGCATTTTAATGGTCGTTTTTGAGCTGAGCATAGCGAATGTTGAAAACGGATCGTATCATACACCAATCGTTAGCTCATTCTTGTCTGGACATTCAAACCCTTTATGGAGCGAATACTTATCGTAAGGCTGAGTGCAATTGGTGATGTCATTATGGCATCTGGTATTGTACCTGCGCTTAAAAGCCGCTATCCCGATGCTCATATCGCGTGGCTAGCGGAGCCTGCTGCACAGCAAATCCTGAAAGAAACAAACGGCATTGATCAAATCATAAGTTGGCCTCGTCATGACTGGCAAGCGTTATGGAAAGCCCGCCAATATAGAAAATTGTGGCGAGCTATACGTGAATTTCGTGAACAGTTGCATCAAATGAATTTTGATATTGCTGTGGATGTTCAAGGCCTTCTCAAAAGTAGCTTTTTGGCCTGGCTCAGTGGGGCACCGAAACGCTATGGTTTTAAATCGAAAGAAAAGTCTCATTGGTTCTTAACGGATGCCATTAATAAGTCTCGAACAGACCCCCGTATCAGCTCTGAATATCGTCAAATGGCGAAATACCTAGGAGCTGATCCTGAGGCGTTTTTCAGGATGACCATTGGTTATCACGGTTCAACCTTGGGCAGCGCCAAGCACAAGCTACAGCAATTGGGGGTAACGGGTGATTATGCGGTGATGTTGCCGTTTACCACACGACCTCAAAAACATTGGTTTGACGAACATTGGCACGATTTTGTCACACAGCATTACCAACGCTATGGCGTTCCTCTGGTGATGTTGGGCGGGCCTGCCGATGAAGCGCATGCACAAAAAATCATGGCGCATAGCAATGGCGAAATCGTCAACTTAGTGGGGCAAACGAGTCTGGTTGAAACGGCTGCAATTATCGAGCATGCCCAGTGTGGAGTAGGTGTAGATACCGGCCTGACTCATCTGTGTATTGCGATGGAAACTCCCGTAGTGGCAATTTTTGGTTCAACCCGTCCATACATTGATACCGGGTGGGCAGGTGCATCGGTGATTTACCACGATCTAGAATGTTCCCCATGCCGACGTCGTCCAACGTGCGATGGTGCATTTACCTGTCTTCGCGGCATTAATGCAGATGAAGTCATGACTGAATTGGAGAAAGTTCTTCATGCGCATACTGCACGTTGAAGCCGGCCGCCATCTTTACGGTGGCGCTCAGCAAGTATTTTATATACTACAGGCGCTGAAAGACTCGCCCCATGAACATTTTTTAGCATGCCCTCCGAATAGTGATATTGAACGAGAAGCTGCAAACGTTGCACAGGTATTGCCGTGTGTGATGAAAGGCGATTTAGATATCGGTCTTGTGTCTCGGCTGGTGCGCTTGATCCGCCGGCATGATATTGAATTGATTCATGTGCACTCTCGTCGCGGTGCTGATATGTGGGGCCTTATTGCCGCAAAACGAACGGGGATTCCCGCTGTCGTTTCGAGACGTGTTGATAACACCGAGCCTCATTGGTTCGCGCGTAGGAAGTATCATGGCTTTCGTAAAGTCATCACTATTTCCGAAGGCATTCGTCAAGTTCTGATCCGAGAGGGTGTAGAGCCCGAACATATTCAAACCATACGCAGCGCTGTAGATACTCAGCGTTTTGAGCCAAATAAAGCGGCTCGTCAGCAGCTGAACTCGACATTTGGCTTGACCGAACAGCATTTGGTGTTAGGGGTGATCGCGCAACTAATCGAGCGTAAGGGCCATGCAGTGTTGTTAGATGCGCTTCCCGATATCATTCAACAACATCCAAATGTTCGTGTCGTGATTTTCGGCAAAGGACCATTGGCCGATGAGCTAACCCACAGGATTGAACAAGATGGCTTGAGCGAACACGTTCAAATGGCCGGTTTTAGAACAGACATGGACCAACTGGTACCCGGGCTGGATATAGTGGTACATCCCGCATTTAAAGAAGGCTTGGGCGTGAGCTTATTGCAAGCAAGTGCATGTGCAGTGCCTATTGTTGCGGGGAACGCGGGTGGCATTCCTGAAGCGGTAAGGCATGAAATCAATGGACTACTGGTTACGCCGGGTAGTGTTGATGAGCTCAAGAGCGCACTGCTGAGGTTGTTGGGATCAAACGAATTGAGGCATCTATACGGTGAACAGGGACGGCAGTTGATGCTGGACGAATTTAGTATTGATGTCATGGCAAAGGCGAATGAAGCGCTTTACCAGACGCTATTGAAATAGCAAAACCTACACAATCGAGATGACTTTGTCGATGAAGCCGATCGGCAAGGTTTTGAGTGAGATTCATTGTGAACCAGATACAAAAAAGCCTCGCGATTGCGAGGCTTAATTGATTTGGCTCCCCAGGTTGGATTCGAACCAACGACACATGGATTAACAGTCCACCGCTCTAACCAACTGAGCTACAAGGGAATAACTGGTTACTCTCGCTGTTTAATTAACAGCCAAAGTTTAAATTTGGCTCCCCTGGTTGGATTCGAACCAACGACACATGGATTAACAGTCCACCGCTCTAACCAACTGAGCTACAGGGGAATTGCGTTTCGCTTGGTTAACTGCGAAAGCGGGGCGAATATTAAGGGCATGTCTGTTGCCTGTCAACACCCTTTGTGACGATTTTATTCTCTTCGAGCAAAACTTATTCAATCGCTGTGTTATTTATCACCGAACGCGCGGTTTTTAACCAAATTATAACGTCTGCCTTTTCACTTTCCCCGAATCTGTGTAACGTTGGTATCGACAGTCATTCCGGTTCATCAAAAAATTTGTAGTGCGGCGCGCTAAGCGAACAAAAATCAGCGTATGACTGATATCGCTCTATTCCTCGTTTGAATTTTCCTGTCTCAGGCTTTTTCTTCTATGGTGTGAATAGCAACGATGGACTGACACTTAAACTACAAACACCCTTCAGGGTCATCATTGAGAAAAAGGAGTATTCCATTTGGATACCTTACGAGAATGGATTTTAGCGCTTGATAGTGTGCTGGGTTCCGCCGTGTACTTTCCATATTTGCTGCTTGGAACCGGCTTATTTTTCACCCTCTATTTAGGCTTCCCCCAAATCAGATATTTTGCACACGCATGGAAGGTGGTTCGGGGCAAAGGTAAATTTGATCACAGTAAAGAGCCAGGAGACACATCGCATTTTCAAGCGCTGGCCACTGCACTTTCGGGCACGGTAGGCACGGGTAATATTGGTGGTGTTGCGTTTGCTATCTTCTTGGGTGGGCCAGCGGCGTTATTTTGGATGTGGATGACCGCATTTTTCGGCATGACCACTAAGTTCGTTGAAGTTACCTTGTCACATAAGTACCGCGTAAAAACAACCGACGGTACCATGGCGGGTGGCCCAATGTACTTTATGGATCGCCGGCTGAATATGAAATGGCTGGCGATTATTTTTGCTATCGCGACTGTGATCAGCTCATTTGGCACCGGTAGCTTGCCGCAGGTGAATAACATTGCACAAGGCATGCAAGCGACGTTTGGCCTTGATCCAATGTTGACCGGTGGGGTATTGGCTGTCCTGTTGGCCCTAGTGATTTTAGGCGGTATTAAACGCATTGCGGCGGTCACCTCACGCATTGTGCCGCTCATGGCCGTGATTTACGTGGTGGGCGCTTTAACTGTAATTGCCTACAACATTGAAAATCTTGTGCCTTCATTTGTCTCTGTATTTCGTGATGCCTTTACCGGCTCAGCCGCTGTGGGTGGCTTCTTAGGCGCTTCATTTGCATATGCGTTTAACCGTGGTGTGAATCGTGGTTTATTTTCCAACGAAGCCGGTCAAGGCTCAGCTCCAATCGCGCACGCATCTGCCAAAAGTAATGAACCCGTGTCAGAAGGCATGGTGTCGATTCTCGAGCCCTTTATTGACACCATTATCATTTGTACATTGACGGGCATGGTGATTTTGTCATCGGGGGTTTGGAACCAAAAGCATCAAAATACCTTTGAGCGTTCAGATATGACTTACTTGTCGGGTATTTATGATGACACTGATCAAGCTGACCGAGGCCAGTTAGGCGCATTCCTAAATGCTCAAAATAACGAAGTAGAGCCATTTAACGGCACATTGAGCGTCAAAGATGGCAAAGTCATTGGTGGTGAGTTTACGTTGCTTGCAGCGCGCTCTGTGGCTGAAAATACGGTATACAAAGCTGGGGGCACGGTTTTCAATGGCCAATTGTTCGTTGAGGACGGTAAACTTAAAAATCCTAAAATAGACGGCGAAGTGGTGCGCATCGCTGTGAGTGGAGAATCGCTTGTGCATTCAGCTCGGCTTACCACTATTGCATTTAGTCAGGGTTATTTAGGTGATTCCGGCAAGTACATTGTTTCGATTGGCCTGTTGTTGTTTGCATTTTCCACCGCCATTGCTTGGTCATACTATGGCGACCGCGCGATGATTTACTTAGTTGGCGTCAGAGGCGTAATGCCTTATCGAGTGATTTACGTGGCGGGATTCTTTTGGGCCTCGTTTGCAGATACCAGTTTAATTTGGGATTTAGCTGCAGTGGCCATCGTACTCATGACACTTCCTAACTTATTTGGTTTGCTGATGCTCAGTAAAGAGATGAAGCAATCGGTGAAAGATTATTGGAAGAAAATGGAATAGTTGTTCATTAAAATCACGACTTATTGATTGAAACTCACTCACAGGGGCCGCTATTATGGCTCCTGTTTTTGTTTTAGGAACGCTTTATCGATGGCCTTAGTTGATTGCATCTCTTGTTCTAAAAAAATTTCTAGTAAAGCCACAGAATGCCCTCATTGCGATGCGAACTTAAATGATTTAAGTGAAGCGCAATTGGAAGCGCGACGTGATATCGCTGTGATTAAACGTCAGCAGCGTTTGATGACCCAATCCTTTGTTGCCATGCTGGTGTTTTGCACAGGCGTATTGATGTACTTTTTAGGCGATGCAAAAACGTACCCCTGGATGCCGCTGGCAGGGCAAGTGATCGGTACAGTTGGTTTAGTGTGGTATTTAGCACTGCGCTGTTTCATGGTGGTTCAAAAGGTGCGGAGTAGATAACTCAATGAATTTAGAGCAATTAATATCGGGTATGACACCTGAAATATACGAAAAGCTAAAGTCAGCCGTAGAGCTTGGTAAATGGGCAGATGGCACTGCTTTAACAGCCTCTCAAAAAGAGCATAGCCTGCAAGCTGTGATTGCGTATCAAGCCATGCACATGGAGCAAACCGATCATATGACGGTGGCAGCAGGCGGAGAGCTAAATGTAAAAAGCAAAAAAGTGCTTAAAACTCAATTTTCCGATTCTCCCATGGACGATGAGGAAGATATCGCTCGATTCAAACCTTAGTGATAATTCGAGTCATCAGCTTCTATGAAAGGTCTCATGGTGAGGCCTTTTTTGTGCGCTCAATATTCAGTACGATAAACAGATTAAGATTGAAAACGTTTCTCTTACTGACTTAGCTGTCATGATCGCCGTTCATGCTTGAGGGTAAAACAATGCATCGAGGTTCGTGTTTATGCGGCGCAATTTCGTTTGAAGTTGAGGGCGACTTGGGAATGGCAGATGCCTGCCATTGTCAGCAATGTCGCAAATGGACAGGGCACTTTTTAGCGAGTGTGGATGTACCGCGCAAGATGGTCACTATCAATGGTCAAGCAGACTTAAATTGGTATCATTCGTCCGGCAAAGTACGGCGCGGGTTCTGTGCTAAGTGTGGCTCCTCTATATTCTTCGATCCCACTGATCAGCAAAAGCACAATTGGCTTGCGATTGCGTTGGGCGCGTTCGATACAACCACTCAAATTCAGTTACACAAGCATATTTTTGTGGCCGAGAAGGGCGACTACTATAGCATCGCAGATGGGCTTCCCCAGAATCCGTATTGAACTCCCTGAGCTTCAGTTTGTAAATGGCTAAAGGGTTAGCTCGCCGCGTAGGTTTTGCTGTATGGACTGTTTAATAACACTTGGCTCGAGGTTTTGACTGAGTAAAAAGTGCAGCTTAGTGAGCACTGCTTCAATGGTCATATCCATGCCCGAAACAGCGCCGGTCTCGGCAATTTTATTACCGGTGGCATACCCTGCCATATTCACACGCCCTTTGAGGCATTGAGTGGCATTAACCACTACAATCCCTTGTTCGTCGGCTTCTTTGAATACATTCAATAGCGCACCACTGCTGGGGCCATTGCCAACGCCATAGCTTTGCATAATGATGGCTTTCACTGGCTGCCGAATAATATTGTTGACCAGCTCAGGCATGATACCCGGATATAGGCGTATCAAGCCAATAGGCTGTGGCGTTATGGTTTGCACATTGAGTGGTTCTTGCCCAGTATGATGACTAATTAAGCCTGCATTCACGCGAATATCAATACCAACATCAATCAGCGATGGGTAGTTGGGTGATGCAAACGCATCAAAACCATCAGCATTAACTTTACTGCTTCGATTTCCCCTGAATAATTGATTGTTGAAGAATAAGCACACCTCAGCAACAGGGTAGTTTGCCGCAAGGTATAACGAGTTGAGCAGGTTGATTTGACCATCAGAGCGGAGCTCTGCAAGTGGTATTTGTGAGCCTGTGACGATCACCGGTTTGGTTAAATTGGTAAGCATGAATGACAACGCAGCCGCAGTAAATGCCATGGTGTCGGTGCCATGAAGTACCACAAAACCATCGAACCTGTCGTAGTTGGCTTGAACGTCATCTGCGATGCGCTGCCAGTCGGTCGGTGCCATATCTGAGGAGTCGATAAGGTCATCATACTCGTGAATCTCAAACAGTGGCATCTCATCGCGGTGAAACTCGGGCATGGCCGCGAGGCTTTCAACCAAATGACCTGGAGTTGGCACATAACCGCCGGATGAACGACGCATGCCAATGGTTCCACCTGTGTATGCAACATAAATTGATTTACGCATGCTTCAATCCCTTCACCATAAAAAAAGCCCGGAAGTCCGGACTTTTTTATCACTCGAATGTTTATGACCTGTGATTATTATAATTCACACTGCAAACACAATGCGTAGGCATGCATTGGATCGCTTACTCGTGTAACGAACTCAAAACGCTGTTCGACTTGGCCGAGTAGATTTCGAACCATAGAGTGATTGGACGTCGATACCGTTTCAGGTATGACACTCGCACTTGCACTAAAGAGAGCTTGTATGAATTTTTCACGCTCAGTTAATGGCTTTTCAACAACTTGAGTATCGTAATCACTGAGGCCTGCTAGCTCAGCGGCATCTGAAATTGCCGCATTCAAGTCCCCGAACTCATCCACTAAGCCAAGCTCTTTGGCGCGCAGGCCGCTCCAAACTCTGCCTTGAGCGACGTTATCAACTTCTTCGAAGGTCATTTCTCGATGGTCGGCAACTAACGAAAGGAATTTGCGATAGCCATGTTCGATGTTTTGCTGAATGAGATTTTCAAAGGTTGGCGGCAGGGCGCGTGTTACACCTACGCCGGCCAGTGGCGTGGTGCCAACACCGTCAGCGTGTACGCCAATATAATCAAGGCTATTCTCAAACGTGGTGATCATACCGAATATACCAATGGAGCCAGTTATCGTTGCGGGCGACGCATATATTTTGTCGGTTGGTGCTGCAATCCAATAACCGCCAGATGCGGCAATACTGCTCATCGATGCGATGACGGGTTTGCCTGCCTTCCGCAATTCGTCGATTTCAGCACGGATAATATCGGATGCAAATGCACTACCGCCTGGACTATCGATTCGCAGTACTACTGCTTTGATTTGATCGTTGTTTCGAGCTTGGCGCAGGAGCCTTGCGGTGCTGTCACCACCAATTTGCCCAGTGGGTTGATTGCCATTTCGTATTTGTCCTTTGGCAACAACAATGCCCACTAAGTCTTGGTCTTCATCAATATTGTTATTTTGTTTCGAGACGGCTAAATACTGGTCAAAATTGATTTGTTTAAAGGTATGGTGTTCTTCATCGTATCCCACCAAATCCGTGAGCACTGTACGAACGGTTTGGCGGTCAGCCAATTCGTCGATGAGCCCAGTCTCTAGCGCCACTGCTGCAATATTACCGTTCTGCTCTTTCATCAACTCCGTGATGTTGATGATGTTATGACGTAATTCTTGCTTGTCGAGACCGCGCTGTTTGGCGATGTCGGTGAGGTAGATTTCCCATAAATCGCCGAGGAATTGCTGATTGGCTTCTTTTGCTGCAGGTGACATGTCATCACGAATAAAAGGTTCTACTGCGGATTTATAAGTCCCCACTCGGAACACATGGGTGCTGACTTTTAGTTTCTCGAGCATCGACTTAAAGTACAGTGGGTAAGATGCATAACCTTCCAATACCAACATGCCGTTCGGGTTCATCATGATGGTGTCAGCGTGGGTTGCTAAATAGTATTGGTCTTGGCTATACCAGTCGCCGATGGCTATGACAGGTTTATTGGCTTCTTTGAATGACTCAATGGCGGAACCAATTTCTCTCATCTTAGATAAGCCGCTCGACATCATTGAACTGACATCAATGACCAACGCTTTGACGCGTTTATCATGCTTGGCGTTATCAATGACGTGAATAATGTCATACAGAAGTACTTCGGGGTCTTCTTCTTGGCCACCGAGCATTTGTGTCATCACTTCTGAAAACGGGTCGGAAGGGCGAAGTTGCTCAACAACGCGACCATTTATCGAAAGCATGAGAGCGCCTTCTTCGATACTCGGTTCGCCTTCTTGATTGCTCATTGCAGCAATGATGCTGATGAGAATTACGATAAAGATAAGGTTTAATACAACTTTCCGTGTTGTATTTAATACGTGCCAAAGGCCGCGTACCATTCGTCCAAGTGTTTTCATAAATGACGCCATATTGCTTAGATGAGTCGAATTTTACTAATCGTTCTTATAACAGCACTTTAACTAAGCCGGTGCGAGTCAGCCAGTTTTAGTTGTAAATAAATGTAAGCTGGCGCACAGCTTTTGCATTCCTCTATTTTTGTTCTGGTAAGACCAGTGTTAGTCTTGATTTAAATGATTGGACAGAAGAAGCCTCTATGACGACACCTTACCCACACTTACTTGCACCTTTGGATCTTGGTTTTACAACACTCAAAAACCGAGTGCTGATGGGATCTATGCATACAGGTTTAGAAGAAGAGAAAGGTGGCTTTGATAAGCTTGCTGAATTCTACAGAGCGCGCGCGAAGGGCGGCGTAGGCCTTATTGTAACGGGCGGTATATCTCCGAATATTCGAGGCCGTTTGGCCCCATTCGGTTGTCAGCTTAGCTATCCTTGGCAAGTTGGAAAGCATCGTAAAGTGACGCGAGCGGTACATGAAGAAGGCGGCAAAATTTGTTTGCAAATACTTCACGCTGGGCGCTACGGCTACCATCCTCTGAACGTTTCTGCCAGTGCAATGAAAGCACCGATCTCCCCATTTAAACCGAAAGCATTGTCCAACAGTGGTATCAAAAGAACCATTCGCGCATTTGCCAATACTGCGAAGTTATCGCAAAAAGCGGGCTACGACGGCATAGAAATTATGGGGTCGGAAGGGTATTTGATTAACCAGTTTTTGTGCGTCCGCAGTAATAAACGCACTGATGATTGGGGCGGTTCATTCAAAAACCGAATGCGCTTAGCACTAGAGATTGTCAGAGCAACACGTCAGAAAGTGGGGACTGATTTTATTATCATTTTCCGCCTAAGCATGTTGGATTTGGTAGAAAAGGGATCGAGTTGGGAAGAAGTCATAGAACTAGCGAAAAGGCTTGAACAAGAAGGTGTCAGCATCATCAATACGGGAATTGGATGGCATGAAGCGCGTGTGCCAACCATTGCCACCAGCGTGCCCAGAGGTGCCTTTAGCTGGGTGACTGCCAAACTCAAACCTCATGTGAATATTCCCTTGGTCACCACCAATCGCATTAATGATCCGCAAGTGGGTGAAGATATTTTATCGTCAGGAAAAGCAGACATGGTGTCGATGGCACGACCGATGTTAGCCGATGCCGAATTTGTAAACAAAGCCGCACGAGACGAATCACATTTAATTAATACCTGCATTGCCTGTAATCAAGCATGTCTAGATCATGTATTTAAGGGTAAACGTGCTTCTTGTTTGGTGAACCCGCTGGCATGCTTTGAAACCGAATTAATGATGAAGCCTACTCAGAACGCCAAAGCCATAGGCGTGATTGGTGCGGGTCCTTCGGGGTTGGCGTTTGCATGTTATGCCGCAGAGCGGGGGCACAAAGTCACATTAATTGACCAAGCTGCCGAAATTGGAGGGCAATTTAATATTGCCAAGCAGATCCCCGGCAAAGAGGAGTTTTATGAAACACTTCGTTACTTCAATCATCGTTTGAAACAATTAGGAGTCACCGTTGAGCTTGGTCAACGCCAGTCTTTAGTATCCATTTCAGGGCGAGGGTTTGATGAAGTGGTGGTGGCTACAGGAATAAAACCCCGTACGCCGCCGATCCAAGGTGTAGAGCACTCAAAAGTTCTTAGTTATCTCGATGTGATTCGAGATAAGAAGCCGGTTGGGCAGAAAGTTGCCATTATTGGCGCGGGCGGAATTGGTTTCGATGTAGCCGAATACCTTGTCCAGCATGGTGAGTCCCGCTCGCAAAATGTAGAAGCATGGCTGAACGAGTGGAACATTGACCCCAACATTACCAATGCTGGTGGTTTGTCTGGTCCGCACGATAGTGCCGTTAAAGCCGCTCGCCAAGTGACATTGCTGCAACGTAAAACGTCCAAGGTGGGCGCAAACTTGGGTAAAACCACGGGATGGATTCACCGCACATCATTGAAAAAACATGGTGTGAAAATGGTTGCCGGGGCGCAGTATGTCAAAATTGATGATCTCGGGCTTCATATTCAAGTGGACGATGGCGAGCAAGTCATCGAGTGCGATCACGTGGTGATTTGTGCAGGGCAAGAATCAGATCGATGTCTGTTCGATGAGCTTGAGCGTTCTTTGCAAGCAAATGTACACCTGATTGGTGGCGCGTTTGTTGCCTCAGAATTAGATGCCAAACGAGCAATTCGTCAGGGCGCGGAGCTGGCGGCCAAAATTTAACACCTTAAATATCCAAGATTGCCTTCGCTCTTCGGTACTCTCGTTTATCGGAGGGCTTGTTCCTTTCCTTTTATTGTTGCTTGTCAGTAATGGATATAGCCAATTCATTGTTAGAATTTTATTTGGGTTGTTGAATTGTGAAAATTTACGATCGAAGAATGCGTTAGTTCGGCCTTGGACTTTCGCATTGCCCGCAATTTGTGCCAGAATTCCAGACTTTAGCCTTTTTACTCGGAGCACCTTTGCATGACCTACGCCGACTCAGCCTTGTCGCTACTTCCACCTTTGTTGGCACTGACAGCCGCTGTCGTCACACGTAAAGTGCTGCTCTCACTAGGATTAGGGATTGCGTTGGGGGTCGTGTTACTTGGTGGTGGTGACCCCATTGTAAGCGGTGCAGTTCTGGCCGAAAAAATCACCGATTTAGTGTGGGATGACGGTGCACTAAATTCCTGGAACTTTTACATCGTTGGTTTTTTGTTGTTGCTTGGCATGCTCACCAGTATTTTGTCGGCAAGCGGCGCCACTGAAGCCTTCGCAAACTGGGCGCTCACACGCATTAATTCAGCCCGAAGCGGACGCTTGATGACTGCGATTTTGGGGATTGTCATATTTATTGATGATTACTTTAACAGCCTTGCGGTTGGCAGCATTAGCCGCCCTGTGGCTGATCGGCTGCAGATTTCGCGCGCAAAGCTCGCATACCTGTTAGATTCCACTGCTGCCCCCATGTGTGTACTGATGCCTATTTCCAGTTGGGGGGCTTATATCATCGCTGTGATTGGCGGGATATTAGCTGCTCATAACTTAACGGACATGACGGCTATTCATGCCTTTGTTGCGCTCATTCCAATGAATTTCTACGCACTGTTTGCCATTGTTTTGGTGTTAGTGGTTTCCATTTGGCCGATTAATTTAGGCAGCATGAAAACCGCTGAAATTGCCGCTCGCGATCCGGAGGTTTTACGTGCTGCAATCGCTAGAGAATCGCTGACGGGGCTTGAGCCGATGCACAACGGACGCGTTCAAAATCTGTTGCTCCCCATTGCGATCCTTATTTTAGCCACAGTATCGGCGTTGTTGATGACCGGCGTTTATGCACTGCAAATGGCAGGCGAGCCTATGACGGTACTGGGTGCGCTTGAAAATACGGATGTAGGCTTATCGTTGGTGATGGGGGGGCTGGTAGCGTTGCTTAGTGCTCTGAGCATGATTCAGCGTCAGAAAGCGCCGCAAGGATTGGTGTTCGCTGCGTTGGGCCACGGCATAAAATCAATGATGCCGGCGATCTATATTTTGGCTTTTGCATGGACTATTGGCAGTGTGATCAGTTCACTTGAAACCGGGACTTATTTGGCGTCATTTGTAGGCACAACAATTGATGTGAAATGGTTACCGTTGTTGCTGTTTGGGTTGTCCGGCGTGATGGCATTTGCCACAGGTACGAGTTGGGGAACCTTTGGTATTATGTTACCGATTGCTGGTGATATGGCGGCTGCAACTGAAATTAGCATGATGCTACCTATGCTTGCGGCAGTGTTAGCCGGAGCAGTGTTTGGCGACCATTGTTCGCCTATTTCAGATACCACTATCTTGTCATCAACGGGGGCGGGTTGTGACCATATAGAACACGTGAGAACTCAGTTGCCGTACGCCATGTTGGTGGCTGGTATCAGTGCGATTGGTTACGCCGTACTTGGTATCAGCGGCTCTGTTGTCGCCGCTTTAGCCGTGTGTTGTTTGGTGTTCTGTTTGTTGGTGTTTGGATTGATCAGAAACTCAAGATTTGGGTAAGTCAGCAATAGCGAAGCTCAAGATCACCAACAAGATAATCCAAATACTTGTCGCTCGGATTGTTTGACGTTTGGCCTTACTGGTTTCCCATGCGTATTGCGGGCGTACTCCTTTTAATTGAAAGGTCAAAACACCCGCTAGGTTTACGCAAATAATATTGGCCAACAACAGCTGTGCCGCTCTAAATGCTTCAACAAAATGGCCGCTACCGGCAAGCATGCCAGCGCTTACCAATGGTGGCATCAGAGCTACGGCCACCATCACACCAATGAGGGTACCAGACTGACCTGTCACAATAGCAAGCGTTGCTGCAGTCCCTGACGCTAAAGCCAAGACTAGATCGGAATAAGATAAGTTGGTTCGAGCTGCAATGGCTGGAATATCTAACAAATTGTCGGTACTCAAATACCCCACCGCCACTGACATCACAGTGGCAATGATGGCCCCTTGTATTAAAAGCTTCAGCGAACGCCCCATGAGCTGCTTATCACCCAAGGTTGTGGCGAGTGCTAATGCAACGTTTGGACCGAGTAATGGAGCAATGACCATTGCGCCAATAATAATGGCGGTGTCGTCTCGCAATAAGCCGGTGGCTGCGACAATAGCGGATAAAACTACCATGGTAAAAAATTTACTGTTGGCATCAATCGTCGTGCTCACGTTGGAATAAATTTCATCGCGATTGGTGGAATTACTTTTAGCTTTTCCCTGGTCTTCTTGTGTCGCTTCGGGTTCTTCTTCTGGAGGACGAGGAATCACTAAATCAATATTGTGTTGAATGGCCGAAATGTTAGCGTACGTTGCTCGGCGTTTAGCCACTTCATCTAATACATGCTGACAGTGCTCCGATAGCATCACCAGATGCAGCTGGTAGGTGTGCTCTGAGACTTCACTCTTCCAATATTGCAAGACTTCTCCGTTTGTGATTTGGTCTGCTTTGAGTGCACATTCTACCGGAGCGGTTATCACAATCTTTTTAAAGGCCATTGCATCATCCTGTTTGAATCTTGGCTTGAATCATCAGCGTAACCTGTGATTGCCTATTTTGCTGGGTTTTTTCATCATTTTCGCTGTTGTTTTTGTTCAATCAATCAGGGATGATTAACGGTCATCTAAGTGACTAGATAATAATTAGAGGTTCTGTCATGACTGAGGCGGAAAACGCCCCCAAGCCAAGCAATTTTATTCGTCAAATCATTGATAAAGACTTGGCCGACGGAAAACATAAAGAAATTCATACTCGATTTCCCCCTGAGCCCAATGGTTATTTGCATATTGGCCATGCTAAATCGATCTGCTTGAACTTTGGTATTGCTAAAGATTACCAAGGCCAATGTAACCTTCGTTTTGACGATACGAATCCGGCAAAAGAAGAACAACATTTCATCGACTCGATCAAGTACGATGTTGAGTGGTTAGGCTTTAAATGGAATGGTGATATTTGCTATTCATCAAATTACTTTGATGATTTGTATGCATTTGCAGTGCAGTTGGTTGAGAAGGGCCTTGCATACGTCGACTTTTTGAGCCCAGAGCAAATCAGAGAATTCCGAGGCACATTAAAAGAGCCAGGTCAAAATAGCCCACACCGAGATGCGTCAGTTGAAGATAACTTGGCGGCCTTTGAGCGCATGCGCAGAGGTGAGTACAAGGAAGGTGAGTGTTGCTTGCGTGCTAAAATTGACATGAGTAGCCCGCAGATTGTGATGCGTGATCCGGTGCTGTACCGAATTCGTTATATTGAGCATCATCAAACGGGAAATAAGTGGTGCATTTACCCAATGTACGATTTTACTCATTGTATTTCTGATGCTATTGAAGGCATTACTCATTCGTTGTGTACGCTTGAGTTTCAAGATAACCGAGCATTGTATGACTGGGTGTTAAACAACCTTGATATTGAATCGCGCCCACATCAGTACGAGTTTTCTCGTTTAAACCTCGAATACACTGTGATGTCGAAGCGTAAGCTTAGCAACCTCGTTGAAGATGGTTATGTGAATGGTTGGGATGACCCTCGAATGCCTACCATTGCCGGGATGCGCCGCCGTGGTTATACGCCGGGTAGTTTGGTTGAGTTTTCCAAGCGTATTGGTGTCACCAAGCAAGACAATATGGTTGAGATGGCAATGCTCGAGGCGTGTATTCGAGAAGAGCTTAATGAAAATGCACCCAGGGCGATGGCTGTGTTGGATCCCCTTCGTGTTGTGATCGAAAACTACACCGAAGGCAGCAGCGAAATAATTAATGCGCCTGTGCATCCGAATAACGAAGACGCAGGCCTGCGCGAATTACCGTTTGGACGCGAATTGTTTATTGACCGTGATGACTTCCGCGAAGAAGCAAATAAGAAATATAAGCGTTTAGTGATGGGCAAAGAAGTCCGTTTACGGAATGCATATGTGATTAAAGCCGAGCGGGTAGAGAAAGATGAAAGCGGTAATATTCAAACCGTTTACTGTTCATACGATGCTGACACTTTAGGTAAGAATCCTGCCGATGGTCGTAAGGTAAAAGGTGTCATTCATTGGGTGTCAGCTGAACATGGTATTGCTGCTGAAGTTCGCTTATATGATCGCTTATTTACAGTACCTAACCCAGCAGCAGAGGAATTTACTCAAGTTCTAAATCCTGACTCCTTGTTGGTCAAAGAAGCTATTGTTGAGCCGTCCTTGCTCAATGCGAGTAGCCAAGTTGCTTATCAATTTGAGCGAGAAGGTTATTTTTGCGCGGATGAAAAAGACAGTATGCCTGAGCGTTTAGTGTTTAACCGAACGGTTGGACTGCGTGACACTTGGGCAAAAGTTGGCGCTTAATATTTTATCAAGAAGGGAATGTTAATCATGGAAGAAACGCAACAAATGACTGAGCAGGGTATTGAACAAGCTGAAAAGTCAGTGACTTATATTGGTTTTTGGAAGCGAGTGTTATCGAGTATTATCGACTCATTGTTGTTAATGCTCGTAACCCTGCCGATCCTGTTCGCTATCTATGGTATTGAGTACTTTACATCCGAACAGCCTATACAAGGATGGGCTGATGGTGTGGTCAATTACGTGCTGCCTATCGCGATTGTGATTTTTTTCTGGCTTCGTTTTGCCGCAACGCCAGGAAAGATGGTTTGGCGAGGTGTCATTGTGGATGCAAGAACGTTAGGGCCGATGAGCGGCATGCAATGTGCGTTGCGTTATATCGGTTATATTATTTCAACGGTCCCATTGTGTTTAGGCTTTATTTGGATTGCGTTTGATGACAAGAAGCAAGGTTGGCATGACAAGATAGCTCGTACCGTTGTGATTGAGCGTGATGAATAGGCCGTTGGTGTAAATATTCAGACATAAAAAAACCGGCTGATGCCGGTTTTTTTATGTCTGAATCATTCGCAATATCAATCGTTGTGTTCACACTTACCGTCTGTGCTGCGACCGTACAAATACAAACTGTGATTGGTGAGGTTGATGTTGTGCGCTTTCGCCACTTCATGCTGGCGCTCTTCAATTACATCATCTGAAAACTCAATCACTTTACCGCAATCCAAGCATACCAAGTGGTCATGGTGTTCTTGGCTTGTGAGTTCAAATACTGATTTTCCACCCTCAAAATGGTGACGAGTCACAATGCCCGCATCATCAAATTGGTTGAGTACGCGGTAAACTGTCGCCAAACCGATTTCTTCGCCTTGATCGATCAATTTTTTATACATGTCTTCTGCGCTAATGTGCTGGTTTTCAGGTGCTTGCAGCATTTCCAGAATTTTAATTCTTGGAAGCGTTACTTTTAAACCTGCTTTGCGAAGCGCTAAATTTTCGTCACTCATTTGGTTACTGCCTGTATCGGTGCTGTTCCTTTACAATGCCAGACATTATAGAGACTGAGCCGATAAAAGAAACTGAAATCAACCACCTTTATTTGCATAATATGACTTCAAAACTAAAAATCAGGCAAAATGGTTTGATGTTTGAAATATTGAGTGGTCAATGCCTTAAAAGCAAAGAAGCCCGCTGACGGTTGTTGGCAGCAGGCTTCTACGATGATGTTAGTAAGGTTATGCTAAAGTGAGTTATTGCAGCTCAGCTAAGCACATTTCGCCATAAATTTGTTGGCTCCATTGCTTAATGCGCTGGTCAGTGAGTTCCGGTTGGCGATCTTCGTCAATACCTAATCCCACAAAATAGTTTTCATCAACTAAACCTTTAGAGGCTTCAAAGTCATAGCTCTCGGTTGGCCAATGCCCCACAATCGTTGCACCTCGGGCTTCGGTAATGTCGCGAATCATGCCCATGGCGTCTAAAAAGTACTCGGCGTAATCTTCTTGATCACCACAACCGAAAATACCAACAAGCTTGTCTTCGAACGATAAAGCTTCTAAATCAGGAAAAAAGTCATCCCAATCGCACTGAGCTTCGCCGTAATACCAAGTTGGAATACCAAATAACAAGAAGCTGTATTGGTCAATGTCTTCTTTGCTCGCCTTGGCAATATCGTAAACATCACATAAGTCTTTACCCAATTGCTTTTGGATTTGCTTTGCGACATTCTCTGTATTGCCGGTGTCACTGCCGAAGAAAATTCCTACCAATGCTGCCATGTTCGTTTTTCCTACTTCAATTCATAATATAGTCGGAGCGCTGCTTTTATTTGTGTGCAGCCAACCGAAGTAATTTTTCAATGTAAGCCGCGCGACTCATCGCTTCGGCTTTTGCCTGCTCGTCCAGCAGAGATACAAATTCTTCGTGCAGTTTTAATTCCACACGTTTCAATCCACTTTCGCGATCGCGCTTGAGTTGATTGCGTTTGTTTATTTTTAATTGTGCTTCGCGTGATAACGGGTTTGTCTTAGGACGCCCCGGTCGCTTTTCTTCCGCAAACAAATCAATCGTTGTGCGGTCATTCAACTGCTTCGCCATTTAAAGCTCTAGCCTCCAGTACCTGAGGCTTCAAAAAATGCCTGAATGACACCTTTGGCGATGAAACCCGCACATCCTAAAAATAGCACCAACCAGACAATGGCGCGTCCAAAAAACGGTACGTTACCACGTTTTAATACGTCTTGAATGGCCATTCCGATGAAAAAGAAAATGACTGCAAAGAACACATAAAGTCCAATCGACTCAATTTTGTCCCAATGCTCTGTTAACCACTTGGATTGCATAGCTGAAATTCACACGAAAAAGTGGCGCGACTATAACACAATCACCCGTCTATCAGCCAACCCCTGTAAGGAATTGAAGTACAATGCGATTGAACGCTTCGGGTTTTTCAGCATGAAGCCAGTGCCCGGTTCCTTGGATTATTTTTGCTTTGGAAGTTGGAAAGTATTTGGCGATTTCCTCTCGATACTCAGCAGTAATATAATCTGAATCATTGCCCTTGATAAATAGTGTGGGTTGGCAGAACTGGGCGTCAATACGATTCCAGCCAATGATTGCGTCGTATTCTTGTTTTACTTCAGGATAGCGCAGACGCCATTCGGCTCGGCCATTGGTCCAACGTAGGTTTTTCAATAAAAATTGGCGCACACCGGCTTCAGCAATGAACTCGGCCAACAGTGTGTCTGCTTCTTTACGCGAGGCCGTTGGCTTACGTTCCAATTCATCAAGCCCTTTGAGTACGTTCACATGGTGACTTTGATAGGGCACTGGGGCAATGTCGGCGACTCCAAGAGCTTTTATCCGCTGAGGTTGGCGTAAAGCGACTCGCATGGCTATTTTTCCGCCCATTGAATGGCCAACAAGGTGGCACTCTGCAATATTTAAATGATCCAGCAGGCTAACGATATCTTGAGCCATATCATCGTATGACATTGACGCATACGTCGGTGACTCACCGTGATTTCGAACATCTACCTGTATCACTCGAAAATGAGCATCAAGCAATGCGCGGCCTAAACCCGCTAGATTATCTAAATTGCCAAACAGGCCATGGATGAGCAGAACAGGAAAGCCGGTACCAGTGTCTTTATAATTGAGCATGCGCAAAACAATATGAGATTTTGGCGCTATTATCACCCGCAGTTTAGGGTGACGACAAGTGCAGACGTGTATTAGGGTTTAGACTCTTGAGTTAGCTATGTATAATCATCGTCCATCAAATCTCATCTCATAAAGAACTTATCGAATGAAAATCATTGAAGTTGATGACGACCTTTATCAGTTCATAGCAAGTCAAACCCAACACATCGGCGAAAGTGCCTCGGATATATTACGGCGCTTATTGCAGGTTGATAAGTCGAACATTTCAGAATCTGTGACTGCTGCGGAGCCTACCGCTGTGCAAGAACCTGAAGCGGTGATTGAAGAAGAAACGCCGCAACAATCCATCGCCAATATAACCCCGATTGATGCGCAGCAATTGCCAAGTGCCGAAATCTTGGCGGCGCAAAAGGGCGCGGTTGGCCGATTCTTGCTTATACTCAGTGCGTTACATCACCAATTTTCCGATAATTTTAATGTAGTGAATGACATTCGAGGTCGTGATCGCTTGTATTTTGCGACGTCTAAAGAACAATTATTGGCTGCTGGCAGCAGTACCAACCCCAAATCTATTGAAGGCTCAGAATATTGGGTTGTGACCAATAATAATACGCACAAAAAACGTGCAATATTGATTGAAGTCTGTGAACGACTGGGATTGGACGCTGACATTAAAGAGCGCCTCACTAAATCTTTATAAATGAAATGAGCGAAGGGAACACTATGGCAATTCATCCACGTGCCGGTCAAAGAGCCGAGACACAAGATTTGTGTAACGTGCCGAGATTATTGACCGATTATTATCTCGCGAAACCTGATGTGAGCAACCCAGCGCAGAAAGTTGCGTTTGGTACATCGGGACACCGTGGGAGCAGTTTAAAGCAGTCATTTACTGAAACGCATATCTTAGCGATTAGCCAAGCAATTGTAGATTACCGCAAAGAGCAGGGGACCAATGGCCCTATGTTCGTTGGCATGGACACTCATGCATTATCCGAAGCGGCTCTTTGTTCTGCAATTGAAGTGTTGGTGGGTAACGGCATCGAAGTGCGCGTGCAACAAGATCGTGGCTACACGCCTACACCCGTGATCTCGCACGCCATATTAGCTTACAACGCAGAAAAGCCTGCTGAAGTGGCCGATGGCGTGGTGATTACACCTTCGCATAATCCACCTGAAGATGGTGGCTTTAAATACAATCCACCCAATGGTGGCCCTGCGGATAGCGAAGCAACGAACTGGATTCAAGATCGCGCTAATGACCTAATTGCAATTGAACTTGAAGGCATTGGTTACACACCATTTGACGAAGCATGGCAGCATGACTTGGTCGTTGAGTATGACTATATTCAACCTTATGTGGATGATCTCAAAAATGTCATCGACATCGATGCCATCAAAAAAGCGGGCGTTAAAATAGGTGTTGACCCAATGGGCGGCTCAGGCATTGCTTTCTGGCCAGCTATTGCGCAAACCTATGGTCTTGATATTCAAGTTGTGAATGACCGCGTGGATCCAACCTTTAGCTTTATGACATTGGATAAAGATGGAAAAATCCGTATGGATTGTTCATCTCCTTATGCAATGGCAAGTTTAATCAACTTGAAAGACGACTTTGATGTTGCCGTATCGAATGACCCTGATTATGACCGGCATGGCATTGTGACTAAATCTGCTGGTTTAATGAATCCAAACCACTACCTTGCAGTGGCTATTCAATACCTTTATACCCACCGTCCGCAATGGGCCGATGACTTAGCTATTGGTAAAACACTGGTTTCAAGTTCAATGATCGATCATGTTGCCAACTCTCTTTCTAAAAACCTTAAAGAAGTGCCAGTGGGCTTCAAGTGGTTTGTCGATGGTTTGTATACGGGGCAATTCGGTTTTGGTGGCGAAGAAAGTGCCGGAGCATCATTCTTGCGCAAAGACGGTGGTGTTTGGACAACGGATAAAGACGGCATCATCTTAGCGTTGTTAGCTGCTGAAATTACAGCGGTAACTGGAAAAGATCCAGGCCAGCATTATCAAGAACTTGAAGCTAAATTTGGTTCGCCAGTGTATCGCCGTATCGATGCTCCAGCAAATACAGAGCAGAAGAAAGCACTATCAAACTTAAGTTCAGACATGGTGGAAGCAGATCGCCTTGCGGGTGACCCAATAACGGCTAAGCTTACCGAAGCTCCAGGTAATGGGGCGGCGATTGGTGGTTTGAAAGTGGTTACAGATAAAGGTTGGTTTGCAGCGCGTCCTTCTGGCACAGAAGAGATCTACAAGATATATGCAGAGAGTTTTGTAGACGAGGCGCACCTTGCTCAAATTCAACAGGAAGCACAGGAAATAGTCGCGGCAGCATTCGCTAAAGCAGGATTATAACCTAACCTTCACAATCACAACCCAAAACAACTGAAGGTGCATGTCCTTTGGTTGTTTTTGGGTGTTCTTAGTGCTGATTATGGTGATCGGCGTCAAGAACGTAGCCCCTCCAACTACTTATTATAATCTCCAATACGTTTGGTTCTGACATGGCTAGTGTCGGCAACCGCAACTTTTTGATTGGTAATTTTCAAATAGGACGGTACAGGAATGGCTATTAAAAAGGCTACCAGTAAAACCACCACAGCTAAGAGCACTACAGCAGCAAAGAAGCCTGCTGCAAAGAAAGCTCCAGCTAAAAAGCCCGCAGCCAGCAACGCTGCAGAAGCATTTAAAATGGATGTTAGCGTCGATCAATTCAAAGAAAGCATTGTTCGTCATTTGAATACAACGCTGGGAACAGATGCTGAAAAAGCTTCAGATAAAGCTTGGTGGGGCGCAACATCAGCGGCCGTTAACGAACTTGTTTTCTCTCGTTTAAGCGAAACCCAAAAAACGCATTTCAACAAAGATACTCGCGCAGTTCATTACTTGTCGCTTGAGTTCTTGATGGGCCGCTTGATGGGGAACAACCTCCAAAGCTTAGGTCTCTTTGAAAATGCAGCGCAAGCACTCAAAGATTTGGGTCACGAGATCTCAGATATCGCTGAAGAAGAGCCAGATATGGCACTTGGTAACGGTGGTTTAGGGCGTCTTGCGGCCTGTTTCATCGATTCGTTAGCCAGCCTTAATTACCCAGCTATTGGTTACGGTATTCACTATGAGCACGGTTTGTTCCGTCAAGCGTTCCAGCAAGGTCGTCAAATTGAGCGCCCAGATTCTTGGCGCGAATATGGTAACCCTTGGGAAATTTGTCGCCCTGAATCTGTGCAAGAAATTCCAGTGTTTGGCTACGTTGAAACAGTATTCGAAAATGACGGTACGCTTCGTAAGGTATGGCATCCTGGCAGCGTCATTAAAGGTGTGCCTTGGGATATTCCAATTGTTGGTTATCAAGGCAAAACAGTAAATATTCTCCGTTTGTGGGAAAGTCGCGCTTCTGAGTTCTTTGACTGGGATGCATTCAATGCAGGTGCCTACAAAGATGCTCAAGGCGAGCAGAACTTAGCAGAAACCATCTCTAAAGTTCTTTACCCGAATGATGAGACGGATGCAGGTAAGCAATTACGTCTGATCCAACAGTACTTCTTCTGTGCATGCTCACTCAAAGACATCATGCGTCGCTACAAGCGCGCCCATGGCGATGACTTGAGCAAGTACTCTGACCAAATCGTAATTCAGTTAAACGATACTCACCCAACAATTGCCATTCCAGAATTAATGCGCACATTGATGGATGAAGAAGGAATGAACTGGGAAGATGCATGGTCTGTGTGTCAAAAGAGTTTCGCATACACAAACCACACATTGCTGCCAGAAGCACTTGAAAAGTGGCCTGTTTACTTATTCGAGCGCGTATTACCACGTCACCTTGAAATCATTTATGAAATCAACCGTCGCTTCCTTGACGAAGTTGAAGCACAGTGGCCAGGTGATGACAGCAAGAAAATCAAGTTGTCATTGATCGAAGAAGCTGACCAACGCATGATCCGCATGGGTAACTTGTGTGTTGTCGGTTCTTACAAGGTTAACGGCGTTGCCGCAGTTCACTCTGAGTTGGTGAAAGCTGACTTGTTCCCTGAGTTTTACGAAATGTGGCCAGAGAAGTTTGTGAATGTCACAAATGGCGTAACACCTCGCCGTTGGTTGAAAGCGTGTAACCCACGTTTATCTACCCTCATTAACGACACAATCGGTACTGAGTGGCCGGGTGAACTTAAGTTGTTAGAGCAACTTGCCCCGAAAGCAACCAACAAAACATTCCAAAAGAAATACATGCAAATTAAGCGTGAAAATAAATTGGAATTGGTGAGCTCAATTCGTGAATTGACCGGTGTTGAAGTGAGCGCAGATGCCATCTTCGATGTGCAGATTAAGCGTCTTCACGAATACAAGCGTCAACATTTGAACTTGTTGCACATCTTGGCCTTGTACCGTCGTTTGTTGGAAAATCCAGAATTGGATTTCCACCCTATGGTGTTCTTGTTCGGTGCGAAAGCTGCGCCAGGTTACAAGCTGGCGAAAGAAATCATCTTCACCATTAATAAAGTGGCCGATCGCATCAACAACGATCCACGCATTAAAGACAAGTTGAAAGTTATCTTCTTGCCGAACTACCGCGTGAGCTTAGCCGAGAAAATGATTCCTGCTGCCGACTTGTCAGAGCAAATCTCGACTGCCGGTTATGAAGCATCTGGTACAGGTAACATGAAGATGGCACTGAACGGTGCGTTGACCATGGGTACAATGGACGGTGCAAACATTGAGATTGCAGAAGAAGCGGGTGAAGAAAACATGTTCATCTTCGGCTTGTCTGTTGATGAAGTGAAAGAGACCAAAACTAAAGGCTATAATCCTTGGGATTACTATTACGGTAACCCAGAGATTAAAGCGGTATTGGATTGGTTAGATACAGATTACTTCACTCCGGGTGAACCAGGTGCCTTGTCTGCAATTAAACGCAGCTTGCTTGACGGTGGTGACCCGTACCTCGTATTGGCTGACTTTGAAAGCTACTCAGATGCTCATAAATTAGCGAATGAGAAGTACAAAGACCAAACGGCTTGGGCTGAAAGTGCAATCTTGAACACGGCGCGCATGGGTAAATTTACCTCTGACCGCTCCATCGAAGATTATGCACGTGATATCTGGCGTTTGACCAAGTGTGACGTTAAATAAGCAACGCATCACTACGAATCTTTACGCTTCGTAACAAATAAAAAGGCTACCTCGGTAGCCTTTTTTGTTATGTTTAGTTGTCATTTTGTATGGAGCTTTAGAATGAATAAAATTGCTGCGATCGCAATGTCTGTTTTAATTACGACTGCATGTACAACCATTGATCCACAGACTGGACAAACGGTTAGCAATAACAAAGCTACGGGAGCGATTATTGGCGCTGCTGCTGGGGCCATTATTGGTAAATCCACAGGTAGTCACCATCGTGACCGTGCGTTAGTTGGCGCTGCAATCGGTGCACTTGCTGGCACGGCAGTGGGCAGTTACATGGATGATCAAGAAGCTGCCATGCGCCATGAAATGGCCGGCACTGGTGTGGATGTGATTCGAGATGGTGATCGACTGATCCTCAATATCCCCAATCAAGTGACGTTTGATGTCAATCGAGCAGATGTGAAACCTGAGTTCACATCAGTATTAACCCGTATTGCTAGCGTGGTGAATCACTACCCTAAGACCATGATAGAGGTGGCAGGGCACACGGACAGTACCGGCTCAGCAAGCTACAATCAAACGCTTTCTGAAAATCGCGCGAATAGCGTGAAATCGTACTTGGGTCAGCAAGGCACCATGTATGAGCGAATTAATGCCATTGGTTTTGGTGAAAGTCGACCGGTTGCAGATAATAACACCGCTGAAGGGCGTGCAAACAATCGCCGAGTAGAAATAGAATTGGTACCCATTGTACAGGGGTAACCTTCGCCAACCATTTTTGAAAAGCGCCTCAGGGCGCTTTTTGGTGCAAGCGTAAAGCGGCGCTATTGCCTCAATGGTTTTTGTACTGGTTTGCCGCACCAAGTGGCCAGTGGAATTGCGAGTGGACCTAAGATCACGCCTGCAAACTCATACCAACGATTCAACTGCACGCGTCGATACTTGACGATCAGCCCGCAAATGATATGACTGATCAACCATATTGACGCTATCAAGTACCCCATCGATGTGCTCCTGTGAAGATGTGTTGTCATAGAATACATCTTCAACAATGTTTTGTGTGATTTTTGTACAATGTATTTTGTATCAAATAATGAGTTTGGCAAGTCGGAGTGCCGAGACCCCTCCGATTTGAGTTCTAAATTCCCATAAAAAAGCCCCGCGTACAGACTCTGCTAGCGGGGCTTTAGATGAGCGCTAAGGTGCATCATCTGCTCAATTAAGCTTACTCAGGAACAACATTTGCCACTAAGCTTCGGTTTTGCTCTTTGATATCAGAGAGAACCACTTTAACCGAGTCTGCAACACGATAGGCTACTTCGCCTGCGACTGTGATCATGCCTTCATCCGCATTGACTTGGACCTGTTTCTTGTCGCTATGCAGGGTTGATGCAGGAATGAATACCATGGAGCCATTGTCGAGAACACGCGCTCGCATGCCACCGCGATTAATATCGAAAATCTCGGCATTAAATACGGTTTTGTTGTTCAAGTCAGCCTGCAGGTAACGTGCGTAGAGCACATCTGACAAGTCGCGTTCAGCGAATCGATTTTTCTTGCGCAGCTCAGTTAAATGCTCGGCATCATCTTCTGTTGGTAAATCGATGGTCTCATCGCCGCGCAACACCGCTTTGATCAGTCGGTGGTTGATCATGTCGCCATATTTACGAATCGGAGATGTCCAAGTGCCGTAACAATCTAGCCCCATGCCAAAATGCTGACCCGGCGTGACTTGGATTTCGCTGTAGCTTTGGAATTTGCGCAGGCGAGAATCGAGATAGGCCGTTGGTTGTGCATCGAGCCAGCGGCGTAACTCGCAGAATCCAGCCAGAGATTTCAGCGACTCTTCGGTGGCGCTGCCCTCAAATTCATGAATTAGCGCCAATGCAACGTCTAGCGTTTCATCTTCAAAGCCCGCATGTACGTTGTAAATTGCGCGTTCAACTCGCTGACGCAACCAGCTTGATACGGCAATATTTGCCACAATCATTGACTCTTCAATCATGCTATTGGCAGTACGGCGATGCTCCACATGAATGGTTTTTACACTGCAGTCTTCATTGAGTTCAAAACGGAAATCTGGTCGATCAGGGAACGTAATCGCGTGCTCATTGCGCCAAGCGCTACGAGCTTTGGTCATCGCTTCTAGTGCTTTGAGCTGTGTTGCCAAAGCATCGTTTTCGGGCGCCCAATCGCCTGCTTGTTCTAACCAGTCAGACACATCTTCGTATGCAAGCTTGTAGTGCGACTTAATGGTCGCTAAACAAATTGTGGGTTCGCCAATCAGTTCGCCAGTGGCAGAGACAAAAAGTTCTGCAACCATTGCTGGGCGTTCTTGGTGTGGCATAAGCGAGCAAAGCTCTTCACTCAAACGTGAAGGAATCATGCTGACGTTACGTGCCGGCAAGTACACGGTAAACCCGCGATCTCGCGCCGCTTTGTCTAAGGTCGAATCCGCTTCGATATAGGCTGTTGGATCAGCAATGGCTACGGTTAATTTCCAACCGTTATCAGTGGTTTCAATTGCCAGAGCATCATCCATATCTTTGGTGGTTGCACCGTCGATGGTGAACATTTCGACCGCTGTTAAATCAACGCGTTCTATGCCTTCGTCGAGGATATCAATTTGCTCGGGAAGATCTGGTTCAACAACCGGGAGGTTGTGTCGAGCGAGTGTGCATTGCCATTGTGCATATGGGTCATTGCCGTCGGCAACTTTATGAACAATGCTCGCAAAGAAGCTGTTGTCGCCCTTCAAAGGGTGACGCGTTAACTCGGCTAAGACCCAATCATCAACGGCCAATTTAGCCGGCTTCAGCAGCTCTGCTTTAGCATTGATATTGAGGTTGACCATAGCGCTTTCGGGTTGCACAAACCATCGGTCTTTTCGGCTACCGAGCTTAGCAACAAAGCGGGTGAGTCCGCCTTCGACTAGCTTTTCAGGCTCCGCTTGGGTTTTGTCACCCTCGGTTCTGACGATGGCTGAGACAATGTCACCATGCATGACTTTTTTCATGAATGGCGGTGCGATGAAATGGCTCGTTTTACGGTCGACTTCTAAAAAGCCATACCCTTTATCACTCGCTTTCACTCGACCTTCTACGGTCGGGAGGTTTTCACGAATGTCTTGCTTGAGCTGCGCTAGTAACGGGTTATCTTTGAACATATGAGAGCGTAGTTGGGAACAAAGGCGCACTATAACCCTAGCAGCGCTTAGCTGCCAGCCATTGTGACAATTCTGTCTATAATTCATTCATTGTACACAGATCATTACATGGATATTTTATTGCACTTAAGCTTGAAACTGATTGTGACTTATTAGCCCGTTATCGTAGGTGTATGACGATAGGGCATTTTTAGTGAAAGGATCGGATATGAAAGCATTCAACTTGCTGGAAGCAACCCAAGCCAACGAGCATACAGATGGAGAATCGTGGCAAGATGCAGCAAATTTGTGGCAATGGCATGGGCAGGGCATATTGCAAGTGGAACCCAGGCATCGCGACATAAAACGCTCGATCGTGCTGTCTTGTGGTGTTCATGGCAATGAAACAGCGCCCATCGAATTATTAAATTCATTGGTTGCAGAGTTGTCATTAGAGCAACAGTCGTTGACCGCTCGGGTGCTTTTTATTGTGGGAAACCCACCTGCTATCGAACTTCAAAAACGCTTTATTGACGAAAACTTGAATCGTTTATTTGTTCGTAAAGAGCCTCCTTTTGCCAATGCCGAGCAACGTCGCGCAAAAACGTTGGAAATGCACGTTGACCGATTCTTTGCCGCTTCTGATAAATCAATGCCCCGCGTTCACTACGATTTGCACACGGCGATTCGTGGCTCAGAGTACCCATTCTTTGCGGTTTATCCGTTTGTTCAAAATATGGATTTTTCGAGTGCGGCAGTGGCGCGTATACAAGCAAGCGGTATTGATACCGTGTTGTTATCCAGTGAACCATCAACCACCTTCAGCCATTACAGCGCCAAATACCATGGTGCAGAAGCCTTTACCGTGGAGTTAGGGCAGGTCAGCGCGTTTGGCCATAACAACCTTGAACCCATGGTGCCCATTCGGCGCGTGATCAAGTCGATGCTCCACGACAACTTTTTTCCTGAGCCAGAATTGAATGACGCAGCGCTCAACCTGTTTCAGGTTAGTCGTGTCATTCATCGAAATTACGATGACTTTTCATTGGCATTTGATGATCAACTTAAAAACTTTACTCGTTTCAAAAAAGACCAACCGCTTGCTTATGAGGCGAATCAGACTATTTATGCTGATTTCGACAATGAGGTTGTGGTGTTCCCAAACGCAGCAGTCGCAATTGGGCAACGGGCAATGTTAACGCTTAAAGCCGCTGATGCCAGCGTATTGAGGTCATAACAGCGGTTTTATCGCTGGTACAAAAACGCCTGTTTTGCTAAATTGTGCGCCTGCTTTTTTATGCATTTTGCGCAGTTAGGAGAGAGTTAGGTGTCTGTAATCCCAGTTATTCCACAACAGGACATGATTGATCCTGTCTATCAGGAATTTTTAGAAGCCGCTCGTGAAGCGGGCTTTGAAGGCGATATTGAGACTTCCTATAGTTCTCGCCTAGTATTGGCTACGGACAATAGCGTGTACCAGCAACTTCCGCAGGCTGCTGTTTTCCCGAAGAATATTAAAGATGTTCAATGTATCGCACGCACCGCCAATCAAACTCATTTTAACGCCGTTCGTTTTTCCGCCCGAGGTGGAGGAACAGGAACGAACGGCCAGTCTTTAACGCCGGGCCTTGTGGTTGATTTATCGCGTTACATGAATCAAGTGCTTGAAGTGAATGCCGATGAAACATGGGTGACAGTTCAAGGTGGCTTGGTGAAAGATCGTTTAAATGACGCCCTGCGACCTCATGGCTACTTTTTTGCCCCCGATTTGTCGACGTCGAATCGAGCGACTGTAGGTGGCATGATTAACACCGACGCATCGGGGCAAGGCTCCTTGGTGTATGGAAAAACCAGTGATCACTTGTTGGCTGTGAAAGCAGTGCTGGCTGACGGCTCCTTGCTTGAAACTAGCCCTGTGACTATTGAAACAGCCCAAGAAATTGCCAAAGGCGATAGCACTGAAGCTGGAATTTACCGTCAAGTGCTTCAAAGTTGCACCGAACACCAAACAGTTATTGACGAGACTTTCCCACCGCTGAACCGTTTTTTAACCGGTTATGACTTAAAGCATGCGATTGACTGGAATTCTAAAACGGTTGATATCGGCCGTTTGATTGCCGGCTCGGAAGGTTCACTGGCATTTGTTTGCGAAGCCAAGTTCAACATCACGCCCATTCCAAAGTTTCGTACCTTAGTGAATGTGAAATATGCCAGCTTTGAAGCGGCACTTCGCAATGCTCCTGCCATGGTTGAAGCCAATGCCACTAGTGTTGAAACAGTGGACAGCCGAGTTCTCAACTTAGCGCGTGAAGATGTGGTTTGGCATAGTGTCAGCGACTTGATTGAAGATGTTCCAGGCAAAGACATGCAAGGCCTGAACATGGTTGAGTATGCTGATAAAGATGAGCTGGAACACCAAAGCAAAGTTGAAACCATAAAGGCTCGCCTTGAGCAAATGGTGGCTTCAGGCGAAGGAGGTATCATTGGGTATCAAATGACCCATGATTTGGCCAGCATTAATGCCATTTACGGTATGCGTAAAAAAGCTGTTGGCCTTTTGGGCAATACTAAAGGCCGCAATAAGCCTATCGCCTTTGCTGAAGACACCTGCGTGCCGCCAGAGAATCTTGCCGATTTTATTATGGAATTTCGGGCGTTGTTAGATTCTCACGAACTTCAATACGGCATGTTTGGCCATGTGGATGCAGGTGTACTGCACGTTCGACCAGCCATGGACATGTGCGATCCAGAACAAGAAGTGCAGCTGCGTAAAATATCCGACCAAGTGGTGGCTCTCACCGCAAAATATCGTGGTTTGATGTGGGGCGAACACGGCAAAGGGTACCGTTCTGAGTATGGTCCAGAGTTTTTTGGTGAAACACTGTTCTCCGAGCTCAGAAAGATTAAGGCGGCGTTCGACCCGTTGAACCAGATGAACCCTGGGAAAATAACCACACCCTTTGGCTCTGGCGAGTCGTTGGTGTCGGTTGATGCCGAAAAACGTGGTGCATATGATCGACAAATTCCAGTGAATGTGCGTGATAGTTTTACTCAGAGTGTTGATTGTAACGGGAACGGCTTGTGCTTTAACTACGATGAAAAATCGCCCATGTGTCCGTCGTTTAAAATTACTCAAGATCGCCGCCACAGTCCGAAAGGACGGGCTGGATTGATGCGCGAGTGGTTACGCCAAATGAGCGCTCAGGGCGTTGACCCGACGGCGCTTGAAAGTCAGCGTAAAACCTTGTCACAAAGTGTTCGGAATACATTACAAAAGTGGAAGAATTCAGCTGCCAAATCTCGAGGTGAGTACGATTACAACCACGAAGTGATGGATGCGATGAAAGGCTGTTTGGCCTGTAAGGCCTGTACCACGGCTTGCCCCATCAGTGTTGATGTGCCAACGTTCCGCGCTCGGTTCATGAATCTTTACTACCAAAAGTACCAGCGCCCATTCCGCGACTATATGATCGCCGGAGTGGAAGATTACACCCCACTGATGGCAAAAATGCCACGATTCACCAATGCCATGATGGCGGCAAGCCCTGTGCAATGGCTGATGAAACAGACGTTAGGGATGGTGGATGCGCCATTGTTGTCATACCCAACGTTAAAAGATCGGCTGCGCAGCCATCCAGCGTTAGGTTTTGAATTAGACGAGCTCAAAGCGCTGTCCGACGACGATCGCAAAGACATTGTTTTGATCGTGCAAGACCCATTTACCACTTACTATGACGCCCAAGTGGTAGACGCCATGGTGCGCTTCATTGCTGCGGTGGGTAAGCAGCCGGTGTTATTGCCGTTTAAACCCAATGGTAAACCTCAGCATGTGAAAGGGTTCTTAGAGGCGTTTGCAAAAACGGCCAAAGATGCTGCTGACTTGTTTAATCAGTTGCATGACATGGGCTTGCCAATGATTGGCACCGATCCATCGCTGGTGATGTGTTATCGAGACGAGTACGCTAAAACCCTCGGGGCAGAGCGCGGTGACTTCCACGTCATGCTGTTGCAAGAATGGCTGATGCCTCAGCTACAGAGCATTCCCAAACAATCCGATTCGGGTGAGCAATTTACCTTATTCGCACATTGCACAGAGAAATCTGCATTGCCAACGACTCATGCCGATTGGCAAACGATTTTCAGCCACTTTGGCGGAATCCTTAAGACCCAAGCGGTCGGTTGTTGTGGTATGGCCGGTACCTATGGGCATGAGATTGATAATCGTGAAACAACCGAAGGTATTTACAACTTAAGTTGGGCAACACCAATTAAAGAAGTGCCTCAAGGGCAGGTATTGACCACAGGTTATAGTTGTCGCTCTCAAGTGAAGCGCTTTGAAGGTTATAAACCAAAGCATCCGGTTGAAGCATTACTGGCCTTGGTCCAAGACAATAATTAGCCACTAACAACTGATTTGATTGCGCCAAAACCACCGCTAGCCTTCGCAGCTCTCGGTGGTTTTTTATGGCGCACCTGACTAGCAAGTCACAATGTAAAGCGGTACTTTGTTCACATCGTGATTAGGGACAATAAAAACTCAATGCAGCAATGGATACTGGAACGACTCGAAATTAGTCACGGCGACAACACGCCGTTACGCGCTATGGAAGGATTACGGGGCATTGCAGTGTTCATGGTGTTCTTAGTGCATTATTCCACTTTAGTTGAACCATGGATTAGTGGCCTTTCTCTAACGTTTTCTCATGTGGTTCATGCCATGGGTAACTTGGGGGTCGATCTGTTCTTTGTGCTCAGTGGTTTTTTGATCTACGGCACCATCATTTCTAAACAAAGCTTTCATGCATTGGCCTATACGCGCCGTCGAATTCGTCGTATTTATCCGACATTTTTAGTGGTTTTTTCGGTGTATTTGCTGCTGTCTGTGGTGTTCCCTCAGCAGAGTAAATTACCCTCTGGATTGATGGACATCATTCAATATTTGGTTTCCAATTTACTGCTCTTACCTGGAATTTTCGACATCAAGCCGATGATTACGGTGGCATGGTCGCTGAGCTACGAATTGTTTTATTACCTGATTATTCCTATTGTGATCTTTGCTTGCGGTATGAAGCGCTGGAGTAGTAATACGCGAATTATGTTCTGGTTGGGGGTGTCGGTCATAGGTTTTATGCTGGCGTACCAATCTGCTGGTCTTGTGCGGTTATTGATGTTTGTGGCTGGCATTTTGGTGTTTGAGGCTTACCATTATCGTCAGCTCAAAATTTGGCGCGGCGGCACATTGTGCTTGGTGGCCGCTTTAGCGCTGTTCGGTGCTCGAATTTTCTTTACCATTGATTCTGTCACAGCCTTAATGGTGGTCTTCGTGCTGTTTTTAATACTCACGTTGAACGCCTTTACGCTTGGCTCTCGCACTTCCCAATGGTTGTGCTTTGCGCCCATTCGGTGGTTGGGCAATATGAGTTATTCGTATTACTTGTGGCATGGCCTAACGCTGAAGTTTTGTTTTTTGCTGTTGCCCATGATCGCGCCCGCCACAGCTGATTCGGCATTGATTTATTATTGGCTTTGGATTCCTTTGTTTGTGATCACTTGGCTTAGCTCTTTTGTGCTTTATGCTGCAATTGAACATCCATTTTCCATTCGCCGTAAACCCAAATAGGTAGCTCTGTGTTTATAAAATATGTATTAAGTGTTTGGGCAATACTCTGCTGTGTGTCTGCCAATGCGTGTGATATGAACTATTTCAATCAGCTTTCAGCCGAAGACAAGTTCGTCGCGGCGACGAAAACAGCAGATTATGTCTTTGTTGGTATTGTTTCCCGTCTTTACAAATTGCCTTACGGCAGCGAAGGTTTTCAGGGAGCGGTTATCCATGTTGCTGAAGATCTCCATGGCAAAGCGCCTGTCTACGTGGATGCCGAGTTTGTCACTCGGTGTGGAATCAGTGAGGTGCCTGATTACCAAAACTACCTGTATTGGCCTTCCCAACTTGATGAACAACGCGTATTCGCTGCGGAAAATCGAAACGGTATGATCTACATCTATGCAGCAGCCAGTGTTGATGAAAAAACCTATTATCATAGCCAATTGAAGTTATTCACTGCGGCTAAGGAATTTGATCGTCGCGAGTATGAAAAAGAAATCGAAAACGAAGAAGAAATCCTACCTGAGCATCTTCGTATTGATCATTTAAAAGATTTAGATGATGATTAACGAGTGAAAAGCTCATTAATCATCAATTTCTGACAGAAGCCTCACTATGGCAGCTCTCTTCGAGGACGGTCAATGACGGGACTTGGGCGACCCACATTAATCCGAGGGAATATATTCGTTGAAACCTCAAACTCCTTACTGATCTGAAAATACTCCTCAAAATCTAGCGAAGCATTGACGATAGCATCAGCAACCTTTTCGATGACTAAGCTGACGGGGTTGGTGATGGCGCTTATCGCTACAAATGTCATATCGACAGTGGCACTTTCACCAGCCCGAATGGATGAAGGAAAAAAATCATCGCCTACCGCCGATGATACTGTGTCACTGCCTTCAATGTGAGGGCGCGCATAGCGTGTTTCATACACAGATAGGTAAAGCCCGACAAACCGAATGGCCGGTATGGACACATTGGTGCGCGGTGGCGCGGTATTGGTGATGGTAAAAGTGAGTGTGAATTTATCCCCAATATCAATAATGCCTGAGGGATCTTTCACTTCGTGGGTTAACGATAGATATTGCGTTACATCATCAATGATGTCTTGCATGGTCAGCTCTCCTTTGACTTTTGCAACCAAGGTTAATTTTAGTGAAGTGTTGAGCCTCATTTAGACAGCTTGGATCTAAGTTAGAACGCAAATGCGTAACAATTGATTTTCTGGGAGTTTTACCTGTCTATAAAAAAAGAGCCCGAAAGGGCTCTTTAAGGTTGGGATGTGTGCATGTAGGGCACAGCGGTACGATCTTAATGTCGCTTTGTGTCGAAGCTCTATTGTTTTTATAAGCGAGCTTTAGTTCAACGTATTATCTATTTTTGGCCAATTGTCGGTAGTGATGCAACAATGGTTCGGTATAACCACTCGGTTGCGATTTACCTTCAAATATCAGATCTTTTGCGGCTTGAAAAGCTAGGCTTTGGTCGGTATTCGGCGTCATGGCAACGTAGCCCGATATACCTTTATTCTGTGCATCAACAACGTGTGCCATGCGCTCCATAATTTCTAGCACTTGCATGTCATTGCAAATGTGATGATTCAGCCAGTTTGCGATGTGCTGGCTGGAGATTCGCAACGTTGCACGGTCTTCCATTAGGCCGATATGGTTAATATCAGGCACTTTAGAGCAGCCAACTCCCATTTCCACCCATCGAACAACGTAGCCTAAAATCCCTTGGATATTATTCTCTAGCTCTCGTTCTATCTGTTCGTTGGTTAAGCTATGACGCCCCTCGGCGGGCAACAACGGAATTGTTAGTATGTCAGTTAAACTTGCCCGACTGCGCTGTTTAAGCCGATTTTGTACTGCCTGAACGTCTACATCATGGTAGTGCAAGGCATGCAAGGTTGCGGCGGTAGGAGAAGGAACCCACGCTGTGTTTGCTCCAGCACGTGGGTGGTCGATTTTTGTCTCCATCATCTGAGCCATTTCATCGGGCATGGCCCACATGCCTTTGCCAATTTGCGCATGACCCGGAAGCCCACATTCAAGTCCTATATCAACGTTCCAATTTTCGTAAGCGCTAATCCATGGCTGCTCTTTAATTTGAGCTTTTGGCAAAAATGGACCGGCATGCATGCTGGTATGAATCTCATCTCCGGTTCTGTCTAAAAAGCCGGTATTGATGAAAACTAAACGGTCTTTTGCCATACGGATACATTCTTTCAAATTGACTGTGGTGCGGCGCTCTTCATCCATAATGCCTATTTTCATGGTATTGCGCTCGAGGCCCAACATATCTTCAACTCGATTAAATAATTCGCAGGTAAATGCAACTTCATCTGGGCCATGCATTTTGGGTTTTACAATGTAAATACTGCCCGAGCGACTGTTACGGATGGCTTTGTGCGTGGTGTCCTGCTGAAGATCAAGTGAGCCGATTAATCCGGTGATAACCGCGTCTACAATGCCTTCGGGCGCGAGTGAGCCTTGAGAGTCCAACATTAACTCTGTGGTCATCAGGTGACCCACGTTTCTGGCGAGCAGTAAGGCGCGGCCATGAACTCGATATTCTTCACCATTTTTGTCGGTGTAGAAACGATCTTTGTTCATACAGCGAATGTGAGTACTACCGTCTTTTTCAAACGTGGCCCGAAGGTCGCCGCGCATTAATCCTAACCAGTTTTTGTAGGCATGGATTTTGTCGTCGGCATCGACCGTTGATACTGAATCCTCAAAGTCCATGATAGTGGTCAGGGCTGACTCAATCATGATGTCGTCAACACCTGCAATATCGTGCTCACCAATTTTACCTTGACGGTTAATAATGATTTCAGCGTGCAATCCATTGTTGCGCAGAACAATGGAAGTGGGTTCTTCTTTGTGGCCCGTTAATGCAACAAACTGACATGGCGTTTTCAAACCGCTATGAGTACCGTCCGGGAAGCAAGCCAACATATGCTTGTAATACACCATGTAGTTCGAAACATTATGATGTGAGCCGGATTCAAGCGGAAACACTCGGTCGAGGTAGTCTCTAGCGTGTTCGATCACCGCTTTGCCGCGTGCCTCATTGTAGAGCTTGCAAGGTTTTAATCCTTTAGTATGTGGAATGACATTGGTGCCGTAAAGGGCGTCGTACATGCTTCCCCAGCGAGCGTTTGCGGCATTCAACGCAAACCTTTCGTTGGCGATAGGCACTACCAGTTGTGGCCCAGCAATGGAGGCAATTTCATGATCCACGTGTGTGGTGCTCACACAGAAGCTTTTTCCTTCCTCTACCAGATAGCCGATACTGCGCAAGAAGGCTTCATAAGCTTCAGCATTAAAGCATTCGCCCTGATGCTGGTGATGATACTCATCAATCGCGCTTTGCATTTCTTGACGAATGCTTAAAAGCTGGCGATTGCGTGGTGCTAGATCAGCAATTAACTGCTCAAAGTCACTCCAAAATTGAACTGCATTTAATGAAGTCATTGGCAATACGTCTTCATTAACGAAGTTGTAAAAGCCCTGATGGATGTGATTGTTTTTTTCTGCTGGCATATTCATGCGCCTATCCTCCGGGTTCATTTCTCTCTCCAATGGGTCACACCAAATTTGGAGTGTGTATCAAGCAAGCATTGTTGTATTTGTGTTCAGACTGTGAGGTCATTCTAATTTCACTAGTCTGATATGTTGCTTGATTTGTAGCATAACCAAATATTCACTAGAATTTCACAATAAAAATTTCACACTGTGAATTTTACAAAATGAAGACAAACACAAGCTTAATGAGAAAGAGTCACTTTCTCGGTACGAAAATCAGAAACCTTCGCAAACGCAATAACCTAACCATGGAAGATTTGTCGGCGCGGTGTGTTCGGGTTGATCTCGAAACTGCGCCTTCGGTTTCATACCTCTCCATGATTGAGCGAGGCAAGCGGGTGCCCAGCGCTGCAATGCTGGCCGTCATCGCAGCGGTGTTTCAAAAAGAGGTGGACTGGTTTTTAGATGACGAACCAGAAGAGCAAGATATTACACCGCTCAAAGGTCGCCGTGGCGGTATTGGGGGCATGGCACTTGAGCCAAGTTTTCTGTTCTCGAACGAGATTTTACAAATTGCCATTCCTGAAATGCTGTCGCAAACAGGCACCAGCGGACGCAAGTTTGCTCAGCTACTAATTCGTGCTCACCAAGAACATCATCAAAATCACTTTCCTGACTTGGAACGGGCAGCTGAAGAGGTGGGCTTAAAGCGGCTGCCCCTAAGTGTGGATGACTTACGGGTGATTGTGGCGAATTTGGGCTTACGAGTGAAATGGTTTGATCGTGCCCCGCAAGAAGTGATTGATGAATCAGGCATGCGCTCACAAGCCGTGTTGACTTCGTTTTTTGACGCGCCCAATGTGATTCAACTCAACAACCGATTAAAAAAACATCCCACGCGCCTTAAATATGAGTTGGCTCGCCATATCGGTCATTGTGTATTGCACAACAAAGAAGGCCTGAATACCGTGCTATCGGTGGGCGGCAGCAAGGTTGATGACGATGAATTAAATCGAGTGAGCTCTACCACTGTTGACCAAAAAGATATTCTCGACGCCTGGCGTGGCTTCGAATCAAGCTTTTTTGCAGGCGCGTTATTATGCCCGAAAGTGCCATTTCGCCAGCTATTAGATCGTCAAGGTTATGAGATTGGCGTGAACAAGCTGGTGGACGTCTCGGCGTCTGTAGCAATGCGCCGAATGACGGCAGTTTCTCCCTATTCACATTGGCACTACTTTGATGCCTATGCCCCAGGAAAACTCAAAGCTGTGTATCGAGGCAATGGCATTCCATTGCCTTGGGGAAATATGCGCGAAGTGCAGGATCCGTGTCAGCACTGGGCAGTTTTTCGGATGATCAATGAACCGAGCTCTGGATCGTCGGCTCAAATATCCATTCTAAATGTGGGGGATGAACCTCGAATTTATTGTTGCGAATCGGTGAAGGTCAGTGATTTGGCTGGTAACGAACATGTGTTGTGCGCCGGTATAGATCTAAACCCTGCCATTGAAGCGCAAGGAGGCGATGCTTTATCGATGGCCGCAGATTTGAAGGATGTCTGTGCGAAGTCAGGTGGCTCTAGCGCTATTCCTCCGGCGATCAAAACGTCACTGATGAGCGTGTCGAAAATACTCAATATCAACTGGATCGAACGCGGAGCTCAGATTGATGCGCGCCTCATTTGTTCGCGCGGCGCAGTGTGTCCGCGTCAGCCAAGCTGCTATCAGAAGTGTCATTTGGGCGGGTAGGTGAGTGTTAAATGGCATTAGAAGATGAAGCGCATGAGAGCTGTCGCGCTTCATCAAAGCCTCAATGTGTTATTGATTTTCATCTCGATTAAGCACTGCTAATAGCAGCACGTAAAAACATAACACTAAGTTAAACAGTGGCACTTGTAGCGGCGCAGGCATGGAATAAATGGCCGTAACTGCGGGGATCCATACGAGCCAATTGGACGCGATATTTGCAGGTAGTTTCAGCATGAACAACGACCGGTTAAGTGATGCCTTCCATTTTACAGCGTTAAAACCTTGCTCTTTCCATAACATCATCAGTGTTAAAAATGGGGCGGCGTAAAAGGCGCTGAATATGAACTGATCAACAGCAACTTTTGTGGCTAAAGTTGCTATATCTGTAGCGTGACCAAACCAAATTCCCTGATACGTATATAGCACGTCAACACATGCGCCTTGCCACGCCCAAAGCACTACATAAAATATCAGTTGACCGACCGGTTGACGTTTAATTTGCCCCGTCCATAGTAAATAAATAAACGGCAATAAACCGCCAAAAATAGCAGTAGAAATGATGGCGTAGCGAATGCCATAGGTTGATTTTAGGTCGGCAAAGAAATTAAACGCGGGCTGAGTTGAAGGCACAAAGTAATAACTCAACACGAGAACAATCGCTAGTGATTGAAGTGCTAAAGCGGGTTTTAAATTGTGTCTGAACGCGTCTTTGATGAGCGGCAACAGCATGGATGAAAACTCTATGATTGGACGGCATTAGCGCCATCAATAAACTTGCAGCAGATGGTATCAGTGCAATTTATCTGAATATAGAGCGAAAACAAAAAACGTCATTGAAATGACCAATAAAACACCAAGAGCGTGCTCAATCATGAACATGCTCTTAGGTGCTGCTTTTAGGCTGCGTTGAGCCGCTGCTGGGCGAACGATGCTGCAACTTTTCCAGTCGGCAGATCTTGATTGTTTGCTGTGTCAAACACGTCGGTTAAGGTTTGATAAATACCCTCAACCTGTTGCTTACTGGCCGATGCGTCGTAGGCATTTTCGTAGGATACGTTAATGATGCCGCCCGCATTAATGACGTAGTCTGGCGCATACAGTATGCCGCGTTGCTTGAGGATTAAGTCATGTGCTTCGGTCGCGAGTTGGTTATTTGCTGCACCTGCAATGATCGACGCTTTAAGGCGGCTCAGGGTATTGTCGTTGATGGTAGCGCCCAATGCACACGGCGCGTAAATATCTACATCTTGGTCGTAAATCGAGTCGCTTTCGACCACTGTGGCGCTAAATTCTTGCGCTGCTCGGCTTAACGCGTCTTGGTTGATATCTGTGACGATCAAGCGTGCACCTGCTTGGTGGAGGTGGCGGCAGAGGTGATAGCCCACGTGCCCAACCCCTTGCACTGCCACGCGCTTGCCGGCTAACGATTCATGACCTGTTTGATGCTTGAGAGCAGCTTGAATGCCCAAAAAAGTGCCGTAGGCTGTGTATGGGGATGGGTCGCCTGACTTGCCCTCAAGTCCAGCGATATGTGCTGTTTGTGTGGCAGCTTCGGCCATGTCTTGAGGCGAGATGCCTACATCTTCAGCAGACACATAACGCCCACCTAAACGCTCAATATGACGGCCAAACGCATGCATCAACTCAGGCGTTTTATCGCGTTTACTGTTGCCGATAATCACTGCTTTACCACCGCCCATGGGAAGATTTGCCATGGCGTTTTTGTATGTCATGCCTTTTGCAAGGCGCAGAACATCATTGATCGCTTCAGCCTCGGTGGCGTAGTCCCACATACGGCAACCACCCGTCGCAGGGCCTAGTCGGGTATCGTGAATTGCAATAATGGCTTTTAAACCTGTGAGTTGGTCATGGCAAAACACAACTTGCTCATGAGCGTCAAATGCGGGTTGGTCAAACAAAGACAAGACAATAACCTTTTGTGAACAGAAGATGATTTGAGCGGACTCTAGCACCAGAATTAATGATCTTCACGCCTCTACGGGCGGACAAAATAGAGCAGTGATGGAAACTTAAAGTTACACAGCGATCTTAGATTCACAGTCGTGAAAAGCTTAGTGTAGATAGGCTAAATCGGGCAGGGCAGAGGTTTTACAATCGCAGGTGAGTTGTTGATGCGGTACGCCTGCTTCCATAAATACGGGGCCTACAGGATGCGGGTTACACGAAGAAAATTGGCTTAAGCAATCAAGTTCGGGATTCATAAATACATGTTCAAGTTGTTTGTCTTGCGCCAGAGCAAATAACTGTTGAGCAATAGCAGAGCCGATGCCTTTGTCACGATAATTAATAAGCACGGCTATGCGGCCAATTTCGCCTGTGTGACAGAGTCGGCCTGTGGCAATCGGTTGTTGCTCTTGATTGAATGCTAAAAGGTGCCACGCGGTTTTATCATCATCATCAAATTCGTCTTTCAAAGGCACACGAAGCTCACAAACAAACACTTGATGACGAATCAACCGGAGGGAATGTTGCGCTTTTTGCCACGTGACTTGGCGAATATCAAATGTGCTCTTCATTGTCTTTTAACGCTAATTTACGCGCCTGCTTGATACCAATATCCTTGATTAATAAGCGTAGACAAAATGGTTAAAAATTCAACAGTCGGCAGTAATTCAGAGCTTTCACTCAAATAAATGGAATGCTGGTCACATAATAATTGAACCCAAGCTTCTTCATGTGAGTTGAAATTATACACATCTCCTTGTATGTACAGGCTGATGTGATCATTTGAAGATTCGTACATTGGAATTAACCCTGCGCACCGTTCGAATATTGCTCCCTGTTTCAAATCCTCAAGTAAGGTGTTCGGCGTATATTCGTCTGTTAGCACGGCAAGGTCTAAATCACGCTCTTGCTCAGTTAACTGAGATATCAATAAATCACGCCCTTCGTTGCTTTGAATATAGTTCATCAACAAGGTTTGGAGTTGTGCAACATCGCTCGATATTAATTGGCCAGGCGTGTTCGTAGCTTGCCTGGACGTATCAGAAAAGCGTTGCTTGCCAGAATCTGTATCGATTAATTGGTCAGCTAAGCGCGTCATCATTTCCGAAACCGATGGCGCTCTAAAACCCACGGAATAGTTTAAACAATGCGCTAGCGTTGTTCCTTGATGCGGACAATTGGGCGGAATATAAAGGGCATCGCCGGGTTGCATTTCAACATCGATTACGGCGTCAAACTCGTCTCCATGACAAAACACCTCTGCTGCGTGTTGCTCTAAAACCTTGCCAACACGCCAGCGTCGCTTTCCTTCGCCTTGGATTATGATTACGTCGTACTGATCCAAATGCGCGCCTACAGAGCCTTGAGGCGTGCTGTAACTGACCATTAGATCATCGAGTCGCCAATTGGGAATAAAACGGAATTGATCAAACAACATTGCACTTTCTGGATGCCAGTGATTGACGGCTTGAACTAAAAGGCTTGCTCCGTCATTGCTTAGTGTTTCGAAGGTTTCAAATGGTCCATGTTGGGTTTCGCCGTTCGATATGATGCGGCTAGACACACACTCTTCCATTGCCAATCCTGCAAGTTCTTCGGCGGAGATGGGATCGTTAAACTGCGGGATCAGCTGGCGTATTAAAGCCGGCTTTTGCTGCCAGTGCGTTGCCATGAATTGAGCTAAGTCTAGATTTAACGAAGTATTGGGGTGTTGTTCAAACATGGCATTGTCCAAGTGAAGAGCCTGTTTTAAGCGATGTATGGGAGGTCCACAAAAAAGGAGCCGCTAGGCTCCTTCTTAATCGTTGATTGGCCAATGCCAATATTCCAACGAACTATACTAAGTCGTCAACGAACTCAACAGCACGACCGATATAATTGGCTGGTGTCATCAGTTTAAGTTCTGCTTTGACTGCATCAGAAAGATCTAAACCGTCGATAAAATCAGCCATTCCAGGGCCATCTACTCGTTTGCCACGAGTAAGCTCTTTGAGTTTTTCATATGGCTTTTCGATACCGTATCGACGCATGACCGTTTGAACCGGTTCGGCTAATACTTCCCAGTTTTTATCCAGTTCGTCGCGTAATGCTTGCTCGTTCACTTCAAGCTTGCTGATGCCTTTGAGCGTTGACTGAATTGCAATTAACGAGTGCGCACAACCTACGCCAATATTACGCAAAACCGTTGAGTCAGTTAAATCGCGCTGCCAGCGGCTAATTGGAAGTTTTGCGGCCAAGTGACCGAACAATGCGTTAGCAATGCCCAGGTTGCCTTCTGAGTTTTCAAAGTCAATAGGGTTTACTTTATGCGGCATTGTTGAGCTGCCAATTTCTCCAGCAATGGTGCGTTGCTTAAAATGACCCAATGCAATGTAACCCCAAACGTCACGGTCAAAATCGATTAAGATGGTATTGAAGCGAGCATATGCATCAAACAATTCTGCAATGTAATCATGCGGCTCAATTTGAGTGGTGTATGCATTCCAAGTGAGCCCAAGACTGGTCACGAACTCTTCTGAAATAGTGTTCCAATCAAGCTCTGGGTAAGCCGACAAGTGAGCGTTGTAGTTTCCTACGGCTCCGTTGAGCTTACCTAAAATTTCGGTATCTTTTACTTGTTGTAACTGGCGACTCAAGCGTATGTACACGTTGGCCATTTCTTTGCCCATCGTTGATGGAGAAGCGGGTTGGCCGTGTGTGCGGCTCATAAGTGGAATGGTTTTGTAGTCAACGGCAAGCGTTTTGATAGCAGTGACAAGTTCGTCCATCGCAGGGAGTAATACATTGTCGCGAGCTTCAGCCAGCATTAAGCCATGTGAGAGGTTGTTGATGTCTTCTGAAGTACATGCAAAGTGAACGAACTCGTTCACAGCATCGAGCTCAGGGAGAACGGCGATCTTTTCTTTGATGAAGTATTCAACCGCTTTCACATCGTGATTTGTTGTGCGCTCAATCGCTTTGATGCTCGCAGCGTCTTCTTCGCTGAAGTTTGCAACCAAGGCGTCTAATAATGCATTGGCTTCGTCTGAAAATGCAGGCACTTCTGTAATACCGGCAGTGGCGGCTAATTTTTGCAACCAACGCACTTCAACGGTGACGCGGTATTTAATGAGACCGAATTCGCTGAAGTAGGGGCGCAAGTCAGCTGCTTTGCTGCCGTAGCGGCCATCAACAGGTGATAACGCGGTAAGAGATGATAATTCCATAAGTAGCTCCAGTACTTTAGCGATTCAATTAAAGTGCAATAATATCTTCAGTGGCTGCGAGCATTTTTTTGCGCGACAGCAGAAATTGTAGGCGATTGCCTCCCAGTTGACGCCACATTACTGCGGCACGAACTCCGGCCAATAATGACGCACGGATTCGATCTTGGTTCGCTTTGGGTTGTAAGTTTGCGGGCGCACCGGCCACTTGAATGCGTTGCCCTATTGGACTGATCACATCGGTGTAGATTGCTGCAAAGCTAGAAACCATGCTGTCGTCAGTGACATCAAAATGACCCACCTGACGTTTAGCTTGGTCAATACGCTCAGCTAATGTGTCGAATGCTCCGGGAATTTTTGCGAGGCGTTTCTGTAACGCCAGAAGCGATACACTATAGCGGAACACATCCATATCGCGTGATGACTTCTTGGGATCTAAATGTTGGATGAGCTGGCGTGCGCCTGTGCGAACATTGCCGATTCCACCGAACACGTCGGCTGCTTGGTCGGGCGATGTTTCAAGGATGCTGTTGAGCGCCACTTCAAAAATTTCATCATCAAGCGTACCCTTTCGCGCGACTTGACTGACAAGCCAAGCACTTTGGCATACGCCTGAGAGTGCGATCATACGATCGGTAAAGTCGGAATGACTCATGCAGATACTTCTCCAGCTTGCTCAGGAGTACGGATGAGCACATCAATAATGGCGCCCCCTAAACAAATTTCATCTTGATAGAACACCACTGATTGCCCGGGGGTTACAGCGGCCTGAGCGCTGTCAAAGCGCACTTCTATGCGGTTATTTGGCAACGGTGTGACGGTTGCTGGGATATCCGTTTGGCGATACCTTGTTTTTACGGTGCAGCGCAACGGCTGCGTGACGTCTTGACGGTCAACCCAATGCATCTGGTCGGCTTCTAATCCCATTGAAAATAAACGGGGGTGATCTGCACCTTGGGCGACGATCAGTTGATTGTTATCTAAATCTTTATCAACAACGTACCAAGGATCTTCACTACTATTTTTAAGACCGCCAATGCCTAAGCCTTTGCGTTGGCCCAACGTGTGGTACATCAACCCTTGATGTTGGCCAATGGTGTCGCCGTCCACGGTGACAATGGCGCCGGGTTGGGCAGGGAGGTAGCGTTGTAAAAAGTCAGTAAACTTGCGTTCGCCAATGAAGCAAATGCCGGTTGAATCTTTTTTCTTGGCTGTGACCAAGCCCTGTTCTTCAGCAATTCTGCGCACTTCAGGCTTTTCAATGTCGCCTACGGGAAACAATGTTCGGGCGACATGTTCTTCACCCAAAGTATACAAAAAGTAGCTTTGGTCTTTGTTGGTGTCTAAGCCGCGTAACATTTGCCATTTGCCGTTCACTTCTCTGCGACGGACGTAGTGACCGGTTGCGATGTAATCAGCACCTAGATCTTCACAAGCAAATTCAAGAAATGCTTTAAATTTGATTTCTTTGTTGCACATGATGTCTGGGTTTGGGGTGCGGCCCGCCCGATACTCTTCAAGAAAGTACTCGAAGACTCGATCCCAATATTCAGCGGCAAAATTGATGGTATGAAGCTCAATGCCTAATTTGTCGCACACATCTTGCGCGTCGGCTAAATCTTCTGAAGCTGAGCAATATTCGTCGGTATCGTCTTCTTCCCAATTTTTCATGAAAAGACCTTCGACCTGATAGCCCTGCTGTTTTAGCAAATAGGCAGATACAGATGAATCAACGCCGCCGGACATGCCGACAATGACGCGTTTAGTTGAAGTGTCAGTCATGATTATTGGATTACCTCACCGTGAAACAATGGACGACCATTTGCCAAAGGCGCGCGATTTTAACACGTTTAATGTCACACATTAAGTCTTGTCTGAGATATTGGGGCTAGTTGATTAAAGAACAAGTCAATATTGATAATGGATACCGCTGGCCTTGCATGTAATCAACCAAACATTGCTTAACATAAGGGCTTCGTAACAATTTTCTGTCGAGTTGCTCTAACGTGAGCCAATGGCATGCGGTGATATCCGGATCGATAGGATGTAACTGAGGTGCTGCATCAAGCTCGACATAAAAACAAAATCGAACGTAAATCACTGAATTATCGTTGCTGGGGAACTGATAAATACCGACCAACCCAGCAGGATCAGACCTAAGGCTGGTTTCTTCATAAAGCTCTCGTTTCGCCGCTTCAATGATGGTTTCGTCTGCTTCAATATGCCCTGCAGGTTGATTGAAGAGAACTTGTCCGCGTTTGTGCTCTTCAACAAATAAAAAGCCCTCGGGGCTTTTTACAACCCACGCAACAGTGGTGTTTGGACGGTAGCGTTCGGTCATGATATTTACGGGTCCTTGGGATAGCTAAACGAGTCTTCTCGCCACTGGCCGATATTGAGATCGTCAAGTGTCCAATGGCCAATACGGTAACGAATTAGGCGCAAAGTCGGGTGCCCAATGGCTGCTGTCATGCGGCGTACCTGACGGTTTCGACCTTCGGTAATGGTGATGCTCAGCCAACAATCAGGAATTGATTTGCGTTCCCGAATTGGCGGCACTCTGGGCCACACATCGGGTGTTTGCATCAATTTTATCTCGGCTGGCGCTGTCACTCCGTCTTTCAGCTCAATTCCGTCGCGAAGTAGCTGGAGATCAAGCTCAGTCGGAATTCCTTCAACCTGCACCCAATATGTTTTACGTGTTTTCTTACCCGGCTGGGTCAGTTTGGCATTTAATTTACCGTTATTGGTTAGCAGCAACAGGCCCTCGCTATCGCGGTCGAGTCTGCCGGCCGCATACACGTTGGGAACACTGACGAAGTCGGCGAGAGTTTTGCGACCCTCGCCATCGGTAAATTGGCACAGAACGTCGAATGGTTTGTTAAACAAAATAACTCGAGACGGGCCGGCAGCCGACTTGGTGTGTTCGACTTTTTTACGCGGTGGTCGTTTAAACGATTTTCGTGCATGCCCAATGGTATTTACGGAAGACTTTCTGATGTGTTTTTTTGGAATCTTGGGCATACAAATTACGGTATTCTGACAATGAAGTAGCGATAGTAGCAGAAATTAGCTCGGCATCACGACGATGCACTGAGCCAACCTTCTATTTTAGGCATAAAAAAAGCGACTCTATTGAGTCGCCTTAGGTGTTTGGGCCTTTAAATTAAGCGATGCTTTCGAGCGCAGCGTTGAATGTTGCGCTTGGACGCATTGCTTCAGCGCCTTTGGCATCATCTGGGTGATAGTAACCCCCGATGTCCATTGCCTTGCCTTGAGCTGAGTTAAGCTCGTCAACAATTTGAGATTCTTGCTCTATCAAAGTCTTCGCTAATGGAGCAAACAGCGCTTGCAACGCCGCGTCGTCAGTTTGAGCTGCCATTGCTTGTGCCCAATAAAGCGCCAAGTAGAAGTGGCTACCGCGGTTATCAAGTTCATTCACGCGACGTGATGGAGACTTGTTATTGTCGAGGAACTGACCATTCGCAATATTTAATGCTTCAGCCAATACCTTGGCTTTAGCGTTGCCTGTTTTGATCGCCAAATCTTCTAAAGAAACAGCCAATGCTAAGAACTCACCAAGAGAGTCCCAACGCAAGTGGTTTTCTTTTTCAAACTGCTGAACATGCTTAGGGGCCGAACCGCCTGCGCCTGTTTCGAACAAGCCTCCACCTGCTAATAAAGGAACAATGGATAACATTTTTGCACTTGTCCCTAGTTCCAAAATTGGGAAGAGGTCAGTGAGGTAGTCACGCAACACGTTACCCGTCACAGAAATTGTATCTTGACCGGCTTTTACTCGAGCGAGAGTGTATTTAGTGGCTTCAACAGGGGCCATAATCTTAATTTCAAGACCAGCTGTGTCATGCTCTTGTAAATAAGCGTTCACTTTAGCAATCAAGTTTGCATCGTGAGCGCGATTTTCGTCTAGCCAGAAGATCGCAGGGTTACCGGTTGCTTTCGCGCGGTTTACGCCTAATTTCACCCAATCTTTTATTGGCAAGTCTTTGGTTTGACACATGCGGAAAATATCGCCTTCAGCGACAGTGTGCTCCATCAAAGTCGTACCGGCAGAGTTAACGACGCGGATAGTACCTGTGCCTGGTGCTTTGAATGTTTTGTCGTGAGAGCCGTACTCTTCGGCTTTTTGAGCCATCAAACCAACGTTTGATACGTTGCCCATTGTTGTCACATCAAATGCGCCATGTTCGCGACAGAAGTTAATCGTCTCTTGATAGACGCCCGCGTAACAGCGATCAGGGATCATTGCTTTAGTGTCGGCTAATTTTCCATCTGGGCCCCACATCTGGCCTGAAGAACGAATGGCCGCAGGCATAGAAGCATCAATGATGATATCGCTTGGAACGTGAAGGTTGGTGATGCCACGATCTGAATCGACCATAGCAAGTGCTGGACGCGTGTCATAAACCGCTAGCAAATCGGCTTCAATTGCTTCACGTTGCTCGGCTGGCAAGTTACCAATTTTTGCGTAAACGTCACCTAAACCGTTACTTGGATCAACACCAAGACCAGTGAATAAATCAGCGTATTTTTCGAATACTTCCTTGTAATAAACAGTGACCGCATGGCCAAACATGATGGGGTCTGAAACCTTCATCATAGTTGCTTTTAAATGCAGTGATAACAATACGCCTTGTTGTTTCGCTTCTTCAGTTTGTTTAGCAAAAAATTCACGGAGTGCACTTACGCTCATTACAGCGGAATCGATGACTTCGCCGGTCAACAATGCTGTTGAAGCTTTTAATACATCGACGCTGCCGTCAGCGGCTACAAATTCGATTTTCACGTCGTCAGCAGCTTCCATCACGACTGATTGCTCGCTGCCGTAAAAGTCGCCAGATTCCATGTGAGCTACGTGAGATTTGGACGTTGTTTCCCAAGCCCCCATAGAGTGCGGGTTTTTCTTAGCGTATTGCTTAACGGGTGCGGCTACGCGACGGTCAGAGTTACCTTCACGAAGAACAGGGTTCACAGCGCTACCTAAAATTTTTGAGTAGCGTGCTTTAATTTTTTGTTCAGCTTCAGTTTGAGGTTCTTCAGGATATTCAGGGATATCGTAACCGTGTGACTGAAGTTCTTTAATTGCAGCGTTTAACTGAGGAATCGATGCACTAACATTTGGCAACTTGATGATGTTTGCGCCTGGGGTCTTAGCCAGTTCGCCTAGTTCAGCAAGTGCGTCAGAGATTTTTTGTTCTTCAGTTAAGTTGTCTGGAAAGTTCGCAATAATGCGGCCAGCCAATGAAATATCACGTGTTTCTACGTCAACGCCAGCAGCCAAAGTGAATGCTTTGACAATTGGAAGCAGAGAGTAGGTTGCCAGAGCAGGGGCTTCATCCGTTTTTGTGTAGATGATTTTTGATGTTGTATCAGACATTTACTTTCCCTTAGTAATGGCGGGTTCACCAGAGATTTGAGTTAGGATACGGAACCTTGAAATATGGCCGAGACCATTCTCATTTTTTTATTCGTCCCGTAAAAAATCGGTCTGCATTATACCAGTAAGGTCAAGTTTTAAGTAGCTCATTTGACACAGCGCACATAAAAAAATATTCGCAATAAATTCATGGCGTTAAGTCGAGTGTTGGGCGTTCAAGTGAAACTTGTAGACTAAAGTCTAATGTGGGGAGGTGGCGATAAAAGAGGGTTTTAGGTAAAAAAAAAGCAGGTCGTGGACCTGCTTTATCTGCGCTGTTCATACCAGACTCGATTACTTTTCATCTTCGTCATGTAGGGTAATCTTCAGCGCGTGATTTCCTTTTGGACCTTCATGCAACTCAAAATCGACTTCTTGTCCGGCTTTCAACGTTCTGTAACCGTCCATTTCAATTGTTGAGTAGTGTGCAAAAACGTCTTCTCCGCCGGTATCTGGACAAATAAACCCAAATCCTTTGGCGTTGTTGAACCATTTCACTTTACCGGTGGCCATACTTCTACTTCCTTTCGTTTACGACTATTGATACTTTTTGTGTCAAAATACAGGCATGGATTTGAAGCCAATACATTGATTGGCGAAAAAACCATCATTGAGCCACTTTAGTACAAATGTTCAATGAGTCAAGAAAGTGCTATGAGTAAGTTAACAAATTGTGCGATTGGTAAAATGTGGACCAATACCGCGGAAAACGAGCGATTCAATGAGCTACTATTATCATGAGTGATAAGAACCAAGATTTAGAAAACGACGTTGTTACGGCAGACCCCAAAATTGAAATAAAAGAGCCTTCGCTCTACAAAGTGGTCTTGAATAACGACGATTACACCCCCATGGAGTTTGTAATAGAAATTTTGCAACGTTTTTTCTTACACAACGTAGAACAAGCTACGCAGATTATGTTGAACGTGCATCATGAGGGTAAAGGAGTCTGTGGCGTCTATACCCGTGACGTAGCGGAAACAAAAGTTGTCCAAGTTAATGAGTATTCGCAAGAGCATGAACATCCGTTGTTATGCTCAATGGAAAAGGCGTAATACTTGCATTGACATTGTGTAGTACACCAATGGTGGTGAACAAAATAGTAGGGGCGTGCCGATGCTGAATAAAGAGTTAGAAGTCTCGTTGAATGACGCATTCCGTGATGCGAGAAATAAACGTCACGAGTTTATGACAGTCGAACACCTGCTATTGGCGCTGATGCAAAACCCAGCGGCAATAAGCGCTCTCGAAGCCTGCGGAGCTGATATCGAAAGATTGAAACTCTCACTATCAGAATTTATTGAACAAACCACTCCACTGATCCCAGTCGAAGACCAAGAGCGTGAAACCCAGCCAACTCTTGGCTTTCAGCGCGTTTTACAACGTGCTGTATTTCATGTGCAATCATCCGGTCGAAGCGAAGTGACAGGCGCGAATGTACTTGTAGCTATGTTTAGCGAACAAGAAAGCCAAGCGGTTTACTTTCTGAAACGTGAATCGGTATCTCGTCTTGATGTGGTTAATTTTATTTCCCATGGTATTCGCAAAGTCGAAAACTCCGGCAGCGATGGGACGAGCACGCAGCAAGAACGGATTGAATCTGAAAATGAAGGGCAAGAAGCTGCCGCATCAGATTCCGTCTTGGCCAATTTTGCGACCAATTTGAATGCAGTTGCACGAGAAGATGGCATTGACCCGCTCATCGGTCGGGAGCTCGAACTGGAACGCACTATTCAAGTGCTATGTCGTCGTCGCAAAAACAACCCATTGCTGGTGGGTGAGGCCGGCGTGGGTAAAACCGCGATTGCTGAAGGCTTGGCATATAAAATTGTTAATAAACAAGTCCCTGATATTATCGAAGACAGTACGATTTACTCGCTCGACTTAGGCGCATTGCTTGCGGGTACGAAGTACCGTGGTGATTTTGAAAAACGATTTAAATCACTGCTCAAAGAGCTCCAAGAGAAGCCCGATGCCATCATGTTTATTGATGAAATCCACACCATTATCGGGGCGGGAGCAGCATCAGGCGGCATGATGGACGCGTCAAACCTAATTAAGCCATTGCTCAGCAGTGGCAAGTTGCGTTGTATCGGAGCCACGACTTATCAGGAATATCGCACTATTTTTGAGAAAGATACGGCTCTGGCGCGCCGCTTTAAAAAGATTGATGTTGTTGAACCGAGTGTGGAGGATACAACCAAGATCTTAATGGGGCTTAAGGGCCGTTATGAATCGCATCATGGTGTTCGTTACACGCGCAGAGCTATTTCATTGGCAGCAGAATTATCTGCGAAGTACATCAATGATCGTCATTTGCCCGACAAAGCGATTGATGTCATTGATGAAGCTGGGGCACACACGCGCTTAGTGCCGGTGAGCCGCCGCAAGAAAACAGTGGGCGTGCATGAGATTGAATCCATCATTGCCAAAATGGCTCGTATTCCGGAAAAGTCAGTGTCATCCACCGATAAAGATGTGTTGAAGCACTTGAGCCGAAATCTGAAAATGGTCGTGTTTGGTCAAGACAATGCAATCGAAGTTCTGTCGGATGCAATTTTGTTGCAGCGCTCTGGTTTAGGGCAAGAGCAAAAACCTGTGGGCAGTTTCTTATTTGCTGGCCCAACCGGCGTGGGTAAAACTGAGGTGACTCAGCAGCTTGCTCGCCAAATGGGAGTTGAGCTTATTCGCTTTGATATGTCTGAATACATGGAGCGGCATGCGGTGAGCCGCTTGATTGGTGCGCCTCCGGGCTACGTGGGATATGACCAAGGTGGTCAGTTAACTGATGCGGTTTTGAACCATCCTCACAGCGTTGTTTTATTAGATGAGATCGAGAAGGCGCATACCGATGTTTATAACTTGTTGTTGCAAGTGATGGACCACGGCACCCTGACCGATAACAATGGTCGCAAAGCTGATTTCCGTAATGTGATTTTAGTGATGACGACCAATGCTGGTGTCCAAGAGACTGTGAAAAAGTCGATTGGGTTCCAAGAACAAGACAACAGCACTGATGCTATGGGTGAAATAAACCGTACATTTACGCCAGAGTTTAGAAACCGCTTGGACGGCATTATTTGGTTTAATCACCTTGATGAAACCGTTATTCAGCAGGTTGTTGATAAATTCATTGTTGAACTTCAAGCTCAGCTCGACGCGAAAGGCGTGTCACTTGATGTTGACGTGAAAGCGCGACGTCACTTGGCTGATCTTGGGTACGACAAGGCCATGGGTGCTCGGCCAATGGCCCGAGTGATTCAAGAAAATATCAAGAAACCACTGGCGAATGAGTTGTTGTTTGGGTGTTTAGCTGATGGTGGCGCTGTGGTCGTGACGTTCAAACGCGGTAAGTTAGTGTTTGATTACGGCAAAGAAACGGTTGATTGTACTGCTTGATCACAAACCCTAAACAGAAAAAGGCCCGCATAAAGCGGGCCTTTTTTATATCAGCATTTATACAAATACCGAAAAATTCTTGTTTGGCGATCGCGAATTAGCGAGCGCGGAACGTGATGCGGCCTTTAGTAAGGTCGTAAGGTGTGAGTTGCACCGTTACCTTATCGCCAGTCAAAATGCGGATGTAGTTTTTACGCATTTTTCCGCTGATGTGTGCGGTGACCACGTGGCCATTTTCTAGTTCCACGCGGAACATTGTGTTTGGCAAGGTATCAAGAACCGTACCTTCCATTTCAATGTTGTCTTCTTTTGCCATTCAGGATTCTCGTTAACTGCCAATTGGAGTAGTAATATAAAGCGCGCCGAATTGTGCACCAATTAGCGCGCGCTGTAAAGGTTAGTCCGATGCTTTTTTATGAGGAAGCCAAAGACCATCAACAAATTCTTGGTGAGGGCGATAGCGTGATTTGTAATTCATGGCCGGGCACTCATCAATTTGGTATCCCAAATACACATGTTTTTTCTCAAGTTGCTTGGCAAATTCGATTTGTTTTAAAACACATGCGGTGCCGAGCGATAGCTTATCTAATTCCGGTGAGAAGAAGGTGTAGAGCGCGGAAAGTGCATTAGGGAGCAGATCGGTTACTGCCACAGCGATAAGTTTATCGCCCAGCCAACCTTCCACGTACATGACTTGTAACCAACTGCATTGAGTAAAGTTTTCCATGTGGTTTGGGTTAGGCGGGTACATGGACCCATCTTGATGTCGCTCAGAGATATAGCGTTCATACAAAGGGTAATGATCAGGATGCGGGGTGAGCGTTGCGCGCCAATCAATATGAGCGTTTTTCTTGTTCACGCGCTTTTGGCTGGTAGACGGCTTAAACTGCTCCACATCAACGCGTAATGACTTACACGCTGAGCAACTAGGGCAGTGTGGTCGATATATATCGCCACCGCTGCGACGAAAACCCTGCGCTAGCAATTGCTCGTATGAGTCGTCGTTGAGTACTTGTTTGTCGAGCACAAACAGCAGTTGCTCCTCGTTTCCGACGATATAACTGCAATCCATAGCGTTGGTAATCGCTAAGCGAGCGGATGTCAAATTTTCATTCGTCATTAAAAATGGCTTCCCTGCTCAGTGCGGCGCATGTTGAAAGGCTGGTGATGAAATCAGCGCGATGCATTAACGAGGCGCCTAAGTTCATCAAGTGGTCATTTTCGAGTTGGCAATCGAGCAAAGGCAATTGTTTATGTTTCATTTGTTCAACAAGAGCCAGAAAAGCTACTTTAGAGGCGCCGGTATGTCGGCTAAACATCGATTCTCCACAAAACACGCCACCGATTTGAAGACCATACAATCCACCCACTAATTTATTACCGAGCCAAATCTCTATGGAGTGTGCGTGATTCATGCGGTGCAATGTTTTGTAGGCATCGATCATATCATCAATGATCCATGTCTCGGGCCGAGTCGCGGTTTCTTCAGCGCACATTTCAATGACGCGATTGAAACATTGATTATAAGTGATCGTGAAAGGGTGATTACGCCAAAGTTTGCGGAGGGTTCGATTGGGTGCGTAAGTGGCTGCGGGCACCACACATCGGGGTTCCGGAGACCACCACATGATGGGTTCTCCTTCACCATACCAAGGGAATATTCCTTGGCGATAGGCGTGAAGTAATCGCTCGGGTTGAAGATCGCCTCCAACCGCGAGCAACCCATTCGGCTCAGCAAGTGCTTTGCCTACGGGGGGAAACTGACTTACGTCATCCGACAGTAGCGTCAGCATCGTGGTGTTACGCCTTGCCTAATGCGTCCAAATAACGTTCTGCATCGAGCGCTGCCATACAGCCAGAGCCAGCAGAGGTAATTGCTTGGCGATAGGTATGATCCATCACGTCTCCCGCAGCGAAAATACCTTCAATTGATGTTTGTGTAGCATTGCCTTCGGTGCCTGATTGAACTTTCAGGTAACCATTGCTCATTTCGAGTTGGCCGTCGAAAATTTGCGTGTTTGGCTTGTGGCCAATGGCAATAAATACGCCCATCACGTCAACGGTTTCAGTGGCATCGCTTTTGGTGTCTTTGAGGCGAATGCTGGTCACACCCATGTCGTCGCCGAGCACTTCATCAAGCGTACGATCGGTATGAAGAATAATCTTGCCTTCAGCAACTTTATCTTCCAGACGCTTGATCAGTATTTTTTCTGCACGGAAGGTATCACGGCGGTGGACCAAGTGAACTTCTGACGCAATATTCGCCAAGTACAACGCTTCTTCAACAGCGGTATTACCGCCGCCGACAACGGCTACTTTTTGATTGCGATAGAAAAAGCCATCACAGGTCGCACATGCTGAAACACCTTTGCCCATAAACGCTGTTTCAGACTCTAGGCCTAAATACATGGCAGAAGCACCAGTACAGATAATCAGTGAGTCGCATGTGTATTCCGCTGAATCACCAATGAGGCGGAATGGACGCTCGCTAAAATCAACACGGTTGATGTGATCGTAAATAATTTCTGTGTCGAATTTTTCAGCATGTTGCTTCATGCGATCCATCAACGCAGGTCCTGTTAATCCTTCAGGATCACCAGGCCAATTTTCAACATCTGTGGTGGTGGTCAATTGACCGCCTTGTTGAATACCGGTAACTAAAACTGGGTTCAGGTTGGCACGCGCAGCATATACAGCCGCGGTATAACCTGCAGGACCCGAACCTAAAATCATTAATTTATTGTGTTTGGCTTCACTCATTACGTGACTCCCAAGCCGAAGTGGTGCGAAACAGAGCCGCAGATTCTACGCGTGTTCGTTAGTGAACGTAAATATAAAGTGTGGGCATAGAGGCAAAATAAAAGGCCCAACAGGGCCCTTTTTAGCAAATACGTTAGAACGTTTTGTTTTATGACAATGCCTGTTTTGCAGGTACGAACGGGTAGTTTAATGCCGTAGCAACACTTTCACAGGTAATTTGACCGTTGATCACATTCAAGCCATTCATTAGATGTGAATTTTCTGTGAGGGCGCGTTTGTAGCCTTTGTCGGCCAGCTCGATGATGTAGGGCAGTGTGGCATTGTTCAGTGCAAATGTGCTGGTCAGTGGTACGGCACCTGGCATGTTAGCAACGCAATAGTGCACCACTCCATCAACTACGTAAGTAGGTTCGTCGTGTGTGGTGGCTACTGATGTTTCAATACAGCCACCTTGGTCAATCGCTACGTCGACGATGGCTGCTCCATTTTTCATATCTCGGATATGCTCAGCCGTGACGAGTTTTGGAGCGGCTGCACCCGGGATGAGAACGCCACCGATCACCAAATCGGCGTCGAGCACGTGCTTCTCAATCGCTTCGGTCGTTGAGTATACAGTGGTGATAGCATTGCCGAATTGGGCGTTCAAGCGGCGAAGTACCGGAATACTTCGGTCCAGAATGACAACATTTGCGCCCGTGCCGATTGCCATTTGCGCCGCGTTTGCGCCGACCATGCCGCCACCAATGATCACGACTTTCGCAGGTTCAACGCCTGGTACACCGCCAAGCAACATACCTCGGCCCTTGCGAGAACGTTCAAGCGCTTGCGCACCAGCTTGAATCGACATACGCCCAGCGACTTCAGACATAGGGGCAAGCAACGGTAGGCCGCCAGTGTTGTCAGTTACCGTTTCATATGCGATGCAAACAGCTTTGGAGTCGACCAAATCTGTGGTTTGTTCCGGATCAGGGGCAAGGTGCAGGTAGGTAAACAAGATTTGTCCTTCACGTAACATTGCACGCTCAACAGCCTGAGGCTCCTTCACTTTGACAATCATATCTGATGTTGCAAATACGCTAGCAGCATCGGACGCTATATCAGCTCCTGCAGCTTGGTATTCGGAGTCTGCGAAGCCAATGCCTAACCCTGCGCCGGTTTGGACCAACACTTGATGGCCACGTTGAGTGAGTTCTCGAACACTGGCTGGCACCATGCCGACTCGATATTCGTGATTTTTAATTTCTGTTGGGACGCCGATTAGCATGGTCTTTACTCGCTTGAATGTAGGGATGAATTGTTATCAAGTATAGAAATATGTTTAACGAATTACTTACCAAAAAACTACAATTTTATAGCGATAAAAACTGATATGATGTAAAAAACATTGTTAAAACACTGGTTAATTGCTTTACATGCCAAACAAACCACTTGATCGAATTGATCGGAAAATTCTTACAGAGCTTCAAAATAACGGGCGAATGTCTAATGTTGAGCTGTCTCGCTGCGTTGGCCTTTCGGCGACACCTTGTTTGGAACGTGTAAAACGGCTCGAACAACAAGGCGTCATTACCGGATATCAAGCCAATATCGACCCTGCAAAGGTTGGCAGTAGTTTGTTAGTAATTATTGAGGTTACGCTTGATCGTTCAAGCCCCGATGTATTCGAAAAATTCAACAAAGCAGTGTTTCAGTTGGACGAGATATTGGAATGCTATTTGGTGAGCGGGAGTTTTGATTACCTGATGAAAACTCGGGTGTCTGATATGTCGGCGTATCGGGCAATGCTCAGCCATACTTTGCTTAAATTACCCGGTGTTAGCGACACCCGAACTTACGTAGTCATGGAAGAAGTACAGGCTAAAACAACCCTACAAATTAAATAGTAGGCTTGGTGCATTACCGAGCCTCAACACTTTGGTAATGGCCATGATTTTGTTAAGGTGTAGCGAGTTTTTCATATGGAATTGATTTGTCTTGAACGAAACAGCGGTGCGCCCGACCATGACTGGCTTACAACGGCTCTTTGAAGCTGGCTTATTACTTTTTTCTGTAGCGGCGCTATTCCTACTGATTGCCCTTGTTACTTTTCATCCTGGGGATCCGGGTTGGTCTCAAAGCAGTTTTCACGGCGACATACACAATGCCGCTGGCTCTGCTGGTGCTTGGTGCGCCGATTTTCTATTGTTCATGTTTGGCTGGTCTGCTTACTTTGCCCCTATTTTAATTGCGTTGTTAGGCTGGGCTTTGTTCAATCACAGATACAACATGACTAAATTAGATTACCTTTCTTTAAGTTTAAGAATGATAGGCAGTGTGAGTTTGTTGCTCGGTTTAACCGGCTTGTCCAGTATCAACTTTGATGATCTGTACAACTTCAGTTCAGGCGGATTGTTTGGCGATCTTGTTGCACAGTCATTTCTACCTGTGTTTGGTTTAGGAGGTAGTTTACTGCTGCTTACGGCACTCGTGGTGCTGGCATTTAACCTCTTGTCGGGCTGGTCGCTGGTGATGCTGGCGGAACGGCTGGGGGAAAAAGTATGTCGCGCTGCAGACTGGCTATGGCAATGGCCACAGCAATGGTTAGAACAGCGCCGAAATGAGCAAGAAGAAGCCGAGCAAGAGCAGGTTGATGATATGCAAACCGAGGCGTTGAACTCGGTGGCGCCCGCACCTGAAGTCGAAGCTGAAGAAGAGAAACCGGCCATGAGTAGCTTGCTTAAAGATCTTCTTGGCGGCGCTAAAGAAGAGGTCATTGCAGAGCGAAAAGAGCCGTCTCTCGAAGACAGCAGCTCAGCAGAGCCGACAGACATGCCACCTTTGGCAGCTCCACCAAGTCCATCGGCTCAAGAAACTGAAGGCGACGAATTTGTGGTGCAAGACGGGACGGTTTATCACAAAGATCAACTGAACCCAGATATTCCTCCTATGGCACCTTTGCCATCGCTTGAGCTATTAGATAAACCGCAGAAGCGAGAAAATCCGATCACGCAGGAAGAGCTCGATGCCGTGTCTGCGTTGGTCGAAGCGAAGTTACTCGATTTCAATATTCAAGCCAAAGTGGTGGGTGTCTTTCCTGGCCCTGTGATCACGCGTTTTGAGCTTGATTTAGCGCCAGGTATTAAAGTGTCGAAGCTCACTAATCTATCGAAAGATTTGGCGCGCAGTTTGTCCGCCCTTAGCGTTCGTGTGGTTGAGGTGATCCCAGGTAAAACTTACGTTGGTATTGAAATTCCAAACAAACATCGTGAAATTGTTCGACTCAGTGAAGTTTTGGTTTCTGAAAAATTCGACGAGGCGAAGTCACCTTTAACGATGGTGTTGGGAGGCGATATCGCCGGTCAACCCGTAGTGGTGGACCTTGCAAAAATGCCGCACTTACTGGTGGCAGGTACAACCGGCTCGGGTAAGTCTGTTGGGGTCAACGTGATGATTGTGAGCTTGCTATACAAAAGCTCACCAGAGGAAGTTCGTTTCATTATGATCGACCCCAAAATGTTGGAGTTGTCGGTGTATGAAGGCATTCCTCATTTGTTGGCCGAAGTTGTCACCGATATGAAGGAGGCATCGAATGCATTGCGCTGGTGTGTGGGCGAAATGGAGCGACGCTATAAATTGATGTCAGCTATGGGCGTTCGTAATCTAGATGGCTTTAATAAAAAGGTACGTGACGCGCGCGAAGCCGGTCAGCCGCTGTTCGATCCGTTGTGGAAAGAAACCGACCAGTTTGAAAGCGAAGCGCCTATGCTTGAAACACTGCCACGCATTGTTGTTGTTGTGGATGAATTTGCTGACATGATGATGATTGTTGGCAAAAAAGTTGAAGAGCTTATTGCGCGTATTGCCCAAAAAGCCCGCGCGGCGGGTATTCACCTTATTTTGGCAACGCAACGTCCAAGTGTAGATGTGATCACTGGCCTGATCAAAGCCAACATTCCAACTCGCATGGCATTCCAAGTTTCATCGCGTATTGACTCCAGAACGATTCTCGACCAACAAGGGGCAGAGAACTTGTTGGGGCAGGGCGATATGCTGTATCTACCGCCTGGATCTGGCGTACCTACGCGAGTTCACGGAGCATTTGTTGATGACCATGAAGTTCATGCCGTTGTCAGTGATTGGAAAGTTCGTGGCAAGCCTAACTACTTAAAAGAAATTTTGAGTGGTGAAGGCAGTGAAGACATTGTTATGCCTGGCGAAAAAACCAGTGAAGAGGAAGATTATGATCCGCTATACGACGAAGCGGTAGCGTTTGTGTGCGAAACACGACGCGGTTCTATCTCAAGTGTGCAGCGTAAACTTAAAATTGGTTATAACCGCGCGGCACGAATTATTGAACAAATGGAAGTGGATGGTATTGTTTCGCAGCCGGGTAATAACGGTAACCGCGAAGTCCTTGCTCCTCCACCGGTAAAAGATTAATGACAGTAATTAAACGTTTTGTAGGCCGCACGGTGATGACCAGCGCAGCGCTCTTATTAAGTAGTTTGGTGTCTTTTAGCGCAATAGCCGACCGCGAATCTGAAATTCAACTGCAAGACTATTTGTCGAGTATGAAGGGGTTTCAAGCAGACTTTAAGCAAACTGTTTTCGACGAAAAACAAAGTTTGCTTCAGCAGTCGTCTGGCCAATTGATGATTAAACACCCCAATAAACTCCGTTGGGAAGTTCAAATCCCAGATGAAGAGTTGTTGCTTTCTGATGGCGTGACGTTATGGCTTTACAGTCCATTTTTAGAGCAAGTGAGTGTGTTTGATTTGGAACAGTCCATTTCCCAATCACCTTTTATGTTGCTCACCAGTGACGATCCCGATGTTTGGCGAGAGTATTCCATTGAGAAAAACGATAAAGGCTACCGAATTACGCCGAACAATGTAACCAACGTAGCTTGGCTCCAAGTCAATTTAAATGCTGATGTGATCGAATCAATTATCATGCTCGACTCTCAAAGTAAGCGCACAGTATTTACATTAAGTAATTTCGCCAAAACAGCGCCTGAAGACGACAACCTTTTCACCTTTGTTGTTCCCGACGGTGTTGACGTTGATGATCAACGTCCTTAGCCAATACGAATGACTAACTCATGAATAACGACCTATTTGGTCATGCTCAACATCAACCGTTGGCCGCTCGCATGCGGCCCAAACGATTGGAAGACTATGTTGGCCAGCAGCACATATTAGGGCAAGGCAAAGGCTTGCGTCGCTCGCTTGAAGCGGGCCAGTGCCACTCAATGATTTTGTGGGGTCCTCCGGGGACGGGAAAGACCACGTTAGCAGAAATCATAGCCTTCTACGCCGACTCTCACGTTGAGCGTATCTCTGCAGTGAGTGCCGGGGTTAAAGATATTCGCGCGGCAATTACCAACGCGCAGAGTAAATCTTCGCGTACCTTATTGTTTATTGATGAGGTCCATCGTTTCAACAAATCGCAGCAAGACGCCTTACTGCCGTTTATTGAAGATGGCACAGTTACATTTATTGGTGCAACTACAGAAAACCCATCCTTTGAACTGAATAACGCACTGCTTTCGAGGGCACGAGTTTATCTGCTCAAGTCATTAACGACGGATGATCTAAACGTTGTGATTGACCGAGCTTTGACCTCAGAAGAAGGCCTTCAACTTGGTTTAGAGCACCTAACAAACGATGCTCGAACAGCGCTGATTAGAGCGTCACAAGGTGACGCCAGACGGCTACTCAATACGCTTGAGATTGCACACGATCTAGCCTCGGTTAATGAGCACGGCCAAGCTATTGTGAGCCTCGAATCTATTCAAGAGGCTGCTGGCGAACAAGCGGTGGCAGCCGACAAGCAAGGCGACCGATATTATGATTTATTATCGGCATTTCATAAGTCGATTCGCGGCTCATCACCCGATGGTGCTTTGTATTGGTTTGCATGCATGCTTGAAAGTGGGATGGATCCGTTGCTTGCAGCGCGCCGCTTATTAGCTATTGCATCAGAAGATGTTGGTAATGCCGACCCCAAAGCGATGCAAGTCGCGTTGTCGGCATGGGACTGCTTTCACCGTGTTGGCCCCGCCGAAGGCGAACGCGCCATTGCTCAGGCTGCGGTGTACATGGCTGTTGCCCCAAAAAGTAACGCTGTGTATACCGCATATAAAGCAGCGCGAGCGGCAGTTCGAGAACTTGGCACGCTAGAGGTGCCCTTGCATTTGCGCAATGCGCCCACCGAATTGATGAAGGAAATGGGGTGCAACGACGGGTATCGATATGCGCATGATGAGCCGCTCGGTTTTGCTGCAGGCGAGAATTATTTGCCAGATAGGCTCAAAGATGTTGCTTTTTATCAGCCCACAGAACGCGGACTCGAAAAGAAAATAACTGAAAAGATGGCGTGGATGGATGAGTTGAACAAAAATGCGGCTAACAAGCGCCATAAGTAGCTGAAACCCGCAATTGTGCTTTGCCTCCACTGAGCAGAGCGGGTAAAATCAGTGCGTTTTTAAATTAATACATTCCGATTGGATAACACGATGTTAGACGCTAAGTTACTCAGAAATGATTTGGACAATGTTGTTGCACAGCTTGCCCGCAAAGGATTTGAATTTGATAAAGATGGTTTCTTAGCGCTGGAATCCCGTCGTAAAGATCTTCAAGTTGAAACCGAAACCTTGCAGAACGAGCGTAATGTTCGTTCAAAAGGCATTGGCAAAGCTAAGGCCGCCGGTGAAGATATTGCGCCATTGTTAGCCGAAGTGGGTGAATTGGGTAGCAAATTAGATTCTGCTAAGATTGAACTGACAGAGCTTCAAGACAAGTTGAATGATCTTTTGTTGGGCGTACCCAACTTGCCTGCTGCTGACGTGCCAGATGGTAAAGACGAAGATGACAACGTAGAAGTAAGCCGTTGGGGAACGCCACGTGAATTCGATTTTGAAGTTCAGGATCATGTTGATGTGGGCGCAACGAACAATGGTTTAGACTTTGAAACTGCAGTGAAAGTCAGTGGTTCCCGGTTTATCATCATGCGCGGTGAAATGGCGCGTCTGAACCGTGCTCTATCTCAATTTATGTTAGATCTTCACACGCAAGAGCACGGTTATACTGAGTGTTACGTTCCGTATCTAGTGAATTCAGACAGCTTGTTTGGAACCGGCCAGTTACCCAAGTTCGCAGAAGACTTGTTTCACACTCAGCCGGCCACTGAAGAAGGTGTGGGGATGTCACTGATTCCAACTGCCGAAGTGCCATTGACCAATACCGTCAGAGACACTATTTTAGATTTCTCTGCACTACCGGTGAAACTCACAGCACACACGCCATGTTTCCGTTCTGAAGCCGGTTCATACGGCCGCGACACTCGTGGGCTTATCCGTCAGCATCAGTTTGATAAAGTTGAATTGGTGCAGGTGGTTGAGCCATCAAAGTCGATGGACGCGTTGGAGGAGCTCACAGGCCAGGCTGAAAAAGTGCTTCAACTGCTTAACTTACCCTATCGCAAGGTCGTGTTGTGTACCGGTGACATGACATTCGGAGCGCAAAAAACTTACGACTTGGAGGTCTGGTTACCGTCACAAGACACTTACCGTGAAATATCCTCATGTTCGAATATGGGTGATTTCCAAGCACGTCGCATGCAAGCTCGTTATCGTGCAGAAGGCGCTAAAAAACCTGATTTACTCCATACGCTTAACGGTTCAGGTTTAGCTGTAGGGCGGACGTTAGTCGCTATTTTAGAAAATTATCAGCGCGCTGATGGAAAAGTAGATGTGCCAGAAGTACTCGTGCCTTATATGGGCGGAAAACAAGTAATTGGCTAAGCCAACTTGTTCATCTAAAAAAGCCGCTCTCGAGCGGCTTTTTTTGTGTTTACTACATCAACCCAAGTGGGTCAGAGAAGCTTTAGATACACTTTGCTGGTTTGGGCAAACCTGCAATCCGGGTGGCCTGCTTCGCAGGGCCTTTTTTAAACAAACGATACAAATAACGGCTATTGGCTTTTTCTTCTGGCCACTGTTTTGACAATGCTTTAATCAGCATTCGAATGGCGGGGCTGGTATCAAATTCTAAATAGAATTGTCGAACAAAGTTCACCACTTCCCAGTGCTCAGCTGAAAGCTCAATGTTTTCGAGTTTAGCAAATTCAGTGGCGACCGTTTCAGACCAGTCATTTACATTGGCGAGGTAGCCGTGTTTGTCGAGTGTTAAAACATCACCGTTTGGCATGTGTAATTCATTCATAGACGGATGATTTGATCGTGTGAGAGCGACAGTTTAACCCAGTCGTCGTGGTCTACCAACTGAGCTTGGGTTGTGATGGCCCGAGCCACTACATCCGATGTCAGAACATATACACGAGCAGTCCGAAAATGCTCACTGGCATGCAAATACACGCCATTTTCCACCAATAATATGGAATCCGCAGAGGACACGTGTTGGGACCATGCTGGCGGTGTTTCAGAACGAACCACGTAAAGTATCGATTTAGACTCTGATGACATGAGTCGCTCCTAATATCAGCGCATGAATGTCGTCTGTAGTTGCAGTTTGAACCGGTGTGACGCATTGCTGAGTATCGATAGAGAAGCGACTTAAGCTTGTTTGGCATGCATAAACATTGTCGATGTCGTACATCGGGAGTGCTTTCATCAATTTTGACATGTTTTTTGCGCCGGCTTGTTTGGCGTTCGGCATCGATTGTAATTGCATGACGCCAGCGTCAGATAGTAGCAATGTTACAGCCTGATCGTAGGCCGCAAATGCCAACGCAGCATCGAGCGTCTCGCGGGCTGCAACGTCGCCAATTGGTGATTGAGTACTCCAAATTAAAACCATTAGAATTGTATCACTCGGTCTGATGAAATGGATGCTTTCACTAATACACCTAAACCGCCAATCTTAAAGCCCTCTGCAAGTTGTGCTTGCTCTGCTTCCTCTGCTTCCTCTAAAGATTCAGCGCCGCCTAACCCTCGACGCTGAGAGGCAGCACTGCAAATTTCTAAATTTAGATTGTGAGATGTTGCGAGCTGTTGCCAATGTACTTGCGGGTCCCATTCGTCGGCGGGGAGATCAAGTCGAGAATCGGCAATGCGCACCGCATCTTGAAAGAAGAATATTTGTTGAATTTGATGCCCTTGTTCAAGTGCCGAACGGCAAAACGAAATGGCATTGAAATGTGCGTTGTATCGTTCAGGAGAACTATCGATAAGAAGCGTAAAAGTAGTCATAAAAAAAAGCCCCTTTCGGGGCTTTCTCGAATTAGTCGTCGTTCATCACGCCCAACAAGTGGAGCAAGTGAACAAACAAGTTAAACACGTCGAGATATAAAGCAACAGTCGCACGAATGTAGTTCGTCTCGCCACCATTGATAATACGACTTGTGTCAAAAAGGATCAGGCCAGACATGACCAGCACCATTGCTGCAGAGATTGCCAAGCTCAACGCTGGAATCTGCAAGAAGATGTTCGCGATTGACGCAACAACAGCGACAATCAAGCCTGTCATTAAGAAGCCGCCCATGAACGAGAAGTCTTTCTTCGTAGTCATTGCATATGCAGACAGTCCGAAGAAGATTAACGCCGTTCCACCGAGTGCTTGCATAATTAGCGATGGGCCGTTTGGCATCGCAGCATAGGCATTCAACATTGGTCCAAGCGAGGCTCCCATCAAACCTGTGAATGCAAAGATCCATCCCAGACCTGATGCAGAGTCAGCTTTTTTGTTTACAACGAATAGCAAACCGAATGCCGCAAGCATCATTACTAAAGCAGCAATATGGCTCAAATTCATTGCCATAGATACGCCGGCTGTGACGGTGCTGAAAAGTAGAGTCATACCCAACAGTGAATAAGTATTACGAACCATCTTATTGATGGAACCAGCTTCCACTGCTGGGCTATACATGCTTGGTTGTGCCATTAATTGGCTCCTTTTAAAAATACACTTAAGCGTTTAGAACCCAATTATACGTGTGAGTTCCCGACTTGTATTAATAGTGGCGATGATTCGTTTGTTTTTCAAGTTCTAACGGTTACATATTGTGTCAATAAAGCTGGTTTTTTCTTGATGATTGATTGAAAAAACAGCGGTTGCGAAGGAATGCGATGTTTTTGTGAATTTTTACTTTACAACTTTCAAGCGCATCATTAATATGCGCCCACTGCTGCGGAGAGATGGCAGAGCTCGGTTGAATGCACCTGACTTGAAATCAGGCGAAGGGTCAAACCTTCCGGGGGTTCGAATCCCTCTCTCTCCGCCACTTATTTCGAAAAGCCTGCTTTGATAGCAGGCTTTTTTCGTTGAGGGCTCAAATTACGGTTGAGCGTTAAACGCCGCTATTGAAAAGAGAGGGTGAGAGCCCCCGCTGGGTTCGAGCTGAGCGCTTGCTCATACGTTGGTCGTTTTGAATGTTGATTGACCAGTTTGTACGAAGTTCAAGCAAACAAAATGTATTTCATATTTTTTACTTTACAAGCGTAAGCCTCATCATTATTATGCGCTCACTGCTGCGGAGAGATGGCAGAGCTCGGTTGAATGCACCTGACTTGAAATCAGGCGAAGGGTCAAACCTTCCGGGGGTTCGAATCCCTCTCTCTCCGCCACTTATTTCGAAAAGCCTGCTTTGATAGCAGGCTTTTTTCGTTGAGGGCTCAAATTACGGTTGAGCGCCAAACGCCGCTATTGAAAAGAGAGGGTGAGAGCCCCCGCTGGGTTCGAGCTGAGCGCTTTGTAAAAAGCGCGAAACAACGACGCTTTAGCGTCGGCCCGAAGGGAAGGTGCTTGCACCGTATCATCCCTCTCTGGGCCACTTATTTCGAAAAGCCTGCTTTGATAGCAGGCTTTTTTCGTTGAGGGCTCAAATTACGGTTGAGCGCCAAACGCCGCTATTGAAAAGAGAGGGTGAGAGCCCCCGCTGGGTTCGAGCTGAGCGCTTTGTAAAAAGCGCGAAACAACGACGCTTTAGCGTCGGCCCGAAGGGAAGGTGCTTGCACCGTATCATCCCTCTCTCTCCGCCACTTATTTCGAAAAGCCTGCTTTGATAGCAGGCTTTTTTCGTTGAGGGCTCAAATTACGGTTGAGCGTTAAACGCCGCTATTGATAGGGCAAGACTAGAACTAATATGTCGAATGCTGGCCCTAGCACCCCGTTGTGACAGTGCCGGTTTCTTTATATACGAGTTCACCGTTGCCAACGTTGCTTAATTCAAATGCATAATAGGCAAAGCAATCTTTCTCTGAGAGGCTCTTTCCTTCGGGGAAGAAGAAAATACCGTATCCGCCCTTGCCAGTAATGACATTCTCGACAATCAAGTTATCAATGATACACATTTGTGCGTTTGTGCAGAGAGTTGGCATTGTCGCGGCTGCTCTGCCTAAGTAATTGAATTGCCCTTCAATGAGCTGGATGAAACCGCCATTCCACACTTCGCGTGGCACGCCCTGATTATAGATAGTCAAGCTAATGTTATCGAAAGCAAGCGTGGTCCCCATTAATTGGTTTTCTTTACCCATGATCACTGCTTTGGATTGAATTAATGACGTTGCGGTATCTAGACTAGCTGCAATGCCTTCTAGAGCAGAGATACGAGCGTCAGTTTTGAAGCTGAGAAAGCGTGGGGCTGCAGTCACGGCTAAAACGCCCAGAATGACGACAACAACCACGATTTCTATAAGTGTAAAACCCTGAGACTTAGTTCGAACATATAGCATGCAATAATGCCAACAGCTGATTTGAAAACAACGAATGTTATAAACTTGTTAAAAGAAAATATCAATAAACGCAAAAGTTAAAGTCAATAAATGGTCGTTATTGTTGATATTTTTGCTTTTGTTGGCTGCCTATGAATTAACGTGAAGATTGCTGAGTCTCGTTCAGCGTCTGCGATGTGAGACTTTGTTGGTATTGTTCTGAGCGTTGCAACAACTGAGTTCCAACCTCTAGTGACTTCAAAACAAACGCGGGCAATTTTTCCCAATCCAATCCGTCGATCACATTCTTGATGCCCAAGCCTAATTCAGTGTTACCGTTAATTTGCAATCGGCGTTGGAAAAACAAAGCATCTGGATCTTCGTAACGAGTGGCTAGGATCAATAGATCTTTACTATTGCCGGTGAAGGTCACATCGGCCGTGGTATGGGCGTTGCTTGCGCGAGAGACAATCACATTATTGACCACACTAATATCAATGCCAAAGTCGAGATCTGACACTTGAATACAAAGCCAGCGTTGTTCTAAAAACTCCAAATCACCATCATCTATTGCTTCTTTCAAGAATCGGTTAAGAATGGCGTCAATAGGCTTTTTTTGCAGTGCAAATGGAACATGTTGAATCGGGTATCTTAGGACTGAAGGTCCTTTATGAAGCGCAATGTGAGCAAGTTTGTTTAGCATAAGTCAGGCAATGTTCATAAAAACAACAGTATAATTCCGTTGAAGTTGGTTTCAGATAATCTGAATCAATAAACATCAAAGAATCGTTCACTACCATATTGGGTTCACTCGAGCTGACAAAAAGTACGTGATTATGGAACTCCTTGCCCCTGCCGGTTCGCTCCCTGCTCTTAAAGCGGCTATCGACAATGGTGCAGATGCAGTTTACTTAGGCCTGAAAGATGACACCAATGCGCGTCATTTTGCAGGGCTCAATTTTAACGATAAGCGCCTAATCAAGGCAGTTGAATACGTTAAGTCTCATCAAAAAAATATTCATGTTGCCATCAACACCTTTGCTCATCCCGGCAATGAATCCCGCTGGAAACATGCGGTTGATACAAGTGTTGATGCAGGAGTGGATGCTTTAATTATCGCTGATTTAGGCGTGCTCAGTTATGCCGCAGAGCAATATCCAAACACTGAAATTCACCTATCTGTTCAAGCCTCTGCTACTAATGCTGCTGCTATTAAGTACTACCAAGAAGAGTTCAATGTAAAACGCGTTGTACTGCCACGAGTATTGGCCATGAAGCAAGTCATGCAATTAGCGCAAGAAGTGGACGTTGACTTGGAAGTGTTTGCGTTTGGCAGTTTGTGCATTATGGCCGAAGGACGTTGCTACTTATCGTCCTATCTAACGGGAGAAAGCCCTAACACTGTGGGAGCCTGTTCTCCTGCAAAATTTGTGCGCTGGGATCCGCTGCCCGATGGCGGCATGGAAACTCGGCTCGATAACCTTTTGATTGATCGGTTTGGTGCCAATGAACAGGCAGGCTACCCAACATTATGTAAAGGACGGTTTGATGTTGACGGAGAGGTATTTCACGCGCTTGAGGAACCGACCAGTTTAAACACCATGTCGATTCTTCCTGAATTGTTCAAAGCGGGAATTTGCTCGGTCAAGATTGAAGGTCGTCAGCGCAGTCCTGCATATACAGCCGCTGTGACCAAAGCGTGGCGAGAAGCTATAGATGCCTATAAATCCAACGCCGACCATTACAGCGTAAGTCGCCAAATTATGGAATCACTTTCATCATTGTCAGAAGGCAGCCAAACCACCCTTGGCGCATATCACCGAAGTTGGAAGTAGGAACGACACATGAAACTATCAGTTGGGCCCATTCAATTCTACTGGCCAAAAGCCACCATCGAACAGTTTTATACTGAAGTCGCGCAAAGCTCGGTTGAGCTTGTTTATGTGGGAGAAACGGTCTGCGCCAAGCGCAATGAATTAAAACCGTCGGAATGGCTGGGACTTGCTCAGGACTTAGCGCGAAGTGGCAAACAAGTTGTGCTCTCTACACTGGCATTAGTTGAGTGCTCACAAGAACTATTGATGATGAAGCCATTTTTTGAAAATGGTGAATTTACGATTGAAGCCAATGATATGTCAGCCGTTCAGCTTGCTAAAGAATATAAACTTCCCTTTGTGGCAGGGCCTTCTTTGAATTGTTATAACGTTTCGGCACTCCAGCGATTAATGAGAGCAGGCATGGTGCGTTGGGTCATGCCTGTTGAACTATCTCGTGACTGGCTCTGCAACACACTGTCAGATGCTGAAGAGCAAGGTGTTCGTGGTGATTTTGAGGTGGAAGTACTAGGCTATGGGCACTTACCACTCGCATATTCAGCCCGCTGTTTTACCGCTCGTTCTGAGAATAAGCCCAAAGATCAATGTAAGAAATGTTGCATCGAGTATCCACAGGGAAGAACCGTGGACAGCTTGGAAGGCCAACGTTTATTCACACTCAACGGTATTCAGACCATGTCCGGAGATATCTACGATTTACGTCCAGAAATGGCGTCTATGAATGGCATTGTTGATTATTTTAGACTCAGTCCAAGCGACTTTAGTTTTAAACGATTACTAACTGAAGTCCATGCAATACAAAATAGCCCTAATTCGATAGTGACAGCGAATCATACAAACAATGGCTATTGGCACCAAATAGCAGGTATCAAAACCCAGAAATTGTAAAAATTTGAGATACTCCATTCAATCAGGATTTTGTTTGAATATTTAAGCTTTAGACCGTGAATTTTGTTAAGTTTCGAGGCCTAGAACAGAGCTTAGTACTTGCTTAGCGGCGCAATGCTGTATAACTTACATAGGTTGGCTCGGCAGGTTTGCCGGAGCGCGAATTAACAATAAAATTTAAACAACGATTATCGCGCTGGGAAGCACAATTTTTTTGTAGCGGAAACAAGCCAAAATCCTAATTGGGGTGTCATTTTGATTAATGTTTTTCTAGTCGACGATCATGAACTCGTCCGCACTGGTATTAGACGTATTCTCGAAGATGTTCGAGGCATAAAGATTGTAGGCGAAGCCGACTGTGGAGAGGCGGCGGTAAAGTGGTGTCGTGCACATGAGCCAGACATTGTACTGATGGACATGGATATGCCAGGTATTGGCGGCATTGAAGCCACCAAAAAGATATTGCGCTACAACCCAGATATTAAGATCATGGTGTTAACCATTCATACCGAAGATCCGCTGCCCAGCAAAGTCATGCAAGCGGGAGCCTTTGGCTATCTGTCCAAAAATGCCGGTCACGACGAAGTGATCAACGCTATTCGCCAAGTGAATAGTGGTCAACGGTATATTGCTTCAGATATTGCCCAGCAAATTGCGTTATACCGAATTGCTCCGGGCGCCAGTGAAAATCCATTTCATGACTTGTCCGACCGCGAACTTCAAATCATGATGATGATTACCAAAGGTGAAAAGGTGCAAGACATTTCCGAACGCCTGAACCTAAGCCCTAAAACAGTCAACAGTTATCGTTACAGGCTATTCAATAAGTTAGATATTAACGGTGATGTTGAACTGACCCATCTCGCAATTCGTCATGGCATGTTGGACAGTAGTAAGCTTTAAGTTATGACGATGTCATCGTCGGAATTTGATCCCAAAGAATTTTTGAGTCGGGTGACTACGTCACCTGGTGTTTATCGCATGTACGATGGTGAAGACACCATAATATACGTGGGTAAAGCAAAAAACCTCAAGAACCGCCTGAGCAGTTATTTTCGCACGCAACATGTCAGCCGTAAAACGCAGGCATTGGTTCGCCATATTTGCCGTGTTGAAGTGACTGTGACTCTGAGCGAAGCCGATGCTTTGATCTTAGAGAATAATCTCATCAAAGAACATTCGCCGCGTTACAACGTATTGATGCGTGATGATAAATCGTACCCCTATATTTTACTCTCCGATCATCAACACCCCAGACTTGCATTTCACCGAGGGCCAAAACGTCAGAAGGGCACATATTTTGGCCCGTTTCCGTCCGGTGGAGCGGTACGCGAAAGCCTTAAATTATTGCAAAAAGTGTTTGCAGTGCGCCAATGCGACGACTCTTATTACGCAAACCGTTCGCGCCCGTGCTTGCAATATCAACTAAAGCGTTGCACTGGTCCTTGCGTGAAAGGGTTGGTTGAAGATGCAGAGTACCTGCAGCAGGTAAAAGACACGCAACATTTTCTGCAGGGCAAACATCAACAACTTATTGAGACATTGATGACGCGAATGGAAGAAGCGTCGATGGATCTAAACTTTGAAAAAGCAGCCATGGTGAGAGATCAAATTGCTGCATTAAGAACGGTGCAAGAGCAACAAAGTGTAGGCGGAGAAACCGATGAACTTGATGTGTTTGCGGTGGCCGCATCTCACGGAATTTGTTGTATTCAGATTTTATCAGTGCGTCGAGGCCAAGTACTCGGCAGCCGAAGTTATTTTCCAAAAGTGCCCAAGGGCACTGACGTTGACGAAGTGCTCGAATCGTTTGTCATGCAGTATTACATGGCCGATACCGTGGGCAGATCGATTCCATCTATTGTGGTGATGGAACAGTGTGAATCCGATGCTACGACCATCGCTCAAGCGCTGAGTTCTGTGGCCGAACGTTCGATTAAGTTACTCCAGGGCCAGCGCGGTGAAGCTAAACGCTATTTAGAGCTGGCAAAGGCAAATGCTGATATTACGCTGGCTTCCAAATTGGCCGACCGTATTACCGTGGAACAGCGCTTTGTGTCGTTGCAAAACGTCTTGGAGTTATCTCAACCCATCCATCGAATGGAGTGTTTCGACATTAGCCACACACAAGGTGACCAAACTGTGGCTTCATGTGTTGTGTTTAATGGGCAGGGACCAGCAACGAGCGAGTATCGACGCTACAATATCAATGGTATTACCCCCGGTGATGATTACGCGGCTATGGAACAGGCGTTATCTCGGCGTTTTAAAAACGTGACCGATCCGGCCAAAGTTCCGACCTTGTTAATTATTGATGGCGGTAAAGGGCAGCTTGGCAAAGCTGTAGAGGCGTTGCGGGGTGTGAGTTGGCCTGAAGACTCCACACCCCCACTTCTTATCGGTATTAAAAAAGGAGAGCGCCGCAAAGCTCAATTTGACACCCTGTTATTTGCTGAGACTTGGGAAGAGGTAGAAACTGACAACACCGACCCTTCCATGCACTTGGTGCAACACATTCGTGATGAAGCCCATCGTTTTGCTATTTCAGGCCATCGCCAGCAGCGCGGTAAAGTAAAACGCACATCATCGTTGGAGCAAATTCCTGGAGTAGGGGACCGACGTCGGCAAGCATTGCTGAAAAATTTTGGTGGCTTACAAGGCATCAAGGCTGCTTCTGTTGAGGCGCTTGCTCGGGTTCCCGGTATTTCAAAAAAACTAGCTCAATCAATTCACGACCACTTTCACCCTTAGCGATATCAATTGTTCATGGTCTGAAACCGCACATTGGTGTATAAAGGCTCTAGTGATTTTTGATTCAAGTAATTATGTATACGCTTCCGAATATTTTGACGTTATTCCGCATAGGTCTAATCCCAGTTTTTTTACTCGCATTCTACCTGCCGCTCGAAAACTCGCATTTTTGGGCTACGTTAGTCTTTTTCATTGCATCCATGACAGACATGCTAGACGGCTATTTGGCTCGGCGCTTAGAACAAACCTCACCACTGGGTGCATTTTTAGACCCCGTGGCCGACAAAATCATTGTTGCCGTAGCCTTGGTATTGGTGGCGGTGGATTTCAATGAAATTTGGATCACTGTACCCGCTATGATCATCATCAGTCGCGAAATTGTGATTTCAGCACTTCGCGAATGGATGGCATCAATAGGTAAAAGTGCGCAGGTTGCGGTGGGGCAAATCGGAAAAATCAAAACAACGGCTCAAATGTTATGTTTGGGCGGTTTAGTATGGCAACAATCAGAGTTTATGATCTGGCTGGCTGTTGCTCTATTGTACGTGGCCGCAGCGCTAACAATTTGGTCCATGGTTATTTATCTGTCTTCAGCTTGGAAATACCTCGAACAAAAGGATATAAATTAACCGTATTGTTCATAATCTGACTAAACGCACCAAAATCATTAAAAACTTGATGTTTCGGAGTTGACTGAACATCAAATATGGGTAGAATGCCCAGCACGTTTGAGGCACAACGCAGCATTCGTAAGAAGCGGCACTAGCTCAGTTGGTAGAGCGCGACCTTGCCAAGGTCGAGGTCATCGGTTCGAACCCGATGTGCCGCTCCAAATTTTCCCTAAGCCAAGGGGAGCAACGTTTAACGTTGCAGCACAACTCAGGCGGGTTGGCAGAGTGGCTATGCAGCGGATTGCAAATCCGTGGACCTCGGTTCGACTCCGGGACCCGCCTCCATAGTTCTTGGCTTGGTAGTCTCTCTAAAGAGATTTAATTTGGAAGTGGAATCCATATCCACTATAAAAATCCCCCCGATGCCCGGGTGGTGAAATTGGTAGACACAAGGGATTTAAAATCCCTCGCTGGTAACAGCGTGCCGGTTCAAGTCCGGCCCCGGGCACCATTTCGCAATTTCTTTATATTTCATATTGTCTCATAAAGTATTACTTCTAATTTAGAAACAATTAGTTACAGTCTTTTGCTGTCTCATCGGGTGTCACCGAAAATCACAAGGTTTTACTCAAAAGTTTACATTTGAATGTACATGTAAAGCCGGTCTAAGGTGCTTAATAAGATTTATAAGCAACGTTAGGCGAGCAAACATGGCCCATGCAACATCGCGCTTATCTGACTCTCAGGTAAAGCATGCTAAACCGAAGCAAAGTGAGTATTGCCTCGCTGATGGTGGTGGCTTAAATCTACGAGTCTTGGCTATTGGCACTAAAACGTGGCTTCTCAATTATCAACGGCCGGGAACCAAAAAGCGCACCAACATTTCCTTAGGCCCTTATCCTGAAGTAACCCTTGCTGCAGCTCGCGATTTGCGCCTAGAAGCGCGCTGATTCAGCAAGGCATCGATCCTCAAGCCCATCGTTTAGAGCTTGCCGAACAAGCTGATGCAAAATCTAAGTCGACATTCGCGGCCTACGCCAAGCGCTGGTATCAATTGAAACGTGAAGAGGTACTTGAGCAAACGGCTAAGAAAGCTTATCGGCGTATAGAGTTACATGCGCTCCCAGCCTTATCCCACTTCCTAGTCGATGATCTAAGGCCCGTCCATGTTGTAAAAGCGCTGACACCATTGGCAAAAGCAAAAAAGCGAGATACGTTGAAGCGTATTTGCCGCATCATCAATGAAATCATGTTTCTGGCTAAGGCAAGCGGCGATATTGACATGAATCGTTTTGAAGACTTGATTAAGTTATTCCCTCGCTATGGGGCTCCAAGCCCATCAAATCAACCCTTCTTTGTGTAGTATGCGCCGTTCATGCCTCATACGCCTCACACGCCGCCAGAGCGTTTATTGAAGAAGTATCAAGATCCGTCTCGCCCTGAATCCATTGCCAAATACTATGCAATGATCGAGTGGTTTGACGAAACCAATGGCCAACTTTTTGATTATCTAGAACAAAAAGGTCTCAAAGAGAACACCTTGATTGTTTATGTTTCTGACAACGGTTGGGTGACAAACCCAACGATGGCCGAGCGATTTTTGCCAAAGTCGAAGCAAAGTCCAAACGAAAGCGGTGTCAGAACGCCAATCATGTATTCGTTACCAAGTAAATTTGTGCCGCAAATGCGCGCAGAGCTAACCAGCAGTATTGATATAGTACCGACTATTTTGGCTGCCGCGGGTGTCGAAGTACCTGAGGAATTACCGGGCGAAAACTTGTATCAGCAAATGGTGAGTGAAACGCCAATTGAACGAGATACGATTTTCGGTGAAGGATTTGCCCATGATATGGATGATTTGAACGTTCCAGAGTCAACTTTGCTGTATCGCTGGGTCATCGAAGGTGATTGGAAACTCATCGTGAGTTACGACGGCAAAAATGTAAGCTATCAGAAGTATCACAATGACTTTTGGTGGCGCCGCGTCTTTACAACATTGGAATCGACGAGCATGAGCAGAACGATGTTGCTGCGCAACATCCCGAGATAGTGCAACGCCTGACGGATAAACTGAGCCAATGGTACCCAGTTAAGACTCGAAAAATCTTGCAAAACTAGTCAATAACTAAAGACGAACAATCTGAAGGAGAGTGTGAATGTAAATCACGTTTTCCTTTTTTGTTTTCGTCCTTAAATCATCTCCTAGGGACTTGGTGATCGTTTGCTCGGGGCTTTGCCCGAATAGAAAGCTGTTGATACGAGCCAAGACTACTGGGTCGATGCCGATGGAGTTCTCTTCGCCCGTGGCCCTTGCCGAAGTCGATGAACGTTCTATTTTTTAGCGATGTCTCGAGTGGAACAAAGTCAATGCTGGCGTGCGGGCAGCTTTGGATTGTTGAGGCGTTGACGGCCTAACAATGAGCTTCCTTGTAGCAAATTAAAGTACAATAATGAAAATTGAAACGCAGTTTTATAAATGTTAGGATTACGTTTCACTTGCCGTGTTTGTATCGTTGAGAAAATTATGCGCCAGATAATGTTACTGCTAATCCTCGCAATGTTGTCCAGCCATTCGAATGCGCAGAACTATGTCAAAGAAGAAATTAAAATTTGGCAACAAGGTACGGTGCCATTGAACAAGCCAAACATTGAGTTGACCGAACAGCTTGATGAAGAAGACAAGCGCTTCACGCAAATTTCAGAACCAATTATCTACCTCTATCGCAAGGCCAACGCCGATAAACCAGGGCCAGCATTGTTGTACGCGCCGGGTGGTGGGTATGCCAAAATCGCGATCGGTAAAAGACGCGGAGCAGAGTGGGCCGAGTTGTTTCTTGATATGGGGTTTACCGCGGTCGCAGTTCTCAAATATCGCCTTCCGGACGGCCGAATTGTTGAACAGCCACATAATGTGCCGCTTATCGATGCTCAACAAGCGTTAGCGACCCTCCACAGAAATGCAGAGCAATGGAAAATTGAACGTAGCAAAATCGGAGTCAAAGGAGCGTCCGCTGGCGGCCACCTGATTGCTAGTTTGAACAACCTGACTGAAGACATCCTTGCGCCGGGAGTTAAACCCGAGGAGCTGAAACAAGCCTTTTCGATTTTGCGAGTTCCTGTCATTACCTTTAATCCACCTTATCGTCATAAGGGCTCCTATAAGCGTCTGCTAGGCGACTTATCTAATAACCAAGATTTGCTTGACTACTTCTCGATGGAAAACCAAGTCACGAGCAGCACTCCTCCAACATTTTTAGTGTATGCCACAGAAGATAAATCTGTGCCTTATGAAAATAGTGAAATATATGTTTCAGCACTCAAGAAAAACGGGGTTGATTTTAAAGCCGTTGAACTCAAAAAAGTTGGACATGGCTTTGGTTTGAATCGCAGCCGAGTGGACAAAGATTGGGTGCCAGAACTGAAAATCTGGGTGTCATCCGTGTTAGCCGATAAGCAATAACTATTTTTCCCCAACCTATTGGAACCATATGAAAAAGATATATTTATTGGGTGAGTGCATGGTCGAGTTGTCGCGGCAGGCTGATGGCTCATTCAATCAATCTTATGCCGGTGATGTTTATAACACTGCGGTATACCTGAAGCGTTCATTTGCCGATTTGAGTGTGAATTTGTTCTCTGTGATAGGTCGCGATGCTCTGAGCAAAAACATGCTTGCTGCGTTTGAAAAAGAGAGTATTGGTACTGAGCTGATTCAAACATCTACGGATAAGTTGCCAGGCTTGTACATGATTGCACTTGATGATCAAGGAGAGCGCAGTTTCTCATACTGGCGCTCCGACTCGGCAGCTCGACAGGTGATGCAATTCCTTAACCCTGAATTGGTGGGGTGGCTTTGTATGGGAGATGTGTTTTTCTTTTCTGGCATTTCGTTGGCGATGATTGACCCTAATGATCGCGATACCTTTTGGCAATTGCTACGTAAATTAAGCGATTCCGGCGTGCAAATAGCCTTTGATCCAAATTATCGGCCACGCATGTGGAGCGATAAAGCAGAGGCCAAAACTCAGTTCGAATTAGCTTTTGGTATGTCCAACATGGTACTGCCTGGCGTTGATGATTTTGATCAGCTATACGGCATCAAGGATATCAGTGAAATTCATCAGTTCTGCAGTACATTTAACATTGATGAACTCATCATCAAAAGTGGCTCTAAAAGCGTCTTCAGTTTTACCCAGAATGAATGCTTAGAGATACAGATTACCCCTGTTGCACATGCAGTTGATACTACCTCTGCAGGAGATTCATTCAACGGTGTCTACCTTGGTGCTCGTATGGAAGGCATCTCAATCCAGCAGTCTATCGAGCTTGCTTCTGCTGCCGCTGCGGAGGTTATCCAATATCGAGGCGCAATTATTCCCAAAGATACCTTTGTCAATCACATCAGTCCGCTCTTAGCTCAAACAAACGCCGTACCTAAATAGTTTTAAAGCAATAGTTATTAGAAGGAAGTTATTGAAATGAAAAAGTTTTCTGAGCTGATGTCTGGGCAGAACTTGCTCCCAATCATTCAGGCCGACACGGTTTACAATGGCGTAGCCATTGCTGGGGCTATGCTGCAGGCAGGCTTAAAGGTGGTGGAAGTAGTATTGCGTTCTGACGCATCCTTGGAAGCGCTAAAAGCGATAAAGAAGGCTCATCCAAATCTAATTGTTGGAGCCGGAACTGTATTGGATTCCGAGATATTGGCTCAAGCAATTGGTGCTGGAGCTGACTACATCGTTACACCCTGTGTCACACCCACCTTACTCGAGGCACTAAAAAATTGCGGTGTTCCTGCGATCCCTGGAGTTTCTAATTGCTCGGACATAGCGTTAGCTCGCGATGCAGGCTTCCGTGAAGTTAAACTATTTCCAGCATCACTATCGGGCGGAGTCGCATTCTTGCGCGCTGTATCGAGTGTTTATCAAGATATGAGGTTTTGCCCAACCGGAGGAGTAAACCAAGACAACAAAGATGAATTTCTAGCTCTAGCCAACGTGGTAGCTGTTGGCGGTACCTGGGTTGTACAGAAAGAGTGGGTAGTCAACCAGGACTGGGAATCAATTACCGAGGCATGTCAAGCTGCCAATAAATAACGATTACTGGTTCTTGATATGTGGTTTTTAGCATGTTTAAGAGTTTAAAATTTAGATATGTAAGAAATGATTAATAGCGGATATATATTATCTTTCATGAAAATGAAATAGTGTTTCAAAAAAGTGTTTTATTGTGTTTTTATGGGTGTTAATATTTTTATGTGGGTATTGTTAAGCCTTTGTGTGATTTGGGCTTAGCAACACAATTTAGTCCTTAAATTCTGCTGGTTCGCTTGGTGGCAATGTTCAGTAGATACTTCCCGTTGTGGACCTGGCAGCGTCATTTTTTGGCGCTGCCATTTTTATTTCCCCTTCATAAAGTTCATGAACTTTATCGAACAGTGTAATGCCACTCCAATTTTATTTTTCCAAACAACCATCTATTAATTGTCTGTTTATAAATAAAAAATTTAGATGCTCGATTGTAGGGTGTTTAGCTCTCCAATGACTGTTTTCCTATGGCTGTTCATCTTACCATGACGATCGTCAGCGGCATCATTAGAGTGATGGGGTCATGAAAAATATTGTAATCTGTTGATGTTTCCACTTTTTTTACAGGTGACTTCTGAATTGAACCTTTCTTAAATGAAATGAGGGCACATAAAAATAATCGATCCAATGGAATAAAAACAAAACAATGTTTCATAAAGTTGTTTTTGATCACAACTGTCAACTTGTTAACTTTTTGTTGGTGTTTCGATCTGCTACTTTTGAATTCGTCCTTTTAGTAAGGCTATGGGTATTTCCGTGGGGGATGAACCATAAAAAATCTAACTTAGGGAGTTCAAGGTTTGAACATACAGCAAACACACACATTACCTATTTTCAAAAAAACACTACTGGGTACGATAATCGGTTTAGCCTGCTTCGGCGTAAATGCAGTTGAAAACGAAACTGATAAACCTGAAGACGTTGAAATCATATCCGTATCAGGAATGAGGGCATCATCTTTTAGCTCTATCAATGAAAAACGTTCAGAAGCCAATTTGGTTGATGCAGTTTCTTTGAAAGATATTGGCGCTCTGCCTGATAACTCGATTGCAGAGACACTTGAGCGTATTTCCGGGGTAACCGCTGATCGATACAAAGGTGGTGCCAGTGAAATTTCCATTCGTGGCTTAGGTCCATTTCTTGGGATGTCGACCATTAATGGCCGTGCTATCTCATCGGGTAGTGGTAACCGTAGCGTTGCATTTAGCCAGTTTCCTTCTGAGCTTGTAAATGGCGTAAAAGTCTACAAGTCGCAATCTGCAGAGCTGCTCGAAGGTGGCGTATCAGGTACCGTTGAGTTAGGTACCATTCGCCCGGTGGATTACGGTAAAGAACGATTGCAGGCAGAAGCAAAAGTTAGCTATTCGGATTACCAGGCCAAGCAAAAAGGCGAAGATGGCATTGGCCACCGGTTGTCGTTCAGCTATGTAAACAGTTTTGAAATTGCAAATGACCAACAGTTTGGTTTTGCCATTGGTTATGCAGGTGGTGAAAACCCTCGTCCAGAAGATTCATTTGTGGGCAGCTCGACATTGCGTCCTTGTAATTCAGACTATGCGGTTGATGGTGGCAGCAATTGTTCATTTAAAGACAGTAACGAAGCTGCAAATGGTGGAGCGCCAGAAGATGGTGATTACTATTTCATCTCCAACATGCAAAGTTACCGCCAGATGGAATCGGTTGAAGATATTGATGCCGTCATTACTGCGGTTCAGTGGCAACCCAACTCAGACATAGATATTAACCTTGATGCTCAATGGTCAGAGCGCTTCTTCTATGAAGATCGTCATGATTTGAGCTTCGATGATGGTCGCCGCAAAATTCACAATTGGACGGTCGATAAGAACAACGTATTGCAAAGCTATAGCGGTGAAACGCGTATTGGTAATACCAACGAATATCGCGAGCGAAACGAAGAATACAAAGGCTTTGGTGCCAACATTAACTGGCAAGTTACCGATGAGCTAAACCTAACTGCCGATGCTGCTTACTCTGGCACTGAGCGTTATCAGGATCGAACCTATGTTCGCTTCCGCAGCAAACGTAAATACTTTAACTGGGAAAAAGGATCGAACGGCGACTTTCCAAACATCACCGTACTCGATGGTTTTGGCGGCGCCCCGTTGGAATCATTCCCTGAAGATATTAAGTCACTGTCGTTCTATAACGATGATAGCGAAGCTCGTCAGTACCGCTTAGATGTAGAAGATGAAATCAAGAGCTTTAAGCTGGACGCAAACTACTTTATTGATGCGCCATTCATTAAGACCATCCGTTCTGGTATCGCTTACTCCACTCGCGAACACCAAAACTATCAGGAAGCACGAGCCTCGCTGAAGCCAGCGGATATAGAGCAGGCGTTAGCAGATACCGAAGAGCTGTGTTCAATTTCTTGGCCGCAAAAAGACTATGGTGATGACTCAAAAGCACCGTTCACTGAATGGGCTACTATCGATACCCGGTGTGGCCATGACATTGTGACCGGTGGCGAAGAGCTAGTAGCAGATGCAAAATCACCATCCGATGGCGACGTCGATTTGACTGAAGACATTACAGCATTCTACCTGATGGCTAACTTTGAAACTGAGATTGGAGACTATTACCTGACTGGTAATGTTGGTGCACGTTATGTGAAAACTGAAATTACCTCGGTAGGTGTATCACAAGCTTATACCTCTGAAGTCAATGGGGAAGGTTTCTACATTCTAACGCCCGTCGATGGTTTTGAACTGCAGCGCTACGACAACAGCTTCAATAACTTGTTGCCAAGTTTGAACATGACCTTGGAAGTGAACGACGATGTGGAATTGCGGTTTGCAGCCTACAAAGCAGTTTCTCGTCCGGATATGTGGTTCTACGGTGCCGGACGTGATGTCAATATTGATGCTTCAGATGAAGGTTACGAGTCAGTTGAAGACGCGCTCGATGACGTGACGTCAAAAGGCAACCCAAACCTTGAGTTGTTGGAATCTAACAACTTTGAGTTTGGTGTTAACTGGTACTTTGCGGACGAAAGCATGTTCTCCATCGCCTTGTACCATAAGGCGTTTGAAGCTCGAATTGGCGCATCTAACGTGATGGATACAGTGACTGTCGATGGTCAGAACTACGCAGCAGAAATCAAAAACACACCGACTATTTTTGACGATGAGTCTGATATCGATGGCTTTGAAGTTACATTAATGCACCAATTTGTAGACTTGCCAGCGCCGTTCGATGGCTTAGGTTTCTCGGGCAGCTATAACTACGCTGATTCCGACTACGAAACACCGGAAGCAGGTTCAAATATCCCTGAAGAAGTACAAGTTCAAGTTGAGCCTGGAAACCTACCGGGCTTGTCAGAACACGTAGCAAATGCCCAACTGTATTGGGAAGGTGAATCGGCTGCTGCGCGTATCGCTTACAAGTACCGCTCAGAATATTTGAAGCCATTTGGTTCGAACTTGGGTCAAACCAACCGTTATGTTGAAGATCAGAAGTCTCTGGACTTGAGCCTGAGCTACAATATCAATAATAACTTTACGGTCAAGGCCCAAGCCATGAATCTGACCGAAGAGCCTGCATTGCAATACCGTGTTGCCCCTGGCGCATACAACCAGGTTGAGCAGAGTGGCCGCACGTATTATGTGAGCTTGCGATATCGCATGTAGTTCTCGGTTCTTTCAATGACCGATGATAAACAGCCACCTGCTTCGCAGGTGGCTACATTCAATCGGTTGAGACTGGCCGTTTCCCCTATGCAATAGCTAATTACCCTTCATCAAACGATCTGCTTGTAAACAGCCTCTTAATTAACATTCAGTTAATTGAGCGGAACAGTGCTACTTGAAGAACGCTTGCAATGGATTGGTATTAATAATAAAAAACAATAAGTTAAGCGTGAATAGGACATCATGACAAATCCAACATTTAGTACAACCAGAATAGCAAAAAGTGCAATACTAGCTCTGATGATAAGTTCATCATTCGCCGCGTCGGCAGCAATAGTCGACGTATATGATGCCGCACAGCTGCAACAAGCTCTGAGAGCTGCTCAAGCGGGGGATGAAATTGTTGTAAATCCCGGCGTCTATGTTGGCAACAAGAGTTCAAGTACCAGTGGCAATTCGAAAGCACATTTCTTTAGTGATCGAAGCGGGAATGAAAGTGCTCCGATTGCACTCAGAAGCCTATCTCCCAGCAACAAACAGATATTGCAAGGGGAGAATGTCGATTCTGGATATGTGTTTTATCTGAAGGGTGATCATTGGGTCATTAAAGATCTTAAATTCTCGACCGCGCAAAAAGGCATCATGCTCGAAGGGGCAAACAACAACCAGATCGATAATGTCGAGGTCTCCAATATTGGCGCAGAGGCCGTGCATTTTAGATACTTTAGTTCTAACAATGAATTGTCGAACTGTTATATCCACGATACTGGTAAACGGGTAGGGGGAGAAGGTTATGGTGAAGGCGTGTATGTCGGAACTCACGATGGCCACACCTCAGAGAAGCTTGATAACAGCAATGACAATCGTATTGGTGGATGTACCATCGGCCCTGACGTTACTGCCGAAGCGTTTGATGTTAAATCGGGTACCAATGGTACCGTCATCGAGTCAAACTACATCTCTGCTAAAGGAATTGTAGGCATATCAGGCAGCCCCGCGGCAGATAGCTTTATTGATCTAAAGGGCACGGACAATATCATTCGCAACAACAAGATGGACTGGCAAAACGATAGCAATTTAGACCACGCCATTTTTACCTATCAAGAGCATCGCAACTCCAACGTTTACGACAATGAATTCACGCTGTCGAGCGGTAGTGCTATTTTCCACATACTTGAAGAAACGGTGCATAGCGTTAACAACGTACGGTTAGATGGCGGCAGCAAAATAGTTCAAGCCGATTACCAAAACAGCAGGTGGGATGACAACCTGGATTCAAGTATCGAAAAGCCAGCCAAGGTCTATAGCTGTTTTGATGAGCTGCCCAACGGATGTGGTACGGTTCCGACGGAACCTGATCCCGACCCAGAGCCTCCAACAGGTCCTTCTGGTTACACCTATGCAGCAGATGAAGATGAGATGGTTGTGGTCAGCGGGCAAATGGATATCGCTTATGGTGCCGATAGCCAGTTTAATTATCTTTACAATCAGACGGCTGGCGTAGAGTGCTCCAGTAGTGTTTTTGGCGACCCAATTGCCAACGTAAACAAAGCCTGCTTTACCAAAGCATCAGAAGTAACGCCGCCACCAAGTGGTGATTGTGCCGGTACTGTTGATATTGTTTGGAGTGAAAAAACAGAGGTTGATTTAACCAGCAACGATTGTATTCGCTTCGACCGAGATGTTGCCGGTGAAACCGTTCAAGCATGGGACAGTGACGCCAATAATTCTTGTGATTTCCGAGGAGAAATTGAGTCGCTAGAAAACAGCTCCGTTGTTGAAACAATGTCATCAAACTACCATGCGTTTTCGACACTCAGCGGTACTACTTTTAAATTGAGTGCTACCAATAATTGCAGTTATTTAAAAGTCAGAGCATACTAGCCTTCAAAACAGGGGAAACCCATTAAGAGCAGGGTTCCCCTCCATTCTTCGATTCGCAGAGAGTTCATGTTTAAGCTAGTTTGGACGGCCTTCAGGCTGACGTGTTAGCTGAATTGAAAATAGTGTTTAGCGTTGTAATAACAAATATTTTCGATAGTTTGCCGAAGTAATTCTTGGTCATGGGGGATTTCTCCTTGCTTAACCCACCGAGCCAACAAGTTACACAGTACCCGTCTAAAGTACTCGTGATGACTAAAAGAAAAAATGTTTCGGGAGCCTGTCAGCATACCGACAAAACGCCCCAAAGCTCCTAAGTTTTTTAGCGTCGTCAGTTGCGCTTCCATACCGTCCTTGTGATCGTTGAAGCACCATGCAGCCCCCAATTGAATTTTTCCGGCAGAGGCGTCGCTATCTTGAAAAGCACCCGCAATACAACCAAGGATGGCATTATCGTTGGGGTTGAGGTTGTACAGAACGGTATTGGGTAGGCATGAGTTTAAATCTAACTCATTCAGCAAGTTAGATATAGCAATGGCAATAGGCTGAGTGTTGATGACACTAAACCCCGTTCCTGGTCCGAGTTGATTAACGTTCACAAGCACGCCAACATGAAGTTGCATACTCCAGCCAAGTTCGAAGTAGCGTTTACCCATTTCATAAAACAATCGAGAGGAAATTTGAATCAACTCAGTTGGCGAGATTGGTTCGCCTTGCCGCAATATCTTGAAGATAACTTCCGCTTGTTCAGGGCTACATGCTTGGTAGTCGACATTAGGCAGACCTAGGTCTGATAGCCGACATCCAACATGATGAAAGTAACTGAGTCTCGATTGAATGGCAGCAAGGTAAGCAGAAAAGCTGTCGATGGATATGTCGCATAGTTCAGATAATTGAGTTAGGACATTTTGGAGCCGATGGACGTCATGAAAACAAAAAAACTCATCCGCTCGGAAAGTCCGCAATACCTGCTCGTTGAAGCCAGCGCTCTTTGAGCGCTAGGTGATATTCAAGATTTGATAGTGGCGAATCGGTCGTGCATAGCGTCTCCACATTTAAGTCAACTAGAACGCTACGAGTACTGTGTTTCTTGTCACGGAACTGGCGATTGCAATGTGACCAAATTGCTGCTTGATTAGTCGGATTGAGTAGTAAATCGCAATCAAAAAATCGTTTTAACTCCAGGTGAGACCATTGATAAAGGGGGGGGCCGATCAGGTAGGGCATCGCCTCACACCATTTTCTGAACTTTTCAATATCGCTTGCGTTGCCAGTTATGTAGTGCTCCGCGATGCCGTTGCTGCGCATCGCGGAGCCAAATGTAGTGATCACTGTGAAGCCAGACGCTGGCAAGGTTCTTATGGTGTGTATCTAGCCATATATTTTTTTTGCTTCAATGTGATTATGAAAATCAATGATGGGTAAATTTGCGGCAAATTCATGATACAAATGCTGAGCGAGACTAGAGCCCAGCAGAAAATTTTCGTGAATGTAACTTTGTTTCATGTTGTTGGGCTCATATGGGAGTTTTTAGCGCTAGAAAAGTTGTGCCTGATAAGAGAGCGCCCCCATCAATGAGCCCCATTATCCTATAGCGTCAATGGGTTTCGATATTAAACCAAAGCTCTTTGCGATCGAGTGGAGCCGATAAAGGAAGCTGTGGATTGTCAATATGGAGTATGTTTCTACTTCCGATATCTATCTTCGATAAGGCTTCTTTAATCATAGGATGATTATAAAACCATTGATCAAAGCTGCCATCATTAACGGCTAAATTAAACGCATTTTCTAAATGTTTTGCCAAAGCCTCATTTTCGCGAGAAGTAAACAAATACATGGCTGTCGGGTATACCAGCATTAGGTTTGGTTCTATCGCTAGGCTTAGTTCAGAGTATTGGGTTAACTCACTATAAATTTCGATGATTCCCCTTGGAAAGTAACCAAATCGCCCTCCGTCCAACATGTAAAATAAAGATTTGTATTTAGTTGGAGTAATGATTGGAATTCCTGCGTATCGGAAGACTGGGGTGCTACCCCAGAATCGGCCCTGGCCTGCGGTAAACCGCTTGAGATCGGCAAGTTTCTTGATGCCTTCAAAGCGGTGTTGTTCACCACTTCGGATCAGAAATATACGATGGCCTAACAAACCTTTGTAAATGGGAATTCGGATTGGACGAAGTTTGGCTTCTATCTCATTGGAGGTGGATAGCGCCGCAAACGACAGATTACCTTGCTGAACTTCTGAAATCTTTCGGCTGCCAACCATGGATTTTACTTCAATTGGTTGAAAGCTGTAATCGTGGTCAATCTTGCTCAGAAGGAATTGGACCAGCTCAAATGGGTATTTGTCTTTGGTCGCTTCAAACGGGATATAACTCAATTGAGTCGCTTGGGCGGTTAGGTGAGGAACAAGGGATAAAACAAATAAAGAGATGCATATTGATAGGTTAGGGTACTTCATATCGGTCGACCTATTGTATCGTTTTGACACACCTGATAGCGCGAAGCGCTAACTTTTCCCTGTGCATGGCTTTATTAATCGAGGTGTGGAAAAGCCAGCTCATTTGATGGCACTAAATGAGCCGGCTTACGCAGTTATGCCGCTGGTGCCTTACCACTTCGCGATAGCGCGAAGCCAATTAAAAATACTCCGAGTGCGCAGCCTGCGAAGACCAAACGTCCCCAAAGCGGGTTAGGGATCAAGGTCATCAACACTAATCCGCTGGACATCGCCATAATGAGGGTACCCAGCTTTTTGCATTGAGCTCGGTCCACTTCACTATGCTGCTGTTCAGCAACAACCTCGCGTTCGATGTCCTTGAAGAACTGTGTGGTTTTTTGGTGATTAGGATCGGTTTCTGGGTTGTAAAACAGCGTCGTTGCCCAGAAAAATCCGGTGGTAAACACCAAGTGAGCGGCGATCGTGATCATCGTTAGCAGCTCTGAGTGTTCCCTTGGTGTGATCTCTTCGACACCAAACCAGCCCATCACTACCAGCGGCGTGAATACATTCAGCACCGACCAAGAAACCAAAGCACCAAACACCACAGTTGCCCACGGTGCCCATTTCGGCGTGTTTTTAATGATCAAACCAAAGCATAGGGGGACCAAAATTGGACCTTGTAGCAGGGTCGTTACCTGCATCATCAGATCAAACAGGCTTAACTCTTTGAGATAGAGGAAATACTGGGCCATCAATATCACCGCAAGGCCATTGATGACGCACACTACCTGACCAGCTCTGAGTTGTTCCTTGTCGCTTGCTTTACCTTGGCGCAAAATGTTGGCGTAAAAACTACGAACGAAAATGCCTGAATTTCGATTGAGCGCCGAATCCATCGAGGACATGGTGGCAGCAAACAAACCGGCCATTAACAGGCCAATGGTACCAATTGGCATGGCTTCGCGAGCGAATACCAGATAAACCGCATCTCTGGCTTTAGCGCCGAGGCTTGAATATTCGGACGCCGCATCAGGGTATAGCGTTGCTGCGGCCCATGGCGGAATAAACCAGATGATGCAGCCAAACAACATCATCAAGCCGGCAAACAACGCCGCTTTCGATGCGTTATGTGAATCTTTTGCCGACAAGAACCGATATGCATCCTGCATGTTATTCAAGCTTTGAAACTGCTTCACGACAAAGAACAAAAATGAGCAGAATATGACCAAGGGGTAGTTCATATCCGGGCCAATCCAAAATTCGTTGGGGAAGCTGCTGACCAATTCCACGGGTCCGCCAACTTTTACCAACGCCACAATGGCACAGGCGATGGACACCATGGCAATGATTAGCGTTTGAATAAAATCGGAAGCCACAACGCCCCACGCGCCACTCAACAACGAAATCAGCAACACCACCAAGCCTGTTGCCCAAATCGTGGTGGAAATATCGGAACCGAATACTGCCGAAGCAAAGACACCCAATCCATTTAGCCAAACCGCAGCGACGACAACACTGAGTGGAATAATCATCCAGGTGAAAAATTGCTCGTTGGTCGCATCATAACGAGCGCGAATACCTTCGGTTGGCGTATCGACGCGCATCTGCCGAAAGCGCTTGGCGAAATATAGGTAAGCAACTAAATAACCAACAGCATTGGCAAAGAAAATACCGAGTACGGCAAAGCCATCACTAAATGCTTTGCCAGCTGCACCGGTAAAGGTAAACGCTGAAAATTGTGTCATGAATGCTGTGGAACCAACCATCCACCACAACATTTTCCCGCCGCCCCGGAAGTAGTCACTGGAGCTAGAGCTGGCCATTTTCTTAAAAGCTAAACTAATGGCCACCATGAGCAGGAAATAGCCAGCCATAACGATGTAATCAAAATTCACGCAACTACCTTTCAAATACAATACAACTTGAATGTGATGATATCGCACTAAAAGGAATGGTGTTAGCAAAATATCAAAACAACGTTTTATTAAATATGATAATATTGATTTTTGAGATGGAAATCACTTCTGGAGCGAGGAGGAGGGAGCAAAAACGTTGTAGATATTCCTTTAGGTTTACCAATCAGGCGAATAGAAAAGTATCGCCCACTTAAAAAGAGCACGCAGGTAAGCTGCTCTTTTTAGTTTGACTTGGAGTATAGATTAAGGCGCTATTGGGCTTTTTCGATATGTTGAAGATTGCCATCTAACGGGGTCATCTTCGGCATCATCAAATGCACTACGCCAAGGATGATTAGGTAGCTCGATCCCGCTATTAGAAAGGCATAAAAATAGCCTGTGTTGCCTGCCTGATCGAGCACAGATCCAAGTAGCGCATCAGCCAGAATGCCAGCAACTGCACCTACCATGCCGCCAATACCCACTACCGAGGCAGTCGCTTTCTTCGGCATAACGTCGGATACCAGCGTGAATATGTTCGCCGACCACGCCTGATGTCCTGCCGCACCAAGGCCGATAAGGCAGATTGCAACCCACTTACTGTCGGTAATTGCAACGAAACAAACCGGCAGGATAATCAAAGCACAAAATAGTAAGGTCACTTTTCGGGCTTTATTGACGGTCCAACCTTTGTTCATGAAAAAGCCGGAAATATAGCCACCAAAAACACTGCCTACATCAGCTAGCGCATAGATGACGAAAAATGGAATGGCGATGCTCTTGATATCTACTCCGAAGCTGTCAGCCAAAAATTTAGCGCCCCAAAACAGATAGAACCACCACACGGCATCGGTGATCTTCGCGACAGCAAATGCCCAAGTTTCCCGAGTTTGGGCTACACGACGCCATGGTAATTTTTCTTCAGACTCTTCTTTAATTTCAGAGTCAGACTGGATGTAAGCAAGCTCTTCTTTGGAAAGCTTGGGGTGTTTTTCCGGCTTTTCGTAAATACGCCACCAGAGCAGTACCCAAATGGAGCTAAGAGCTCCGGTAATCAAAAATGGAATTTGCCAGTTTTCACCGTCGACGGACACAATTGCGCCAACCACAAAAGGAGCTGCGATGGCACCAAAACTCGTGGCCGCGTTAAAAATTCCGGTGGCAAATGCTCGCTCTTTTTTCGGGAACCATTCGCCTACAGTTTTTACCGCAGCAGGGAAGTTGCCCGCTTCGCCGAACCCTAAGCCGAACCGAGCAGCAGCAAAGCCGATAACGCTGAATCCCGGGCGCACCAAGGCGTGGCACATGCCGAAAACGCTCCAAATAGCAATGGATAAGGTGTAGCCTTTTTTGGCACCCAACTTATCGATGATCCCACCCATATATAGCATACCTAGCGCGTAGGCAACTTTAAAAGAGATCATGATGTTGGCGTAGTCGGTATTGCTCCAGTTAAACATCTTTTCTAATGTAGGAGCCATCACGCCAATGATACTGCGATCAAAATAGTTGATGGTGGTGGCGAACATTAACAAGGCCAGAATCCTGAACCTATAATTGCCAATTTTGTGCTTATTCGAAGTCATAGTGAAAACCAGTTAATTTATTGTCATTCTAAATAGTTAGCTTAAATTTCTAGCGAGCTAGCCAACCGCCATCGACGGCAATGGTGTAGCCGTTGATGTAGTTGGATGCTTGTGAAGACAGGAAGACGCATGGGCCTGCGAGATCGTCAGGAGTACCCCAGCGACCAGCCGGAATACGATCCAAAATAGCTTGGTTTCGTTGGTCGTCAGACCGCAAGGCTTGAGTATTTTTGGTGGCCATATAGCCAGGAGCAATCGCATTCACGTTGATTCCATGGTGAGCCCACTCATTGGCCATGGCACGAGTTATTCCGGCTATGCCGCTTTTCGACGCGGTATATGAAGGCACATGGATGCCGCCCTGAAAGGACAACATTGATGCGATATTGATGATTTTGCCACCGCTGCCTTGGCGAATGAATTGGCGAGCAACAGCCTGAGATAAAAAGAATGCCGTTCTTAAATTGATATCCATGACGTCATCCCAGTCTTGCTCGGAAAATTCGATGGCTGCATTGCGCCGAATTATCCCTGCATTATTTACTAGAATGTCCATTTGCCCGAGCTTATCAACGGCCTGTTCAATGATGGATGGTATATCTTTAGTGTAAGTTAAATCGGCTTGTACTGAGATGAATTGGCGACCAGCTTGAGTCACTTTCTCCATTGTGTCGTCTGGGCTAGAAGTCGTCACTCCGACGATGTCGCACCCTGCATTCGCTAAGGCTAGGGCCATTCCCTGTCCCAGTCCTCCACCGCAGCCTGTTACAACAGCGACTTTCCCCGTTAACTCAAATTGATTGTTAGTCACTTCATTCTCCAAAGGGAGCCGTATACGGCATTGTTTACGCTTCAAAATTTTTCTTTGGGACAATACATCAGTGATATTATCACCCTTAAAACTATAATGAAATGACGTTTTATAATAATTAATACTTGGTTTTGATAATTATTGGTGTTTGTTACATCGAGGATTAAACTGAACTCTCAAAGTGATGGATTAGAGAGTTCAGCTGTTTGCAGCTTGGGGAGTTTTTACTAGTAAGTTTGTGGCAGAGATTTGAATGAATCCATTTGTGTTTTCATCTATCTCTAGAACCTATGATCCCTAAGGGAGGTCAAGTAAACGAAACAGTACTTGATTCGAAATCGATCTCGATATGATTGATTAATCCGCGATGATGTAGATTCAGATTTAGCAAATTGTTGTCCCATTTGACTTCTTTGAGTTGATAGCCCTCACTGAAGTCGTGCAGTACGACGTTCCTGAGAGCCTGACTGCGGCTCCGTACCAGCACATATTGCAGATCATTAACTGCTGGGTTGTCAGGTGCGTTTCCTGTAATCAACTGGTCTGCACCTTGATTAAACATTGTCTGGCGATAGGTTTTGCTGGCAGCTGTTTGGTAGTTAAATTGCTGAGCGTTACCGGATACTTCGGCGGTTTGGCATGAATGCATTCGAGCCAGAGGACCTTTCAATGGATTGGTTGTGTCGCGCAATTCAACTGAAGAACTATCGAGCTGACCGCGCACATGCCAAGTCAAATCAAGTTGTTGAGTGTGGGGGTTATCAATTTGATTAATTTCAATTGCGGCCGATCCTAACCAAAGAATGCTGCGGCGAAATTTGACACTTGTGTAACTAGCCGAATCCCAGGCGACTAGGGTATGGCTGTCAACGCTCGCTTCGGGCTCATTCCAATCCGCGACTGTATCGATCCAGCCAAAGCTATCTGTATTGGTATACTTGATTAGCTTTGGATTAATCGGTGGCTGATTCTGTTGATTTATTGCCAGGGTATTATGCGAGGCAGTGTTTTTGTAATAACCATAATGTAACTCTGCGCCATAACCTGTGGTGCCAAGATCCGGTAAAACTTCATGACCTTCCATTATGATAATTAGGCCCAGTCGATCGTAATGATCATGTTCTCCACCATAAGGCGAGTGCTTCAGCAGCAGGCTATTGTTGGAGCTATCGTCATTGAATATGGTAATGCCTGATTCCGCAGAGTGCAGGCTTGTCGCTTGCAAAGGAGGAAGAGCGGGCAGTTCATCTACGCCATATAGCAGTGCATCTATATTGTTGCGATCAGCCTGCTGATAAATACTGACGAGCGCAGAACCATAAAGATCGTCGCCAAATTCACTGTAGGCAAATTCAAATAATTGGCTGTGTTTCAACTTTTCTTGACCAGCAATGCAGTCGTTTAATTTGGGAAAGTCGCCTGTATTTAGAATTAGCTTTAGGGGAAAGCCAATCATGGCTCGATAATTGGCGTTGGCAGCCAAGCTATGTTCCGTTCCTCGTGCCAACTTTTCGAACGCTAGCAGTGCCTCGAGGGCATAATAGTGGTAGTGAACCGAGCCCTCGAACCAAAAGCCGTCAGCCCGAACGCCGTGGTTGAGCTGGTAGTTCATCGCGTATTTGGTATGAAGGGCAAAATCCAAATAGTCGATATCTTCCAAGATCAACCCGATAACACCCACTGTTGCGTTGATTTTCATCTCATGATTGTGCAACTGAGGCGTGCGATGGGCCATCAAAAAATCGGCGCCTTCGCGCAGTAATCTCTGTTCAATGTAACTTTGTTCTGTTCGACTTAACTGTTGCTTGACAAAGTCATATCCCAAAGCAAAATCCAAGTGACAATTGGCTTCGCATAAGGTTTGCGCGTTTGCTTTGCCCGGTCCGTTATATGGAATACCGCCATGTTCTTGGTAATCCGGATAGTACTTCGCGTACTGTATTAGGATTTCCCGAACTTTGGATAGATAGTTGATGTCGCCGGTTATTTGCCAAAGCAACCCTAGCTGCTTACAGGCTTTGGCATTTAGGCCATTCAGCCACCGCCACCAGGCTCCATCATAAGGTTCACCTGTAAATGCTTTATTGTCGACGGGGCAGCAATGCTCGCTCGGTTTGTTGCGATCCCATTGCAAACGAACACCATGATCTGGGCAAAAGTAATAAAGATTCCAAGTTGCTCTACCGTCGGGTGGAACCAGAACATTATGTTCTAGAACGACATTATTGTCTTGGATGAGTTGTTTGATAATTGTATCGGTGGCTTTACTGCGAATGCGCTCCAATTGCGCTGCTGTAAACTGGTGCGTGCCATTTTTCATCTGGGTTCCATCAAGCTAATTTTAAGTATCGTTTTTTAACCGCTGCTTTGGGAACCAAATCCCGAAGTAGTTAATCTTATCACCGGCAATTTAATCAATCAGTTAGCGAACGAGTCGGCGATGAGCAGGCCCGCTTTATCGCATTGCTAAAATAGCAAGTTGTGGATGTCTTCTTGTACCTTTTTATCGGCTTTTAATGCCGCAACCGCATCTCGGTACGCATCAGTTTGATAGGCTGCCTCCGCATAGAGCATGTTGCCGTATGCTTGATAAGGTTTGTAGCCGCCTTTCTCCTTGTAAGGCCAGGCTTTGCCAGTGGCAGCGTAGTCGGCAACAAAGCGATAGCCTTGCTCGAGAGAAATACCCCCCGTTTTGAAGTTCCAAAGATCAACCCCCAGAACGTCAGCATAGCGCCCAAGTAAGCTGTAGGCTTCTAAGTTGAAATTGACATAGTGCCAAGGTTTGGTGCGGGACAACTCTTCTTCTTGCTCGCCGTGGGCATCAAAGTGCGCTTGAATGCGAGTCGTGGTGATCTTTTGCAAACGTGTTTTTGCTTCTTCGGTGTCGCCAACAAAAATGGCAATAGCCACAACTTGGGCATCAAACCAAGTGCCATGATTGTTGAAATAAGCATCTTCTTCTTTGCCGTTTTTGCTGGTCAGCATCCAGTGTTTCAGCTCGGCAAACCATTGCACGATGGCGTTGTATTCTTCATCGGTCAGGGTTGGTCGAATGAGCTCTACGCTATCAATCACGCCAATGAGTAAGCGGCTATCAATGAGGCCAATGCCTCGGCCATCGACAAGACCCGGGATTGCTTGGGCATGATTCATATTAGGATTCATCCGGGTTGCCGGATTGATATACCAAGCCCGCAGTTGTGCTTTGGCCTTTTCGGCATACTTGGGGTCTTCACTGAAGTAATAGGCGAGTCCCAGCGCTTTGACCTCATGGGCCAACTTGATCATGCGCATTTTATCGGTTGCCGCAGTTTTCGTCGCCATGTTGTATTCGCCGTCTCGTTTGACATATGGCAAGCCATCTTCAGTGTCTGGATTCGGCCACCAATAAGGTCCAAAGCTAAAGTAATCATGCGGATCGCCACTGGCAGGAAGCAGTGTTTTGTTGGTGACCGGATCGATAGCTGATTCTAGCGATGCATCGGCTTTTTCGAGCAGCTTTACATACGCTTTATTGGACGGTCCAATGAGCTGTTTGTTTTTTGCAAGGGCAACTGAATCGTAGGAAATAAACCGTAATTGATCGACGTTGTTTGTTGATATACAGGATGTACAAAGTAGGGCCAGGAAAGCCACTAGGGACAGTAGACTTCTCATTTTGGGTTCCTCAAGTTAACCATTGGGCATTTGTTGATCAAAAGGACACAACTAACAATGGCTTTATTGGTGCGCCATCACGCGCGCCGTCAGAGCGATCGCGCATGGTTTTCTCAATTTTTATTATTCAATTAGTTAGCCAAGTAATTCGCGAACATATGCGGTGATCTCAGGCTCTTGGCTGTTGGCAAATAGGCATTGCTGGAAGAGCTCACCAGAAACCGCCGTTTTGACGAGTTCTTGGTCGATTGCGCGCATGGCGTCAAGGAAGCTGTCTTTGACAACGGCCGCTTTTACGTCGTTTAAAATGGACGCATTGCGCTGTTGTGGCTCGGCACGCTCAAGCGGATACCCTTGGCCGCGGTCGCCAGTTAAGAATGCTTTCTCAAAAATGTATCGCACATTGAGCTCTGCACCCCAACCGAACCCTTTGGCAAACGCTAACGATAGCGCGTTACCGTTGTTGATTTGGTTAAACAAGAAGGCATCAGAAGGATCAAGGCAATAGCCGCACACAACCCCGGGGTGGATGTTCAATGACATCATCGCACCTTGGCCGGTACCACAACCAGTGACGACAAAATCGACCGCTTTCGAGTTCAGCAACAGGCTCGCCATAATGCCGAGGTGAATATAAGTCAGGTGGTGGTCGGCCTCATCAGCCATACCGACGTTATAAACATCAGCCTGATCTGCCACTACGGTCTGGAGTTGTTCTAGGATAATCGGATTCTTAGCCGCTTGGCTGTTTTCCATCATCAATGCAATTTTCATATGATTTGTCCTGTGAGCATTTAATGCCCTGTAAAATGGTAAATGTTACTCAACAAAGTCTTTGCGCATTGGCGTGAAGGTATCGAGCAGGGTTCCTGCTTGAGTACAGACACAGCCGTGCATGATGTTTGGCTGTTTATAAATGGTGTCGCCAGCTCGGACGGTTTTCACTTCGTCGCCAACCGTAAACTTGAACTCACCGGACAATACATAAGTCAGCTGTTCATGCGGATGCGAGTGCATAGTGCCAATTGCGCCTTTTTCGAAGAACACCTCAACAGACATAATGTTGTCGTTATGAGCAAGAACTTTGCGGGAGATGCCGTCACCCAGATCTTCGAGTTTTATATCGTGATTAAATACAAACATTGTTAACTCCAGTTGGCTCTAATGTTCCATAGCGAGTTGTTGTTGCTGGCAGCGATTGAGGCGATAGATGGTCACCAAATTGACGCAAATGACCGTCGCTTCGAGCAGTATCCCGCCGATAGAGCCGATGATTAAATTGTTAATGAACCAACAGGTAGAGCCGAGCAGAAAAGCATATCGCATGGCCGTTCCCGTTAGCATAAATAATGCGTAAGTACCTATCATCGAACCTGCTATTGCAAACGCATCAAACCATGATGTTGCTAACCATGTGCCAACAACGAGATTGGTCATCATGAAAGCTAAAGCGACATAAATCGAAGATAGGTAGATAGAGGCATAGGTGCGAAACACCGATATCAATGCGCCAAACGCAGATACCGGAGCACCCATCAATAGGAAGTGAATGAGATGGTTCAAATTGAACACTAGCATCATTACTTTCAACCGACGTGTACGACGCTGAAAAAAAGTAGCGATTCCGAGTGCGAAGCTGATCAATCCGACACTCTGTGCCAAGGACAATTCGAAATTCATCTCATTCACTCAACCGGTTGAGTTAGCGTGCCAGCCATCCGCCATCTACGGCAATGGTGTAGCCGTTGATGTAGTTCGATGCCGCAGAGGCTAAGAAAACGCAAGGGCCGGCTAAATCTTCAGGTGTGCCCCAGCGATCAGCGGGGATGCGATCGAGGATGGCTTGATTGCGCTCTTTGTCGGCACGCAGTGCGGCAGTGTTGTTCGTTGCCATATAGCCTGGGGCGATCGCATTGACGTTAATGCCCTGAGCTGCCCACTCGTTTGCCATCAGGCGGGTGATACCCATTACGCCACTTTTCGACGCAGTGTAGGAAGGCACGCGAATGCCACCTTGGAACGACAACATAGATGCGATATTGATGATTTTCCCGCCTTCGCCTTGAGCTATGAATTGCTTGGCAACAGCTTGGGACATAAAAAATACGGATTTGACGTTGATATCCATTACGTCATCCCAGTCTTTCTCAGAAAATTCTAAGGCGTCATTACGGCGAATGATGCCAGCATTGTTGACCAAAACATCAATGCGGCCAAACTCTGCAACTGCTTTTTCAACGATACCTGGAATATCGTCAAGCTTCATAAGGTTGGCGCGGATATCGACAAACTTGCGACCTGTTTTCGCCATTTTTTCAATAGTTTCTGTTGGCTCAACAATGTTGACACCCACCACATCACAACCAGCCTGGGCCAAGCTCAGCGCCATACCTTGGCCTAAGCCAGTATCGCACCCGGTAACAATGGCAACTTTGCCTTGTAAATCAAATGAATTGAGAATCATTGGTTGTCCTTTAGATATTTTTCAGCGCTAAAACGAGCGTCTTCTTGTTAACTACGAGGGGACGATACAAAATTAAAGAACATTATACAATAAAAAAATGAAACCACGTTTCACAAAAAAGAGTTTATTGTTTCTTTGTTGGGATAGAGCTGATGTTTTTAATTTTATGAAATAGGTTTTTGAAATTACTTTCATATGAGTTATTCCTCAGTATAATGATCGTCAAAGAATGAGGTGGAAGATTTAAATATGGAAAAATCAACACAACCTGAAGCCGTCTCTTCGGTTCTGAAGGTTTTTAATATTTTGGTGGCGCTTGGGGAGCAAAAGGACATTGGCGTCACTGAGTTATCGCAGCGACTGATGACATCGAAAGCCACCACATACCGTTTCCTCCAAACCATGAAAGGGTTGGGCTTTGTGGCACAAGAAGGGGAAGATGATAAGTATTCGTTGACCCTAAAGTTGTTTGAATTAGGTGCCACGGCGCTTGATTATGTGGATTTGACAACGCTCGCTGATGAGCCGATGCGTTTGATATCAGAGCAAACCCACGAGGCAGTGCACTTGGGGGTGCTTGATGCAGACTCGATTGTTTATGTTCATAAATATGGTTCGAGCTACAACCTCTGTATGCAAACCCGAATCGGCAGCCGAAAACCAGTCTATTGCACTGCCATTGGCAAAATTTTAATGGCAGCACGCTCAGATGAAGAGATTGCTGAAGTTTGTCGAGATACACGGTTTGTGAAACGTACCGAGCGCACCATTAACAGCGTGGAAGAGTTTGTCGCAGATATGGACACGGTACGCCAGCAGCATTATGGCGAAGACAACGAAGAGCAAGAGCCAGGGTTGCGCTGCATTGCCGCACCGATTTATGACCGTTTTGGTAACACCATTGCGGGCATTTCAATCTCATTTCCAATGGTTCGTTTTGAAGACGGTTTATTCCAAAACTATATTGATCTGCTTCAGCAAGCAGGGAAGACGATTTCAGCCAAACTTGGCTTTCACGAATATCCAAGCTTGGGCTGACCTTTCTGAGTTAAGAGCATATTTCAAGCTTTACATCGATAAAGTTCGAAATGTGTTCAAACACTGTACAGGCTTGCAAAGCAGATTTAGAGGCATCTAATGTGATGCCTCTCTAATTTTGCAAAAGTTATTCGTATACATTTACCTTTACATTAAGGTAGGCCATATGGTGCCATTTTTACTAAAAATCAACCGATTAACATCATAATTCAAGTCCGGCCCCGGCACCATTTAAAATCAATTGGTTAGGTCACCTTAGTCATTTGATTTATCGCTTCCAAATTGATTTTCCGAATACTTTTCCGAAATTAAATGCTCTTGCTGGCTACCAACTGTCGGTACCCGTTTCACTATGAGTATGCTTGTACTGCAACAGAAGATGCATGTGCTGAGTTGATGTCAGAGACTGGATCAGAAGCGCAAAATGTAGATAGTGATGCTTTAAGTCAGGTTGATGCCTGAATCAACTTCAATGTAGTCAAAAACATTCGGTCGGGTCATGATTTGCGCATAGTGAATGCTTTCTCCCTCCAACTAATCTCTGAAAAGAGTGTAGTGGTACAACTCGCAGACAAGGTCGTTTAGGAGTGTTTGTTGAATGAGGTCTTATCAAAGCTCAGGCTCGCAACAACGTCCACCATTTATCCGCAGTAACCTAACACCTGTCTTATTTGACTGATTTGCTGATTTACCCATTGGGGATTAACGGCTCCCCAATGGTTGATGCGATAGTAGCCATCTTTGTTTGCTCCCACAAATTCGCATTGAATATCTAAATCAGCCATGGCGTTAATGGTGTCTTGCGCTGTCCGCCGCGGGATGCCAATTTCTGCTTCTAACTTTGGAACGGTATTGACACCTTGCTCAATCAAGTGAGCTAGGAGTAAACGCCGATAGAAGCTGGTTTTAGTGCGACTGGCTGACATGGTTATATCCTGTATTTAAGATCAGACTACGCTCAGTTTGACAACTGAGCGTAGCGAAAGCAAACCAACGCTAGTTCATGGCACTTTAATCCTCGCTTCTTACTGCACGATGACTTTGGCGCAAAGGCGGAACGCCGAAAACGCGTTTATAAGCTCTGGAGAATGCTGCTTCGGAGCTATAACCCAGCTCTTCTGCTAGATCGATGAGCGAAATGGGAGACTGTAAAATTCTCATTCGGGCAAGGTTCATTCGCCAATCGGTCAGGTATTGTTTAGCTGAAACCCCCATCACGTTGGTAAAACGGGCAGAAAATCCGGAACGAGACATTCCTGCTTTATTGGCCAACCGATCAATTGTCCAAGTGAACTCTGGTTGGGTGTGCATGACGGCTAGAGCCTTACCTATTTTTGGATCTTTGAGGCCAGCTAACCAGCCGTGACTTGCGCTTGGAGATTGCTCGATCCAATGACGTATGGCCTTAATGACGATAATATCGGCTAAGTTTGCCGTCACAGTTTCCCCTCCTGTTTTGAGTGAGACGATCTCTTCAGCCATCAGCTGTAATAGGGGTTGTAAAGACTTTGGTAATTGACCATTTTCATTGCCCATATGAATGACAGAAGGGAGCTGCGATATGAGTTTTTGCCCTGCCACGTGATCGAAACTAAGCACTCCGCAGGTGAGTAACGTTGTTTTGCCTCCGCCGCCGTAATGGATTAATTCAAATCGTTCAGACAGTTTTTTCACTGGGAGATCAAAAAACGATTCACAGGCTGTTGACGGTTCGGAGTAAAAGCAATGGCCTTCGCCCTTTGGTAATAAGGCTAAATCTCCTGGTAGAAGCTCGATAAGGGGATGATCTGTCAATCTTAAGTAGCAGCGGCCTTGGGTTACGATATGAAACATCATCTTGCCGGCCATTGGTGGCATATCGATACCCCAAGGCGCTGTCAGCTCAGATTTTGCATAAACAATGCCATTGAGACGAAGTGAATACAGGGTTTCACCCAGTACATCGGTCGATTTCGGAATGCTTCGTTGATGATTTTCTGGCGTCATAACACTCGTTTGGATTAGACGAACTGCAAAAAACTATAGATATATAAGCATTAAATATCAAAATTTGTCGCTGTACACTGCTAACCATTACCTGATTCAATCAGACATTTAGTTCTCATCAGGCAAAAACTAAGGGGTAGGCGATGAACAGTGAAATAACAGCAATTGTGGGGTCTACCGGCAAAACCGGAGCCCGAGTTTTGGCGACACTGGCGGCACAAGGTTACGCGACTAGAGGTTTATCTAGAGCAAGTGAGTACGTCTTTGACTGGACCGATAGAGACAGTTGGTCTGCGGCGCTAAAAGGAGTCAGCCGTGTATACGTAACGTACTATCCGGATCTTGCTTTGCCGCACGCTGCATCTGACATCTGCGCATTTGTAGATTTGGCCAAGTCGTTAGGCGTCAAGCACATCGTGCTGTTGTCTGGGCGCGGAGAAGAAGGGGCTCGTCGAGCCGAAGATGTCGTAATTAATAGCGGGCTGCAATGGAATGTGGTTCGAGCAAGCTGGTTTATGCAAAACTTCAGCGAAAGCTTCATGTTAGATGGTATTCAAGCTGGGCAACTATTGCTGCCCGAGACTCGGGCTGAAGAACCATTCATCGATGTCAATGATATTGCAGATGTTGCAGTGGCTGCATTGACTTGCGATGACCTTAGAAATCAGTTGTTGGAGGTTACTGGACCAGAGTTATTGACTTTTGATACTTGTGTCAATGCTATTGCGAAGGCAACCCACCGCCACATTGATTTTCAATCAACTGATATCGATCAGTATTTAACTGTTGCAGTAGCGCAGGGCTTACCCGATGACCTTGCTTGGTTAATCAACGAATTATTTGTCAATGTACTGGACGGTCGTAACGAAAACACCACTCATACCGTAGAGCAGATCCTTGGCCGACCGGCTAAAAGTTTTCTGCAATATGTTGAAACCACGCTTCCGACTGGGGTCTGGTTAGCGCGCGAAGCACTCCAGTTAAAATAGCGCAAAGGAATTCAATTATGATGGTACTGCTTGTGGTTATAACCGGACTGATGGCTGGGACCTATTTCGCGTTTTCCATTTTCATCATGAAATCCCTCGCCGAATTACCGCCGTTGGAAGCGGCGAAAGCCATGAACAAGATTAACGATGTCATTGTGACTACTTTGTTCCTCCCCATTTTTTTCTGCTCAACAATTTGGTTTTCGGGGTTGTTTATTTGGTCTGTGATCAACTGGCAGAATGAACAGTCGATGATGTTGAGTATTGCTGCCGTAATTTATGTGGTGGGAATGCTCGGAGTGACTGTATTTGGCAACGTGCCACTCAATAACCAACTCAAAGTTGGTGCCTTAGATGATTCATCTTTGGTTGAAATATGGCAATTTTACGTGCTGCGCTGGACACGTTTTAACCACATTAGAATGATCAGTTGCATCGCCAGTTGTGCGTTGCTGACTATGGCTCAAGCCGTTTCGGGGCGGTGAACTTCTTTAACTGAAAATATACCAGAACGCTAATACCGTTTCACACATGTATTGTTATGTTGTAACATTGCGCAATATTTAGGGTGTAATATAAATCTAAATGAACCAGTTTGGTTTTAATGGATTGATAACTAAGAAGTAATAAATGAAAAAAGACGTAATTGTGGCCTCGTCATTATGTGTTCGCTTTAACAATCAGACAGTGCTAGATGATGTCAGTTTTTGCGTTGGTGAAGGGGAGGTGTTTGCATTGCTCGGTGGTAACGGTGCGGGAAAATCAACAACGTTAAAAACATTGCTAGGCACAGTGTCTCCCGCAAGCGGTAATGCCTCTGTACAGGGGCTGTCAGTTAATAAAGCTATTGATAATATTCGTCGAAAAGTCGCTTATTTACCTGAGTCGGTCATGCTATATGGGCATTTAACCGGACAAGAAAATATAAAATACTTTTTATCTCTAGCCAATGTCGCACGATCAGATTCTGAAATAAGACAAGCGTTTAGCCGTGTTGCGCTGCAAGAAAAAGCGTGGCATCAACCTATGTCAAATTACTCGAAAGGAATGCGCCAAAAAACAGCGATCGCACTGGCACTGCTGCGCGATGCACCTATCTTGTTTCTCGATGAGCCAACTTCAGGCCTAGACCCAAATGCAATCGATGAATTCAATCAGCTTATTACTGCGTTAGCAGCTGAAGGTACGACTGTTTTCATGGTCACTCATGATGTTTACGGCGCGTGTCAGGTTGCCCATCGAATTGGCTTGTTAGACAACGGAAAAATTGTCGGCATGTTCGAACGAGGTGAGCAGTCAAATATTGACACAGAGGAAGTCCACTCTGCCTTTTCCGCGAGACACAAACGATGAATGTCATCCATCAAATAATGCGCGATGAATGGCGCTATTGGCACAGGACTAAACTTGCGGCCACTATAATTATAATGGGTACTTTGCTCACCGTTGTCGCTGCGATGGTGAATTCAGTGAGTATGCAGCATACGGCGCATGAACGTGAGCACCTTCAGCAGGCTTCTGAATCTCAGTTTTTAGACCAACCTGACCGACACCCCCACCGTATGGTGCATTACGGCCATTACGTGTTTCGCACTCCATCGCCTCTGAGCATTATCGACCCAGGTGTTGATCCTTATACGGGCACTTCTATTTTTTTAGAAGGGCACAGGCAAAACAGCGCGATGTTTGCGGATCAGCGCCAAGCTTCGGGCATGACTCGTTTTAGTCGTTTAACGCCTAGCTTTTTATTGCAAGTGCTCGTTCCACTTTTCATTATTTTGATTGGGTATGCCAGTGTCACCCGAGAAAAAGAAGCCGGCACCATTAATATAATGATCACTCAAGGAGTCAATGTATGGCACCTTTTATTGGGCAAATACGCTGCATTAATCGGTAGTGCAGTATTGATGCTATTACCCTTAATCATCGCTGCGATATGGGCAATGCTACAAGGCGAGTCAATACTGGTGACCAGTGGCTTTGTGGGAGGCTATTTTCTTTATATTTTAATTTGGTGCGGCATTGTTTTAGCGGTGTCGACGTTGAGCTCTAAGAACAGTGCAAGTTTTGCAATCTTATTGGGCTTGTGGATATTGTTTTGCATTTTAGTGCCGCGTATCGGTAGCTCCAGTGCTGCAGCCATCTCACCTGCACCCGGCAAACTAGAAGCGGATTTTGCCGTCCTAGCAGAATTGCGAAAGTTAGGTGATGGGCATGATGCGGCAGATCCTGCATTTGAACAGCTCAAGAAAAATCTATTCACAAAGTACCAAGTCGACAACATAGACGACTTGCCGGTTAATTTCCGTGGCGCGGTTGCACAATATTCGGAAAAAAAATTAACGGATGTACTCAACGTATTTGCAGAAAAGCGGATGCAAGAAGAGTTAACTCAAGCGCAAATCTCTCGTGAATTTGGTTGGCTAACTCCAACAACAGCCATACGTTCTTTTTCGATGACAATTTCAGGTACAAGCCTAGAAACACACCATAGATTTCTGCGTGAAGCTGAAGACCTTAGGTTTGACTTTGTTCAATCGCTTAATAAAGCCCATCGAGACATTCTTAACTATCAAACGGATATGAATCGCAGCAATAGTGAAGCTGATAACAAAGCCGCACGAATTGATGCAACAAACTGGCAGGTCTTATCCTCATTTTCATTCAAACCAGATACAGCTGTAGAGCGCTTAACTCGGAGTTTACCTCACGTATTTCAGTTGCTGTTTTGGGCTGTTGGAATCGGACTTTTGTTGAAGTTTGCAATACGGAGGATTCGCGAATGAGGTTTGTTGCCAATGTGGCTCGAGAAGCTAAGTTTTTTTCTAAACAGCGCCACTTAATTGCACTTTTTTGCATTGCTTTTTTTGTTATCTGTGTTCGCTGTTTGGTCTGGCATTAACGAGTCAAGTCACCAAATAACGACCATTGAAAGCCTGCTAGAAAAAGACAGTATTGATCGGCAAAGTGTACTTGCTAAGCAATCTGATTACGGCAGCGCGGCTTACTATAGTTTTCATTTAACCTATTCAACACCATCGGCGTTCGCTTTTTCCGCGATGGGGCAGCGTGATATTTACCCGTGGAAACATCGAGTTCGAATGTTGGCAATCGAAGGGCAAATATATGAAACGGATGCTGGAAATCCAGAGTTGTCATTCTTGGGGCGGTTTGATTTCGCTTTCCTTGTGAGCGTATTAATGCCTCTGTTTGTCATTTTTCTTCTCCATGATCTGCGTTCTGCTGAACGAGAAGCGGGTCGTTATGACTTACTTGTGACCACCGCTGGGCGACAGCAGAGTTTGTGGATAGCCAGAGCATTCATTTTGTGTTCTACATTAGGTGTCGCGCTGCTGATTCCTTTAATTATCAGCGCCTTAATCACTCAGGTATCGCTGGTTTCGATGTCTCAAATAGTACTCGTGGTGATTGGACACCTGATATTTTGGGCGCTGTTAGCTTTCGTATTTTCGGCAAGCAAATTAGCGATAAAGCAAAGCTCTGCTCAAATTGCGTCAGTGTTACTTTCCATTTGGCTCGTTGTAACAGTGCTTGTGCCGGTAGTGAGTGACCTGGCAATTGACGAAATGGTTCACAGCCCAAGTGGAGGTGACATCGTATTAACCCAACGTGAAGCGGTTAACGATGCTTGGGATCTGCCATTCGCTGCAACATGGGATGAGTTTTTGAAGGTTCATCCTCAATGGAAAGATAACACCGAAATGAGCTCTCAATTTGAATGGAAATGGTACTACGCCTTTCAACAAGTTGGCGACCAAAAGGCGAACTCACTATCACAGGCTTACCGCTCAGCTACGCTTGAAAAAGATAGGTTAGCTGGCCTGTTCGCTTTCGTTTCGCCACCCATGCTGACTCAAAGACTAATGTCGTCCATTGCCGAAACGGATACGCTTGCGGCGATGCGATATGAGCAAAAAGTGCGAGACTATCATCAAGCGTTACGCCTGTTCTATTACCCATTACTGTTTACCGAATCGGATTTTGACTTAGATGAAATGTCTGAGCTACCGCAATTTTCTAACTTTTGAAAACACACACATACATAAAAATATACGGAAAATGAACAACATGAAATGCCATACAAACAAACGACCGATAAAGCTATTAAGTCTGTGCATTGCGGCCGCTTTGTCTGCTCCTGCAGTTACCTATGCTGCAGATAAAGAAACATCAGCCAAAGATGACGTAGAAGTCATTGAGGTCACGAACCTTCGTCAAGCTTATCGTGGAAATGTAAAAGCGATCGATCTGCCGCAATCCGTGGCAACGGTAGATTTTGAAACGCTTGAATTAACAGGCACAACCACACTACAAGATTCACTGGCACTTGTTAGCAGCGTCACTCGACAGAATGACTTTGGTGGCCTTTGGGATATGTTTGCAATCCGTGGCTTTGCCGGCGATGAAAACTTACCTTCGGCTTACTTAGTCAATGGCTTCAGTGCGGGTAGAGGATTTAGCGGCAATCGTGATGTTTCAAACGTAGAATTAATTGAAGTTCTTAAAGGCCCAAGCTCGGCACTTTATGGCAGAGGAGAGCCCGGTGGTACGGTCAATATAACCACCAAGAAACCGCAGTTTAACCAAGATGGATATATTAAGCTTACTGGGGGAAGCTTTAACACTTACCGAGCAGAAGGCGATTATACGAACGCACTGTCAGAAGACTTTGCATTTCGTGTGAATGGAGCATACGAAGATGCGGAAAGTTACCGCGATACGGTTGAAAAGAAAAAGGCTGTGTTGACTCCTTCTTTTTTGTATCGAGTGAATACTGACACGGTACTAAGTTATGAGCTTGAATACCTAGATCAAGAAGCGGACATGGATCGTGGCGTGGTCTATGTCAAAGATAAACCATTTTCAGATTCTAACTTTTATGGTGAACCTGCTGATGGCCCGGTAGAAATAGAAGCAATTGGTCATCAATTGCAACTTCAACACGACTTGTCCAACGATTGGTTCTTTAACGCAGGGCTTAGCTACCGCGATTCATCTTTTGAAGGGAGTGTCACTGAGGCTCGTTGGTACGATCCAGACGAAAACTATGTGGTTCGTCAACGTCGCTACCGCGATTTTGATGCTGAAGATCTTTCAGGGCGTTTAGAATTTAGTGGCTCTACCGAGCTATTTGGTTTAACACACAACCTATTGATTGGTGCTGATGCTTACGAATACGAACTAGACCGTTTAATATTGCGTTACCGCCACTCAGGCGAAGAAGGTGATGGTGCAGACGCTTATGCTATCGACTTTGATAACCCTGTTTACCGCAGTACCTTGCCAAGCATGAAGCAGAATACGTCTGACGTAGAAGAACAAAGCGGGCAAGGCGTTTATATACAAGATCAAATAGACCTTTCGAGTAATTGGAAAGCCATGTTTGGTGTTCGCTATGACCATTTCGAGCAAGACATCACTTACCGGTTAGACAACAATCGTAAAACGAGCACGTCAAACTCCTATGTTAATCCACGCTTTGGTTTAGTTTACTCTTTGTCTGATGATGCTCGCCTTTACGCTAGCTATTCTGAAGGAGCACGCCCTAATTCAGGTGTTAGTGCAGATGGCAATGGTCACGATCCTGAAGAAAGTAAGTCATATGAAATTGGGGTGAAGTGGGATTTGTCTGATCTAGGCTTCAGTGGTTCAGCAGCTATATTCACCACTGAAAAAAAGAATATCTTGGCAAGCAGCCCGAATGGTGACGGCACAACTGAAGCGATAGGCGAAGCAGAAAGCGAGGGCGTTGAGTTAGATATGTCGTATGATCTAACGCCAGAGACTGTCATTTCAATGTCTTATGCTTTTACTGATGCACAAAACTCAAAAGAAATTACACTTTGGGATTGGTATGTAATTCCTGAAGGCGCGCGTTTAGGTAACGTGCCGGAGCACAGTGGCAACATCATGCTTCGTCATTTTGCAGAATATGGCGCGTATAAAGGTAACGGTGGTTTTGTTGTTCAATATGTTGGCACGCAATTGGGTGATTTCCTTGAACAAGATTTTGACTTACCTAGCTATACCTTAGTCAACTTATTTGCCAATGTATCGCTGTCTGACAATATCGAATTAAACTTAAATATTGATAACTTGTTAGGTGAAGAATATTACTCAAATTCATATTTTGAAGCTTGGACAATGCCGGGCGCTCCGCGTTCAGCGAAGGCCAGTGTGAAGTACTCATTCTAGTGTTCGTGTAGATCGAGTTTAACTAGCCCAAACACTCCGGCCATAGCCGGAGTGTATCCAGCACAAGAACTCCATCAAGTTTCATTTTGGAGGGTTAGGTTGAGCGCCTACCCAGCACAATTAATGAAGAGCCATATACTGGACAGTTTTGAAATGAATATGAAAAGCAGTACTTTCAGAAGCTTGAAAGAGTGTAGAGTTCTGGGGTCTTACCAAAGGCTCTTTAAGTTAAACCGCTACAACTCATGCTTAACTAGGCCCATTGGCTCGGTTTTTTCACTTTTAATGGGGGTTGTGAGATACCTTAAAAGCCAATAAAAATAGTGCTAGCTAAGTCGGGCAGGGTGGTACTCATATTGAATAACCAATATCATTGCCGCATAAACCAATGTTGGGCTTCACCAATGGAGCCGTTTGTAATCCCGCTGAGTGTTTTTAAATCAGTGGTGTTGGGCAAATAAACTACAGGATTAGACCATGCCAAAGGCGAGCGAAATAAAAAAAAATCAAAGCATTATATTTCAGGGTAAAAGTTGCATCGTGAGAGATATCGAACGCTCGGTACCTCAGGGCCGAGCAGGCGGTAGCATTTACCGCATGCGCATGTACGATTTGGTCAGTGGGGCAAAGTTTGATGAATCTTTTAAAGATTCAGATATGCTCGATTTTGCCGATGTTGCTAAACGTGCCGCCACATTTTCTTACATCGATGGTGAAGAGTATGTCTTTATGGACAAAGAAGACTATACCCCTTATCACCTCAACAAAGAGAACATTGCCGATGAAGTGTTGTTCATCAATGAAGACACTGATGGCATTCTCGTAATGCTTGTAGATGAGGCGCCGGTGTCGATAGAGTTACCCATGAGTGTTGAACTTGAAGTGGTTGAAACAGACCCTTCAATTAAAGGCGCTTCAGCCACATCGCGGACTAAACCCGCAACCCTTTCAACAGGCCTTATTGTTCAGGTGCCTGAATACATTAGCACGGGTGAGCGGATTAAAGTAAATACCGAAGATCGAAAATTCCAAAGTCGCGCATAGGAATTAGTGTTCGAATATCGCGGCTGTAAGCCACATACGAATTGGCTAAGTTCATGTCCCCAATGATGCAGCTTCGTAATCAAGCCAGTTCTTTCATAGTTGGAACTGGCTTAATTTTATCAACTGAAATTAGGTACTAAAAACACTCGCCCATAGATGGAAGCCTGTTGTTAATGTGCCGTCACACTGACTGGCTTGAGTCGGGCATTTCATTTCCGTTCGAACAGGTTGACGCTCAGGACTTCTGCACTGTTGCGGTTGGGCTTGATGCCACCTAAGCGACGCAACAGGCACATATAGATTTGGTGTTCTCTCAATTTACCGAGCTTTTTGTTAATCACGCCAATCGATTCTAAACAAAACAGTCTCATACGGCATTAATTTGCGTCCTTGTTAAAAGTTTCGATTAAAACTTGTTTGATAGGCGGCTATACTACTGCGCTGATTTTCCAAATTGATCGATAACAAGAGTAGCATTATGACAATCAAGCGTATTGGACACTGTTATAGCGATGCTAAAACAGGTGCAACTTTAGATGTGTGGTTCCCAAAATCAAACAAAGAGATTGCACGTCACTGTTTAGCCGCCAAAGCTGGCATTATCAAAGGTGATTTTGTCACGGTGGAGATTGCTTCCGTTGATGATGCACCTAAGTCCGCAGAAGAGGCTTACCTGCGTCTGCACCTGATCTCAGAGCGTGCTTACCGTCCACACACCATCAATTTAGACGGCGTTTTTGGATTGCTCACGAACGTAGCTTGGACTTCTGCGGGGCCAGTTTTGCCAAGCGAAGTAGAAAACTTGCGCGAAGCCATCGCTGAAGACGCTCTGCAACTGAACATCACATCCATCGACAAATTCCCACGTATGACTGACTACGTGATCCCTGAAGGGGTTCGCATCGGTGATGCTGACCGTGTTCGTTTAGGTGCTCACCTTGCGTCGGGTACCACGGTTATGCACGAAGGCTTTGTAAACTTTAATGCCGGCACATTGGGCAACTCGATGGTTGAAGGGCGCATCAGTGCGGGGGTTGTGGTTGCAGAAGACACTGACATTGGCGGTGGCGCTTCTATTATGGGAACACTTTCGGGCGGTGGAACGCAAGTCATCTCAATGGGCCAGCGCAACTTGCTCGGTGCGAATGCCGGCTTAGGTATCTCTTTGGGCGATGACTGTATTGTGGAGTCGGGCCTGTATTTGACTGCGGGTACTAAAGTGAAGTTACCTGACGGATCATTGGTTTCAGCTCGTGAGCTTTCTGGCCAATCTAAGTTGTTGTTCCGTCGTCACAGTCAAACCGGTGAAGTTCAAGCGATTACTACCGATGGCACATCATGGGGTGGATTAAACTCTGCTTTACATAGCAACGACTAATCCATGATGATCACCATAAGCTAAGTCTCGTATGGTACTTGGCCGAATATTAAGGACCGAACGGCAAAATGCTCGGTCCTTTTTTATGGTTGAATTTTTTGTTAAGCCTTTTTGTAACAAGCTTGAGCTAAAGATTCGAGATGCAAATTAAGCATTTTATGCATTTTCAATATACGCGGTATTTTAATGATCAGACGGAGCACAATGAATCCGGCTGCCACACAAAAACCGAACATCACTGGCTCAGGATTCGACACCGCACGCCAGATTGGGTTGAGAATGTTATTTGCAGCATCTGCTGACAAAAGGGTAGATAGACCACTGTATCCAGCACTTAAAGAATACGCTGTGATATCAGACAGCTGCCTGCTTGACACTTGTGCAATGGCCCACCACAATGCGCCCGCTATCAATATCGATTTTCCTGTTGCCTGATAGATTTTCAATTGCTTATTGAGTGCTTCAGCCTTATTTAAAAACCAATGTTCATTGGCGTGATGGTTCACTAATACAGAATAGTAACCTGAATCCTTTCCTTTCATACCTGCACTAATAATCGTTATTCTTTGACCTGGACGAAGCGGTATGTCATGACCCGAAAGTTGTATTGATTTTTCACTTCCATCACTTTTCTTAATCCAAAATTCATGGTTTGTGATGGTATTTGAATGAACATTGGGTGGGCTAACATGGCCGCCATCTTTTCCAACATAGCCTCCACCACCGCTCGAATGTACATGAGTTTCAGAATACTTATTCTGGCTCAATATTTCGCCGGTTATACTCCAGAATTCAACTTCTTTGCGCTTGTACTTGAAGTTTTTCATCAACTACCCCTTGCTCCAATTGACGCTTAACGCTTCGTCGGTTTAGACAGTATCGATACTGTATATTGGGTAAGCTGTACCTCTCATGAACGCTTAGTGTTCAAACAAGCTTGAAATCCAATTTGTTCAAATTTTTGAGGCTGACTTTGAAAAAACTAAAGCAACTATCTCACTCTGCCAATCACCTTATTTTTACCCTTTCACATCATGTCCCAAGCTAATGCATTAAAAGCAAGGTTATTTTTATCGGTTTGGGTCCATTCGGGGTATCAAATTATGGCACTGACGCCTTTTCTTAATAACTCACCACAAAGCCAGCTCTATTGGGAGCTTCACCTCAATAGAACTGGCATAAAAACGATTGCTCGGTGCAACGTAAATGTGAAATAAAAATGGAATAGGAGATTTGATGTTTAAACAAATATCAGGGGCGATGCTGGCGCTATGTTGCCTTCAGTCTTGTAGTCAAAGTGGCTCAATGGCTGAACCAGCAACACGCCTGAGCGATAACTCTCGGTCGCCGAACATTTTGATTTTCTTAGTGGATGATCTGCGGGTGGATTTAGGGATCTACGGTTCGAAGCATGTGCTAAGCCCGAATATGGATCAGCTCGCTGCTGAAGGTCTTTCATTGGTGAATATAGAAACCCAGATTAGCTCTTTTGCGGTTCAAAAGTATGAGATTCGTTGGTGAATGGGCAGATTGTTCATTTCGCTTATTGCGATGACTAAATCACGAACCCGCTCTTGTTGCTTCGAAAGCGGGTTCATTGTTGTCTTGCGGGCTTAGTCTGGCTTTGCTATGACCTGAACATCATCTATTGCTGCGTCGACCATTTGTCCCTCGCTGTTCGCGAAGGTGACGCGCAATTGATAGAAATGACCTTCTGGCAGCTCGTTGCTCGGGGTTAATCCGTCCAGCGAGAAGCGCATTGATGACTGGCCTTCTGTCGTGCGTAACACTGACGTATCAGTATGAACGATGTCTTTAGCGGGGATCCATTTGTACATAAAGTGGCGCAACCAGAAACGCATACCGCCTTCATCCGAGGCGATGACAGTGTTTCGACTACCGGCATGATAGTCAATATCCACACTAATGGTGTCGCCCACATTGATGACTTTGAGATCCTCCGCGTTCTTAATGATGATATGCGGCTCTATGTAGGGAGAGACGTTGATCTCAATGTGTTGCGAGAGTGCTTCATTCGACGTGGCTTGAACCAAAATAGAGGCTGTGCCGCTGCCCACTGCTGTGGCAATGCCTTTCGCGTCAATTGTGATCACATCTGGGTTGCTAGATTGCCAAATTAAACTCCTATCGTCAGCATCATCGGGAACCCAGTTGATATCAAATGTTAGCTGGTCTCCAACCAATAAATCTGAAGTGGAGGAACTAATGTCAAAGGCCTGCAGCGGTTTTGGGTACCAGTCATTAATCGTTAAAGTGGAGTGAGCTGTTAAGCCATTTGCTGGGCTGGTTGCCACAATGGATGCAGTTTCATTGGCTGCACCTACCGCAGTGACGCGGCCCTGCTGGTCGACCGTTAATACAGAATCATTGTTCGATTGCCAATGCAGTCTTGCGTCTGCTTTGGCTGGACTGATCTTCACGGCCAATTGCTGTGTGGAGCCGTGGCGAATAGTATCGCTGACCTTGTCGAATGCGATAAGGTGTGGATCGAGCCGATCGGTGTCAAACACTTGATTGACGGCTTTATCGAATAATTCGACGGTTTCACCATTGCGCCAGCGTACTGAAATTTTGGCGATTCTTTCTGCATCAGCAAGACCAAAATGTACAATATTCAACAAACTTTGTGAGAACACAGCCCCGGCTGAACCGACTCGCTTGCGATAGTGTCCAGTATCGGTCTCGATCACCACTTCTGCAGATATTGGATCAATGTTCGAATCTGGAGAATACCCTACTCGAACGAGGGCGTAGTTGCCTGCCGCGCTAGTGTTGTTTTGGTAAAGGTACCATTCACCGCCTTCGCTGCCGCTGAGTAGGTCGAGCTTGCCATCAAGGTCAAAATCGAATGCTTGGCCCATATCACCATTGCCGGGGCCACCAACGTCGGCTGCACCATGCATTGTGACTGTATCGAATTGCCCTTGGCCATTATTCAGTAACAAATAGTCTGAAATACGGCCGCTGATTAAGCCCCAGCGATAAACGAAAAGATCTTGGTGAGTATCGTTGTTGAAGTCACCGGTTGTTACGCCAAGGGAATTACCCATCGGCATAATGCCCCACTGGTTGGATACGTCGACGAAGCGGTCGCCATCATTGCGGAGTAAATAGTCAGCTTCGTTGCGGTTTTGTAGCTCAAACTTGGGTTCAAAATTAGTCACGCCAGTCAAGCTGAACTTGAAGCCCCAAAACCGGATTTCGTCTCGGACTAACGCCGCGCGCCATTTACCGTTGCCGAGGTAGCCGAGGTAGATACCGTCTTCGGATATGTCATCTGGCCAACCTGCAGCTGTAGCGGCAGCGATTGACATGTCGCCACCGGACGAAAGGACTGTGCGCTGTTTTTGACTGCCGAGAAAAATTGGATATTCTCGGTTCCGAAACATACCAACAGGCAAGAAATAATAGTTGTTGAACTCGATGGTGTCGTCTGCGCTGAAATCAAACTGATCGACGCCTTTGAATCCCCTAGTTTTATAAGAGATAACGTGTCCGATAGGATCAAAATCAGCCCAGGGTTTCTCTCCTCTGCCATTTTCAAACTCTTTGCCGCGGGCTAAATAAAGATCCTGATCACCATCATTATCGATATCAATATCGACGATGGCTGAGATTTGTCGGGTATCTTTTAGCGCGCTTGGCACCAGACTAGACACATTGGTAAAGGTTGAGTCGCCGTTACCTTGCCAAAGTTCAAGGGGAGCATACATCACTAAATCATCGATATGATCACCATTAAAGTCGGTGACGAGCACTCGGGACTGATGAATATCTTGAACACCGTCTACCGATTTAAAGGCGAAAGTGCCGTCGCCCAAGTTTTCATAGAAAAAGTGTTGTGGTTTACTTTGGGTGAGGCTTGTTTCGTTAATCAACAGCAGGTCTAAGTCGCCGTCTAAATCCATATCTAACCATTTCGCACCTCGGCCGCGGCCACCCCGGTCAATACCCACGTCACCAGTGGTCAGCACCAACGTGCCGTTTTTATTGGTGTAGAAATTGGTTTTAGAGGGGTTGGTACCGTTGCCGCCACCCTGTGTGACCACCAAATCGAGTTGGCCATCATTGTCGTAATCGCCTGCGGCAGTACCATGAAGATCATGCATAAACCAGCGGGCAAGATCATAGTCATGACGTGTCACAGTGCCGTTGCCGTTATTCCAGTAGAGCTTACTACTTTCGGCATTATGGTTGTTGACGATAAAGTCATAGTCACCGTCGTTGTCTATGTCTGCAATGGTGGGGCCGCCATACTTAATAGAGCTGATCTTGTCGAGCCCTGCTTGCACTGATATATCGGAAAATGTGGGGACGGTAATGTCACTGAAAGGCTCAAAGCTTAGGTTTTTAATTGCTAGGTTGGCATTATTGCTTCTTATCTGAAGCGTAACTTCACCTTCATTTTTAAATGTGACCAGAGCGCTAAGGGTTTGATGTCCGGTGGTTGGAATATCCAAATGGTCGATGAGCAATTGCTCGCCACTATACAAGCTTATATAAGCATATTCGGAAGGGTTATCAACCTCGATGACCACCCGCTTAGTGCGATCTCCAGACACTTGGTATTCAAAATTAAATGGCTGGTGAGGAGGGACTATGGTGGAAATTTGGCTTGTGTCGGAGGGGTGGCAACCAGTAATGAGAACGGCGGATAATGATATGAGGGCAATATTTTTGATTATTTTTTTCATTTGTTTTGGTACACCATGGCGGCCAGAAAATTGAAATCAAAGAAAAGCCGGCTCTCTGGTTTAACAGTATTCAAGCACAGCTTTCTGCATCTGGGCAAATCAAAGGGTTGAGCGGTGAATGTACCTACTTCATCCAAACCACAAAGCTAGAATTTGAAATAAGGGCTTCGACGGTTCATTGAACACTTACCTTTAACCGCATTAAGCTACTTTGGTAGATTGTTCACAAAAGATTGTTGTCCAAACTTGGGGCTATTGTACACCGACAATTCTTGAAGTACAGATTCCAACAGTTGCAGAGGGGGGGCAATTGTTGTTGTCGATCATGATTTCGACCTATTGCCAAGTGCTTAAAACGCACCGGCGAGATTGGATCGAATGCATAAACATACGAGGGCAGGAGATGTTGGGACGGAGCACGATGTAAGATAGCACGGCCTTCACCGTTGCTATCTCACACTCAATTCAAAATATTAATGGCTTGGGCGAAATTTACCGTCGTGCCAGAGATACAAGCGCTGAGAGGCTCCCTTTTTAATATTTAGGATAACAGATATTGTTTCGCCTGAATCATCCCTCACCGAGTTCATTTCAATGCGAGCCTTGGCAACACTGAGGTGCTTTTGTTCAACACGCCAATGTTGGTCATTTATGCTTTGTCGTATCGCCGAAGCGAATACTGAGTTATTGCTGGAATCTTTGTAGAGCACCATGGCTTTCTTGGAATTGTCGCCTGTTCCTAATACATCTAGTTTCACGATGTTATAGATGTTGTTACTTGCCTCATCGAGAAGCGTTCTATTGTCCGTATTGGGAAGTGGTTGGCTGTGCTGCCAGTGGTCGTTAGTAAAGGATGTCATTCGCCATTCACGGATGCCTGGTGCTCTTACTTGGTAGGCCACTGCTGGTTGCTTAGATTCAAGCTTTAGTGGTCGGGTACTAAAGCTTGTTTCTCCGGACTTTTTTGAGTCATAAGCTAGGATATTTGTATTCGCAGAAGCAAGGGTGATCGGTAGCGTTAATGTTTGGCCTTGGGCGTTATAAAACGTGTCATTTGTAGTATTTAACTTCATGTAATAGACATTGAGTCGCCCATAATTAGTCTTGTTGTGTATTTCATTGAAATTACAAGCGTGCCACAGGGCGCTAATGGCAATTTCTGTGTCTGAGACCTTCTCTGGGTTTATATAGAAAGTGTCCACCGTAATGGGATCACCTTTTTGTGTAGTTGGCCAAGTTATCATGACGGGGGGATCGAAGGTTTGGCTACCACTTTTCATTTTGTAATAGACCCACGGAGACTTATGCGTACCTGCGCGTGTAAACAAGTAAATGTCGCCATTGGCCATTTTCTGACTATTGGTATACGAGGCAAATGGAGTGATGTCGTTGACTTGTTTGAATTTGCTGATGTCATTAGGTTTCTCAGAAACAACGTGTAGCATTCTTCCGCCGGCATGTGGAGTATCGAACGACATAGGATTAAGTCCGTCTTCACGTTCCCCTCCGTGGCCACCGTAAACGATATGAAAATGACCAAGTGTGTCTTGTTCGATGATGGGGCGACCATGGCTATCAATTTTGCGTTCTCCTTTTGACAGCGTACTTTGTGCTGCTTTAAAAGGGCCATCCCATATTTGGGTCTTTAGGTCATAACTTGCAATGTAGGGATCTGTGAGTTGACCTTGATAAACGACATATACCTTATTTGCGTTTACGTCATGCCAACCTGTGTGCGGGTTGCCGGGCAAATTATCGGTGAAATAGCCTTTGGGCAATTCAGGTTGGACCGAAGAGGGCAATTTTTTTGGTCCCAAATTTTCTTGGGGAAGAGCATAAATATCATGAAATCCTTTTCCCTGTGTGAAGGCATCGTATATCGGTTGATATTCAGGGTATTGGCCATAGAGATACTGGTCGATGCGCCAGCGCCAGTATTCAGCACTTTCCGAATCATTGTCCTTTATACGGTCTTGTAACGCTTCAAATGTACTGTCGTTATGTGCGTGTTTAATGATCAACGCTGTACGTTTGTCTAAGAATGTTTGCTCGTTGATAGCAACTGGAGTGAGCGGTTCAGCAACGACTTTGGTTGGGGTTGAGCAAGCCGTTGTAATTAATACTGCTGTGAAACATAAGACCGACCCTAGTAGGGGGCGCTTTGTGTTGATGCGTTTGTTGGTTTTACTGCGGAACATCTTGAGAACCTTTATCAAAGTGTTGATCTTGGTTTAACTAAACAGCGTCTGCCGATAATTTGTCGAGACTGTTAGTTTAGGTCGGTTGTACTGAGCGCTATACGCAACTTCATCAAGCCTCATTGAACTCTCCAATAGCCACTCAGTCATGCCGATATTGAACTTGTATTGAACGAAGAAAACGATTTATGAAGCGCGATCAATCAAAGTGTCATAAATGACATCAAGCGCCGGGAAACGAGAGCAGATATTAGAGTTCTATAATCTCAATTTTTCGAAATTCCAATAACCCGAATTCTCCTTGAATACCTATATGCCCATCTAGATTTTTAATGTTAGTCGCTGTGCTAACGACTTCACCATTCAGCACAATTGAGAAGGTTTCACCTTGAGCAGTGATTTGGTAGGTATGCCATTGTCCGTGTGGTTTATAAGCTCGTTTGAGTGCTTCTAGATCGAAGGTGTGTTGAAACTCAGGGGCGCCGTAAGGAATAAGTTTTCCTAGAGCATTACCTTCGAGCGTGTCCATCACTTGTACCTGATAGCCGTTATTTGGGTACCCTTTTTCGTCTTCATGCATTGTGCCTTGGGTTCGAATGAAAATGCCGCTATTCGCGCCTTCTTCCATAAATCGAAATTCGATGGTTAGCACATAGTCTGAAAATTTGTCGTTTGAGCGTAACCAGCCCGTACCTCGGTTTAATTTGATGACCCCGTTTGACACATGAAATTTACCATTACTTTCAATAGTCCAGTTGGTTAAATCAGAGCCGTTAAAAAGTTCGATAGGTTGATTTTCCAAAATGGCATTGGTTGATTGGCATCCAGTCAAAGCAATAGTTGCTGCAAGTGCAAAAGTAGAGAGCAATTTCATGATTATTCCTTATTGTATACAGACATTAGCGGCTTTCACGAAGCGTTAAATTTTGATTAACGTATCAGTATTTTAAAATCTCGGCAATCAGGTTTAGTCATGTTGGGTCGTTATTGGTCATGATTGTGAGCTGAGCAACCCGAAATGACTAAATACCAACCGTGATAGGAAAAATAGAGAGTGTTGTAACGAGTGTTTTCAAGGCGCATTGTCTTGAGAGATGTTTCAAATAGCTCGATAACGGATGCTCTAAAACACGATTATGACTGAATTAAACGATAGTGAAATTTAGAATAGGAGGACGGACAATATGAAATGCTATCGCTATTTTTAATCTATTTTAATGGATTAATTGGATGGGCCCAAGCGACATGTTGTTTCATTGTTAATTATCAATTTCATGCGTGTGCCCCCTGAAATCAGCGCTTATGCGTTGTGCAATCGAAGGGGGAAGTGTCAAATTCTGGCATCTTCCACACGTGTGAAATGTGTACGAGTCGTCATGCTCAGCCCTTAGATCTACCTTCATCGCTACTGCCATAACCAGCACCGCTGCTCACCTTACTTTCAGTTGAATCAACCTGATGGAAATCACAACTATGCAAATAATTGGCATAAGTGGTCACATTTGGTCGAATGTGGTCTTTTGGTTTCTCTTTAGGTTTGTTAGTTTCTGCATAACTTCACGATTGGCCCATAGTAAGTTGCATTTTGAACCTTTTGGAATTGTGAAGAAATTTCAATGCAGATGCGCTGATGTTGGCGACTGTATCGTTTCAAAAATATCTGGTTCCCAAGGTAATCTATGAAAACTAGTTTTAAAATTAGCCTGATCGCTTCATCCATTGCCGTGATGTTGTCCGCTTGTTCTTCAACTGATTTGAACAAAACAGAGAAGCAAACTGCGGCTGTGGATACAGTTTGGCCCACAGACACAGTTGCTTTTTGCGATGCTGCTTTAGATAAAGCAGCGACGCAATATGGCTACTTCAGCACTGACTATCCCGATCCCACCAATATTCCACGTTCATATACCAACGGCTCAACCCGAATGGCGGGCAAATTAGATTGGACGAGTGGTTTTGTCGCGGGCAGCTATTGGTATTTATATGAACATACCCAAAGTGATCAATGGCTTAACTTAGCGTCGAAGTGGACAAAAGCGCTCGAAGACCAGCAGTTCAATCGGAGAACCCACGATATCGGTTTTATTATGAATAACTCCTTTGGCAATGGTTTGCGGTTGACCGGTGATCAATCATACTCGCCTGTCATTCTAAATTCGGCTAAAACGCTTATGGAGCGATATAATCCGGACTTAGGGCTGACTTACTCTTGGAGTTGGGGAGCGTGGGAGTTTCCAGTGATCATCGACAATATGATGAATCTAGAGTTACTTTTTGAGGCCGCTAAGGCATCCGGCGATAAGCGATTTTATGATGCTGCTGTGAGTCACGCTACTGTGACCATGAAGCATCACTATCGCGAGGATTACAGCTCATATCATCTAGTGAATTACAATCGAACAACAGGCATTCCAAATTGGAAACAAACTTTCCAGGGGATTGCAGACGATTCCTCATGGGCTAGGGGGCAGGCTTGGGGAGCGTATGGCTACACCATGGTTTATCGGTATACCCAAGACGAAAAATTCCTAAACCAGGCAAAAAATATTGTGAATTATCTACTGACTCACAAAAATATGCCTGACGATTTAGTGCCGTATTTTGACTATAACGCGCCAGAGTATCCTGAGGTTGATAACGTCCGAGATTCATCGGCAGCCTCTTTGTTAGCAAGTAGTTTGCTGGAGTTAGCCACTTATGTTGGTGACCAAGAAGCTCAGCGTTACATAGATGCAGCGACGACTATGTTACGCAGTTTGTCTACGCCAAGCTACCTTGCTACAAAGGGAGAAAACGGGAACTTTCTGTTAAAACAAGCGACGGGACATTATCCCGCTGGTGACGAAGTCAACGGAGCCCTTAATTATGGAGACTACTATTACCTAGAAGCCCTGAATCGCTGTAAGGCCACCTTATAAACCATCATGGAATTCGATCAAAGGAGAGGGAGAAGACATTTGTGTTTTCTCCTTCCTTCAAAGTTATCCTACCTGAACTGTTCGATACTCACTTTTCTCGCTAAGGGCTACTGGTCCCCACTATTTATCTCAAAAACATGATCTAGTGACTGTTTTTAACTTAATGTGATTGTGTGTGACTGGTAATTATTGGTTATGCGTGAGAGCATTGTGTTAATGCAATGTAATAGTTCGGTGGGCGCAACGAGGAGCGGCCATGCATCTCTGTTGCATATCCGGCTATTCACTATCTGAAGAGAAAACACAATGAAGATAAAACAAGCTGTTGAACGGGTGCCAGGTGGCATGATGTTAGTTCCTTTGTTTTTGGGAGCGGTGATCAATACTTTGGCTCCGGATTCTGCAGATTATTTTGGTGGATTTACCAAGGGAATCATGACCGGAATTCTGCCAATTCTAGCGGTCTGGTTTTTCTGTATTGGTGCTAGTATTGACTTAGGATCAACAGGAACTGTCTTAAGAAAATCGGGTACCTTGGTGATTACTAAAATTGCAACAGCTTGGATTGTCGCAATTTTTGCTGCCTCTTTATTGCCGGAACACGGCATTGAAGCCGGCTTATTTGCTGGTTTATCGACGTTGGCGATCGTGTCAGCGATGGATATGACCAATGGCGGGCTATATGCCAGTTTAATGAATCAGTATGGTTCGAAAGAGGAATCTGGTGCATTTATCCTAATGTCGTTGGAATCCGGCCCCCTGATGACCATGCTCATTTTAGGCTCTGTGGGGGCTGCCTCATTCGAACTGCATCATTTCATTGGCGCCGTGTTGCCTTTCCTTGCCGGTTTTATTTTAGGCAACCTTGATATCAACTTACGCCAATTCTTTAGCCGTGCAGCTTCTATTATGATTCCATTCGTTGGATTTGCGTTAGGGAATACAATCAATTTAGGCGTGATATTCGAAACTGGAGTGTTAGGGGTTTTATTAGGTGTAGCGGTCATTATTATCACCGGTATTCCTCTGATATTTGCCGACCGTTGGATTGGCAAGGGTAATGGAACCGCAGGTGTAGCGGCTTCATCTACAGCTGGCGCGGCTATAGCTAACCCCGCAGCAATTGCGGCTATTGAACCCAAGTTTGCAGTTGCGGCTCAAAGCGCAACGGCTCTCATTGCAACGAGCGTGATTGTGACGTCAATTTTGGTTCCAATTATCACATCTCTGTATCATAAGCGTTTTGGAGACCCAGCGGATATAAATCACGATTTAGACTCCGATGTTTCAGGCGAACAGGCTGAAGCTCATCATTAGTATTTTAAATACGACAAACACAGAGGGTGGCTTTGATTGAAGGGCCACCCTAATTTATACGCCGTTGATCAAGCGGCCATTTCCATTTACTGAGTCACACTTTTACACAAAACCTCCCTGTTAACTTTATGAAACAGTTGAAACGAACGACGCTTACTTTTTCAATGAGCGCCGTGGTGCAACCGAAAATTCGGTTGCTCGTGTTGTGATGGTCAACGAATGTTTAACATTTTCTACGACACATACACTAGACCAACCGATCAACTTGTTAATAAAGCATGATCAACCACATGTTTTCAGTCAAAGTGCGTCACAAATTATCACAATAGGTCTTTTTCGGTCTGTCTTAATTGTGTAGGATTCATTCACTATAAAAACAGGTTACTAGCTTTGATTCGCTACTGGCATTCTGTGTGCCGCCATTAGTCAAAACAAGGACTGATCATAGTTATCATCAGGGGAATACATGAAATTTACTAACGCTAAGACGTTTAAGGGCATCATTGCTGGTGCTCTGTTCGCAGGGGCATCTTCATTTTCTTTCGCAGCAGACAAGCCTAACATTATCTTTATCCTAACTGATGACCTGGGCTTCAATCAGGTTGGCGCCTATGGCGATACACCGATCAAAACTCCAAACTTGGACGCTATGGCTGAAAAAGGTATTCGTTTTGATCAGGCTTACGCTGGAAATACTGTTTGTTCTCCTTCTCGTGTGTCACTGTTCACAGGCCGCGATGGTCGCTACATGACCAATAACTCAAATACGGTTGAGCTAAACCATAAAGATGTGACTTTAGCGCATGTATTAAAATACGCAGATTACGATACAGCCCTGTTCGGAAAATATTCTATCGGCCAGCAGATGGGTGTCACTGACCCGCTTGCAATGGGCTTTGATACTTGGTTTGGACTCTACTCAATTCTTGAAGGGCATCGACAATACCCTCAAATCGTTTGGCGAGACGGTCAGAAAATTCGCGTTAAAGAAAATGAAGGCGGACGCAAAGGCGCTTATGCTCAAGAGATGTTCACTGAAGAAGCCATTAAGTACATCGAGCAAGATCGCGACAACCCATTTTTCATCATGATGACGTATACGTCTCCCCATGCGGAACTTGGTGTACCTGAGCGCTTTAGTGACCAGTATGATCTAGAAGAAACGCCATACTTTGGCATACAAAATGGTAATCCAACCGACAAGTACGCATCTTATTATCCTGAACCTGTTGAGAAGCCATTTGCGACTTTAGCTGGCATGGTTACAGCGCTAGATGAGTATGTAGGTCAGATCGTTTCGACACTCGAAAAGCAAGGCGAGCTTGACAATACCATCATCTTTTTCACATCTGATAATGGCCCACATGACGAAGGCGGTGCCAATCCATTAACGATGAAAGCTGCCGTGCCTTACAAAGGTCAAAAACGTGATCTATACGACGGAGGTATTCACGTCCCTATGATTTTGCAATGGCCAGACAAAATTAAGAAGGGCCGTGTTGACAGTACACCTTGGCTATTTGCCGATGTGTTGCCAACCCTGGCAGATATTGCAGGCGTCAACTTAGATATAGTGCCTCGGGTTCATACCAATGGTGTGTCAATTAAAAGCTTGCTGAAAGATTCTCCTGAGCCAATGGAAGAGCGAACTTTGTATTGGGAGTTTTCCAAACAAGTGGGTGACCCAAATTCTGGCGTGATTGGCGATACCTACCAAGCTGCACGAATTGGTGATTGGAAAGCGGTTCGCTATGGTTTTGACCAAAAAGTAGAGCTTTACGACATCATTAAAGACCCAGGTGAATCTAAGAACCTGGCCCGTCAGAACCCAAATATGACTCAAGAGTTTTTTGAGTTGTTTGAGCAATATAAGTAATCGGAGCGAGATTTTTAATATGTTGAAGTTCCTCCAAATCAAAAATTTATTCGTCAATCGCATCGCGGTTGCAAGTACTGTTGTGCTTGTTGCAGCAACACTTTCAAGCTGCGCTGGTGATATGCAAAATGCAGGTGCAGCATCACTCAAGTCAAACAGTTCAATGGTGAACTATTTTGCTGACAACGGTACTGGTAATCCATTAGCAGTCGTTCAGCATCCGGCAGGTGAATACCATGAAGGCATTACTTATGTAGCTTATCAGGGGCCTTTTGAAGATCCATATGTAGCTGCTTACAATCACGATACTCAGACATGGCTTGGACCGTTTCGTGCGGGAACGAGTGAGTTAGGCCGAAGAGCTGAACGCACCAAATGGGATAATCATGGTAAACCGACGCTGTTGATTGATAACGACGGGTACATCCATATTTTCTATGGTGGTCATGGAGGAGATAAACACCACGGCCAAAACACCCTTGGCAATGTGCATCACGGTGCGAACAAGCATTCTATTTCTAAGCAACCGCTGGATATTAGTGGCTGGGATGAAGTCGATAATACTTCTGTGTTTGGTACTTACAATCAAGCGCTCAAAATGGATAACGGTGACATCTATTTATTTTATAGGCACGGCGCTCATCGAAGTGATTGGGTGTATCAAAAATCGACGGATAACGGACGAACATTTGAAGCGCCGGTGTCATTTTTGAAGCACAAAAGACGTGACGATATAGAAGCGGTAGATAGCTGGTATGCTTGGGTTGGTCACGGCAATGGCGACGACCTTATTGTTAGCTTCGATTACCATGTTTGTTGGGATGGAAGTGCGAATGAACGCGGCCATACCACTGAACGTCATGATGCACATTTTATGGTGTTCGATACGAAGACAGACACTTGGACCAATGTTATTGAACAAGAGTTAGAGATGCCTCTGACGCGGGAAGCCGCCGAGAAGCAAACACTCGCAATGGATACCGGAGATCACTGGACCTTTAACGGAAGCACCTACCTTGATGATAAGGGAAACCCTCATTTAGCAATCAATGTTGGGGTTGATTTAGGCCAAAAGACAGGTGGTCCAAAGCAGACGCGTCATGTTCATTGGGATGGTCAGGCTTGGCAAGTTGGAGCGTCAGTTAACGGTCAAACAACAGGGGTTTCGCGTGGTGACTTTAAGCTCGATGCAGCGAATGGAATTACATACTTCCTGGTTGATCAGGATGGTAAAGAAGGCGTACTTGCAACCTGGAATAGCCAAGACAGCGGCCGTTCGTTTACTAAACAAACTGAATTACTTCGCGCTCACAATGGTAGCTTCTCAATTACGTCTTTGATTAAAAATGCACATCCAGATGCTCAAGTACTTGTGGCTGAAAAGGCGCGTGGAAAAGCGGACAGAAAAATATATCTAGTGGGCGAAAAGGGGCCCGTTCAACGACCTCTTTTGCATGCAACACTAGACAAAGATACGTCCACATTTAAGAAAAAATAACAAAATGATTTGCGCCTTCAGACTGTCGGCGCAATTAAGGTGAATTTTATGTTTAAAACCCTGACGAAATATGCAGCATTGCCGCTCGCGATAGGCTTCGTGCTTACTGGCTGCAACGATAAGGCCTCCAACTCTGCGCCTTCGATACAAGCTCCAATACAGAACACTGAGTCAGTTCAATCATCCTCACTGAGTATTCCTGAATCGGCATATGATATTGCAACGCGCGCAGGCCAGTGGCAGATCGAGCAGTTTGGAAATCTTGAGTATATTCCACAGTCGCACCGAGAAAAATCTGAGAATCCCAAATTCTGGATTCAAGCAGCCTTCTATATTGGTTTAACAAAATGGACGGAAACCGCAGGAAATAGTGATTTTCTGTCTTATATGGATAAAGTGGCAAAGGAGCAGGAGTACGGGTTATTGACCGAACGCCCGTATCACGCTGATGATCATACTATTTCTCAAACCTACATTTGGTTGGCAGAACAAACCGGTAACAAGGCTGCATATGAGCCGACTCAAAAACATTTTGATTGGATTTTGGCACATAAGCCAAATGTTGGATTGGAAATGTTAGATGCCACTGCGAGTGGGCATGGGGAGCAACACCAAGAAGGAAACTGTCAATTACGTTGGTGCTGGGCTGATGCACTATATATGGCTCCGCGAAGCTGGTTAATGCTGAGTAATGTGACCGGAGAACCGAAATATTTCGAATATGCTGATAGCGAGTTTTGGGCATCTGCAGACTACCTATTTTCCGATGAATATGGGCTGTTCTTCCGAGATAGCCGCTATTTCGATATGAAGAGCGACAACGGTCAACCTGTGTTCTGGGGGCGAGGAAACGGCTGGGTCTTTGCTGCAATACCGTTAATTATAGATGAGCTTCCAGAAGGGCACCCATCTCGAGACCGGTACATTGAGCTTTATAAAAAGAATGCAGCGGGCTTACTTAAGCTTCAAACAGAGGAAGGTTACTGGCCTGCCTCGCTGATGGATCCCGACAAAGTTAAAACTCCTGAAGTCAGTGGTACTGGTTTTATTACTTACGGTTTAGCTTGGGGTGTAAATAACGGTTTTCTTACTGATGCGAAATCCAAAGAAGTGGTAGAGAAAGGTTGGGCTGCAATTGAACGCGCCGTTTCACCGAATGGGCGTGTGAACTGGGTACAGCATGTGGGTAAGTCACCAGATCCAGTGAAGGAAACTGATTCGCAACTATATGGTGTGGGTGCTGTTCTCTTAGCTGCTTCTGAAATGTACAAATGGAAGAAATAACCATTCGAATTTGATGTTGAATGGCTGGCTAACTTCGGTTAGCCATTTTTTATTCCAGTACACAGCTATTTTGGTAATAAAAGCTACTCTCCTCTAAATAAGCCAAATCTTCCATCTAAGTGTTGCCTCACTCCCGATTGCTTGATTTACTACTGTGGAGCTATAAGAAAAGCGCTACGTGCTCTGTAGGGGGGATATTGATTTTTTGACAATGTAGAAACCGCAAAATACCGCCCTCAACGCTGCTGTTTAGAATGTTCCGGAACAAAATGGTTTTAGCGACGAAGTGTTGTGCATATAGGTCTTTATTGACCACAAAGTTTCACCCTTTCCCAAGTCTACGAGAATTGTCATCCTTGTGACTGCTATTAACTTTTAATGTCGAATAAATGATTGAACATGATTGATTATGCTTCCATGTGTTGCTTTGATCGATGTTTTAGCACCAAAGTCATGTTTTTTTGTGACTTGTGACTGAAACTGATTGTTACTGGTTGCTAGGTGGTGTTGCGCTGTTATGATGTTTGTTAATCCGTGGTTAACGCTGCGTATATAAAAAAATAAAGACTAATGTACATACGTGAAGGGGGATGACATGGTCGTAGCAGGAAAACAAAATACAAAACAGGGAAGTGTTGCTGTTTGGTCTGGAGTGGCGAGCGTAATATTGGCAATTAGCTCGCCGAGTGTTGTAGCGCAAGAAGTGAGCAAAGCATTAACTGCTGATGAGAGAGAGGCTGTCGAGGTTATTGAGGTTTCTGGTGTGAGAGGTTCTCTCGAAAGTGCCTTGAACACCAAACGAGCGGCAAGCTCAATTGTTGATGCGATTGATGCGAAAGACATTGGTGCTCTGCCAGCATTAGATTTAGGTGAGGCGCTTCAGGTTATTCCGGGAGTACAGGTGAACCGTGAAGGTGAGCGTCGTACTTCGGATATTAACTTACGCGGTTTGCCCGGTAGCTTTGTTAAAACAACTGCGAACGGTCAATCATTTGCTACGCCAAGCCGAAGCGCTTCTGCTGTAGGTAGTCCTAACCCATTTGGATCTTTTGATGCGAGTGTGTTTGATGGTGTTACTGTGATCAAATCGCCAACTGCTGCTCATCAGGAGGGTGGTATTGCTGGTATCGTTGATAAGAAGTTGCAACGAGCTTTGTCTAAAAAAGACGGTCGCTTCTTAGTGACTGCGGGTGCGCGTTATGAAGATCTTAATGACAGTTACGATCAAGAATACAAGTTCCAAGCTAGCAAGCACTTAATTGAAGATGTATTAGCGGTTGCCTTCAAAATTGGTTATTCAGACCAAAATTTCCGTCGTGACTCGGTCCTATTTGCTCGTAAAGAAATATTGAACGGTAATGTCTATTCAGATTATGACACTTGGTTTGCCGATCAAGTCGCTGCTGGCAACGTTGAGCCAAACGCAGTGGTTAAAGCATCATCGACTATGCAGCAGTTATCGGAGCAAAGCGATGGTGACCGTATGTCGTTCACGGGTAATATTGAATGGCAAGCGACTGATGAACTCAAAGTCGGTCTTGACCTGCTGTATACGCAACGTGACTTAAAAGACGGTAACTTCCAACAAGTGAGCTCTGAAGTTCGAAACCGTGGTGCGAACACCTGGTATCAGCAACAGATCGTACCGACAGCTGGAGAAGTGCCGTTCTTGACCGGTTATAACGATGTTGATAATGATGACGGGACTACAGAACGAGTTCCTGTGTATGCTCTGTCTCGTGTAACGCTTGAGAATGCAACTTATGTACCGGCTAACCGAGTGTTCGGTTTCTTCGAAGAGGCAAAAGGCGCATTTCTAAACTTTGATTATGTTTCTGATGATTGGAGCCTCGACGGTATCTTCTCAACGTCAGAATCTGAAAACGAATACAACCAAACTGGTTTTGATTTCCGGTTGCAAGGCAACAAGAGTCAAAATATTGATCCAACCGGCATCACAACAGTGATCGACACCGGACGCGGTAACATGAATAACATGTTTATGTCGGTCGATGGTTGGGATACGATTAACTACGATCAACCATTCAAAGCGGGTAACCCACTGAACCTTAACGTGGGTGACGTCAGTGACCCTAGAAAACTAGATTTCTATGTTCTTGGCCGTTTTGACAACCCCAAGCGTGATATGGATTCTGCTGAATTGAATTTTCACCACGCACTCGACTTGAGTATATTTGATGATGCGTTTGCATTGACCACGGTCCATGTTGGCGGTCGTTTCTCTACTGAAACTCTAGAAAATAACGATTTTTCACCTGCATCTGGTTTTATTAACCACGAAGCGATTGGTTCACATTTCCTCACAGACCAAATTCAAACTGAAACAGACAACGCATGGTTTAACGGCGAAATTAAGAATGCTCTGAATTCACAAACAGGTTGGTTAACGCTAGATACGGAATATGTGTCTGGTCTCTTACAAGAAGGAATGGACGAGAAAGATACTGAAGGCTTTTATCGCTTGCCTACCGGATTTTTTGGTCGAACTGAACGCAATACCGACAACGTACTTGACCGTTGGGAAACTAACTTCGAAGCCGAAGAAGAAATCACAGCAGCATACGTGATGACAGATTTTTACGGCGAAGTGGGCTCAATTGTTTATAACGGTAACGTCGGGGTTCGTTACGTTGATACTGATATTACAATTGATGGTAATGCTCAGGAATTCTACGATGGCAATCAATACCGAGTATTGCCAACAGAATTCAACAAGTCTTATGACCATTGGTTGCCGTCATTCAATATTTCATTTGAGTTGGCTGAAGATTTGATTTTACGTGCTGCTGCAAGTAAAGCGATTGTTCGTCCGAATTTACGTTCACAAACACCTGTTCTGGCTGTCAACGAAGGTGAGGGCAACGTAAAAGTTGACTTCCCGAAAGCTGATGTAGACCCATATGAAGCAGATAACTACGATCTGTCCTTAGAGTGGTATAACACTGAAGGTAGTGCGATTAGTGTCGGTGTGTTCAAAAAGAACATTACGGGACTATTCCAACAAAGAAAAATCTGTCCTGAGCCAGGCGAACAATATGCAGACCAACTGTTCCAGTATACAGGTGATCTTGATCGCGAAGATTTTGATGATGGTACATTCAACTGTTATCAAGTGGATGAATATGAGCAAGAAGATGGTGACATCGTTAATCGAACTGTGAACGCCAATATTTCTTATAACAGCGATGATGAAATTGAAGTCACAGGTTATGAGCTAGCGATTCAACAAAACTTGAGCTTCTTGCCGTATCCATGGAATGGTTTCGGTGGTGTTGTGAACTACTCGCATGTAGACAACGAAACCGACGGCGAAGATGGTTTGGTGGGTATTTCTCCAAATTCATACAACGTGATTGGCTACTATGAAAATGACGGCTTTAGCTTCCGTTTGGCTTACAACTATCGTGATGAGTACTCGTTAGCCGGTTCTTCAAACTTTAACGGTCCGGATCAAAAGAACGTGAAAGCACGTGGGCAATTGGATATGTCAGCATCATATCGAATTATGAAGGGCCTTAAGATCGACTTTAGAGCTTATAACTTGACCGACGAGCAACGTTACGAATATGTAGGTGAAAACGAAGATAACGTCAGCCGGATTAACTACGATGGCAAAACGTATGTAGCAAGTCTTCAATACCAATTCTAAACAGCCTTTTCAATGTATGTTTATCCAAAGCGGTCTCTACTTGAGACCGCTTTTTTTATGATCCGCAAATATCATTTTTATCCGCTAGGTTTTCTACTAATACCGCGGTAGCCGCATATCAGTCAGGAAACCTTTGAACCAAATTTTCTATGTGATTTGTATTCTGGATCATGGTCGAACTAACGTGACGCTTTGTTCAATCCATGCATTCAAAGTATAAGGTCGGAGTTTGTATCAAATGAAAATAATCATACTCTGCATGTTGACGCTTATAAGTACATACTTAACTACAGCATGCTCACCCAGTTCCGATGGCACGACACAGGCAAACTTAACGTCCAAACATGATGTGGTTGCCAATCAACCTCAGCGCCCTTTTATATGGGCGAGAGCCAGTGAACGCTCTGCAATATTGGACAAAATTGAACATAGTTCATGGGCAAGAGAGCTATTTCAGTCGCTAAAATCAAGAGCCGATGAAGGTACTTCAACGAACCTAAAGCAGCGCAAAGAAAAGCTGTTGGCATTGCCACTGGTGTGGTCCGAAGAGCTGGATAAAACGCCAACTTTATTAGTGTATGGGCGCTCACAAGGAAATCATACCGAAGGAAACATGCGCTGGGGTCACCCGCGTGAACCACAGATTGCAATGCTAAAAGGTTTACAAGACGCGGTGGATTGCAGTGTTATTTTTTATCTGACGCAACAGGAAAATTATGCTCAATGCGCGGCGGATATGTTGTCGGTGTTTATAACATCTTTGAATCAAACCAAATTAGGAGAGATTGAAAAAGGGAAAAACGTCCAAAATAACGGGTGGCTGTACCCTGACAATCATTTGCTTGAGGCGCGCATTATTGGCGCACAATTACCTATTATCTATGACTTCATATACAGCTGGCTGAAGCAAGGAGGGCAGATCTATGATTTAAAATCTGACATGCTTAAGGATTTCGATTTTGACGCGGCGCAGCAGGTATTCAAAACCTATGTCGAATTAGCTTTGAACCGTGGGTTACTTGATTCAAACTGGCCGGTACTTGAATCGGCAAGTCTACTCCACAATATGCATGCGCTCGATGATGGCGACGAGATAGTCAGATTGCTTCCTTTCTATTTGTACAAAGATACTGCGCATCAAGCTTCGCTAAAAAGGATCTCTAAGAACTTTGAAAAAACTGGTGATATATGGCCAGAATCTTTAAGTTACTCCCGCCATGTGACAAGGTTAACGATTTATCTTATGACGTTAGTTGATCGGATCTATCCGAATTTGAAATTAGGTCAAGAATATCCGAATATCACGCAGTCGCTAACGGCCATGTATAATTTACAGTTTCCGAATGATGCTTATCCATACAATGGTGATACACATCGCTATATGGCAACGGAATATCTCACCTATGAGATGGCTCTGAAACTTGCAAGCATAAATGGGAATGAACAGCAATCCCTCCAGTTTTCAAAACTATTAACTGCGAGCATGGCTAGTGGCGATTATCATCGAGGTAAGCTCGAACCGCGCCATTATGATCCCAGCCCTTACGTACTGCCGCTGCAGTTGTTATGGTCAATTGATAATCTCGATGAACCTGCAGAAATTGCCGCTGCCCCAACGCGCCCTCGGAGTAATTATCTGCCATATGCTGGAATAACAGTGCAGCGAAACATGGCCTCCAAAAATCCAACTAAGAATAGCCTCATGTCGGTTGTTTCTGGGGGCAGCTATATCCATGGCCACGCGACAGGTATGGACCTAGAATTATATGGTCAAGGATATGTATTGGGTATTGATGGAGGGAAGTGGACCTATGGAACCGACATTCATGAGAACTACTATCGTTTGTTTGCGGCTCACAATTCAGTCATTAGCAACGGGGCTTCGGCTTCTCATGGTGGTTGGATTAATTTAGGAATCAATACCGTTGAGACTCAAGCAATTGAACCTGAGTATGGCAAGGTGGCGGTGTCAGATACGTTTTCATTTGCTACAACAACATTTGATGATAAATTCAATTTAATAGCGCCGGCACAGCATGAGCGCACTGTCGCATTAGTTCGTTTGTCTGGTCACCATGCTTACTATTTGGATGTATACCGAGCCCGCTCAGATACACCTTCACAGTTCCATGACTACGTTTACCACAATGTGGGTGATGATGTGTCGATTGAGTCGAATGGCGAATTTATTGCAATGAAGGACGACCCCTCGCGGTATCATGATTCGTCAACGCTTCCTTGGACATATCACAGTCAGTATCGTCATCCGGGATGGCATTTTTTTGAAGAGGTCAAATCTACTGCTCCTTCGCATAGACCACTACTCGCAACATTTACTGCTAAAGAGCTGACAGAACATCCAGTTGTGATGCGTGCGTTGATTCCCGGTGGATTGAATACAGAAGTGACAAAGGTTAACGCGCCTCAATCTAAAGCAGCTCCGCCACCATATGACAAGAAACCGTTGCCGACCCTACTGCTCAGGCATCATGGCGAAACTTGGTCAAATCCGTTTGTTGTTGCTTATGAATCCCATACTGAGAACGTTGGCAATAGCCCTGCGTTAATTTCGGTGGAACGACTTATATCGAAGGGAATATTCAAAGGTGTTCAAGTGACAGCTGAAGTAGACGGGCAACGCATCACCCAATACATTGTGCTTCAAGAAAAAGATAATGATGTGTACGAAAATGAGGAGTTAGCTTTGCGGTTTGAAGGGCGCTTTGCAGCGGTAACAATCGGTCCCAATGAGCGATTGAAAGAGCTCTATATTGGCAGGGGGCGCACATTAGTGTTCAATGGGAAAACTCTTTCCCTTGAGTCACCTGCCGTGGCAGCATATAAACGCTATGACTAAAAATACCCGCAATATTAGGTTTGTATTATCATTATTTGAACTTCGAGATTCGAAAAACTTGTGCTGAATTTAGTGAAGTGGATTATTAAGGTGTGTGCTGCGTCAAGGTATAAAAAGGGCCTCAACTCGGTAAGGGCTGAGGCCTAAAACTTCTCGGGGAGAGACAGCGCTCCGGTCGACGTATTATTGTTGACCAGTCTGGGCTATCAAACGGTAGCCCTTGGGATGTTATAATTTATGTGTTTATCAGCTGATTGCTTTCTGACGTGCCAACAAATATCTATTTCGCGTCTGTGTTTTCACCTTCCACATAGCCAAAGTTTGCTAGGATTCCGCCGTCAACGTACAGCACTTGTCCGTTCACAAAGTCTGCTGCTTTAGAAGCTAAGAAAAGGGCGGCTTTACCAATGTCATCGGCTTCACCCCAGCGATTGGCTGGTGTGCGGGTCATTACAAGGTCATTGAACGGGTGGCCACCAACGCGAATTGGGGCAGTTTGTTCTGTTGCAATGTACCCCGGGCCAATGGCGTTAATCTGCAAGCCATATTTGGCCCACTCACAGCACTGGTTTTGAGTCAGCATTTTTAAACCGCCTTTTGCAGATGCATAAGCTGAAACGTTTTGGCGGCCATATACGCTCATCAATGAACACATGTTGATGATCTTACCTTGGCGTTTTTCAATCATTTTAGGAGCAACGCGTTTGGATACGATAAATTGACCGACCAAGTCGATATCGATCACTTGACGATAATCTTCTACAGCCATTTCTAAAATAGGTACGCGCTTAATGATGCCAGCATTATTGACTAGGATATCGATTGGGCCAACTTCATCTTCAATTTGGCTGATGCCGCTGTGAACTTCGTGCTCATCTGCAACATTGAAAATGAGAGTATAAACGTCGATACCTTCTTTAGCGTAAGCTTCTTTGGCTTTCTTTAAATTGTCTTCGAATATGTCATTGATCACCAACGTTGCGCCGGCTTTGGCAAGCATCTTTCCGCATGCCATACCAATTCCATGAGTACCGCCAGTAACTAAAGCTACTTTACCTTTCAAATCAAACAATTCGTTAATCATTGTACTTTTCCTGTTGTATGAATTTCGAATATTGCCAAGCTTACAAATCATTTATGGAATAATTTTCATACGGCTCTAACAAATCCCAATCTATCATAATAGTTCGTTGTCGATTGAAATCAATCAATATTGGTCATTTGGTTGTTGAATTGTGACGGGATATAGCTTTTTTGTTCATCAATATATTATATGGGAGGGGGAGATTGATGATCTATGAAGGAAAAACTTATATAAAAAAGGCGCTGAGACAAAGGAGCTCAGCGCCTAATATTAGAACAACTGTTATTTTAACTTAAGCTAGCGGTTCAGATGCGTTTTCGGTTACCGACGCTGAGCGATTGGTCTTCGCGAGGTAGGCGTAGGTTGCTGTTATGAAGTAAATCAGAGTAGGTGCAATGAGCCATTGTGTAACGTTTGCAATATCACCCGTTGTATATGCATGAAGGCCCATATACAAGCAGCTGGCTAAGGCCGCCCAAGAAGCGTACTTAGCCATTGTTGCAAGTATTCCTGCGGTCTTTTGTTGTTCCGCTTCGCTGCAAGCAGGAGACGCTAAGTATTGCGCTTCGCTTGCCTTGCGTTGTAACTCTATACGTTCAGCTTCAACTGCTTCAGGGTAGGATTCTTTGGCGCCGGACAGAGACGCCAAGCTAATGTACATAACGGTAGAGAATGTCCACAGTGGAATTAAAATGAAAAACAGGTGTAGCAAACCGGCCTGTTCTACAACTATTCCTAATGCCATTGATACGATCCAAGTTGCTAGTGCAGGTAAATTTGTGGTGTTGCCTTTGTATTTAGACCAGTAACGAGTCAGGCCTATTTTTGGAAATACCCAATGTTCGGCAACGATGATAGCGCCTACCGGTGCTAGTAGTAGCCCCATATAGCCAACAAAGCCCAGTAGACCCGAAAACACGAATGGTGAACATGCAATAATTGTTGTAATAATACCAACAACGATGGTTACTTTAACACGGCCCCAGCGATGATTTAGAGAGCTAAACGCTAAACCAGCGCGGTAGATTGTTGGGTTAGATGTCGTCCAACCTGCGATAATTACGGCTAAAATCCCTGATGCTCCCAATGCTGTATAAGCTACGGAACCTGGGTCAATTGCAGTAATACTCGTTTTGAGTAGAATTGCGGCGCCAGCCCCCATGATACCCGCACAGATCCAAGCCATGTAGTGTCCGATAAACATACCGAGAGCAGAGAAATAACCGTATTTTGGGCTTTTGGCAAATCGCAAAAGGGTCATATCACCCAAACAACCGTGCATTGCAAGATTGGCAATCCAGGCAAAAGCCACCACGTGCCATATGCCTATGTCACCTTCGGTATCTTTCCAAATTGATTCGCTGGCGACAGTCAGAAAATCACTAAAGCTACTGATCCCTTCAACCCCCGACGTTGCTGCAATTGTTGTGGGCATCATGGTTAAAGCGCCCACCACAAACATGAGTATCATCCAAGGCGCACAGATCTCCGCAAAAGCTGCAAGCTTCTTAAAGCCCTTAACCGCCATATAGACGACAACAGTGCCCACGCCAAGTACAACAAGAACAAATCTAAAGTCGGTGGGGAAATATCCAACTTGGTCGTCAATGCCAAAGAGCACTCGGACTGCAGATGCTGATACGGTGATCATTGCACCGGCAAGAACACAGAACAACATACCATTAATGATGCTATACAGCTTAATGGTGCCAGGACCGGCAATTTTTTCTAAATATGCATAAAGCGTCAATCGAGTATCGGTAGCGATAGGAGCTGTCACCAAGCCCCATGTTAGCACTGCTAGCAGGTTACCAAATAGTAACCCGATAATAATATCGGACGCGCCAACCCCCCACGACACGAACAGAGCTCCAATGACGAACTCGGTGCCGGCTACATGCTCTCCCGCGTAACTGGCAGCAAATGTTTTACCGCCTTGTAATTTATCGGCAGAGACCGCTTGAGTTTCAAATTCTTCCGCTGTCGACATGTGTTCCCCTGTGAATTAATTTTATTTATATTTTTAAAGTCGTGCGATACCGCATCAAACACGTTTCAAAATCTAATTGTTGTTGTGCAGTTTTACTAAAGCTGATTGGTGCCCCGTAGTGGTGATTACTCAATTATGCTGAGTAGCAGGCCAATGCGCACCAGTCGTCTCTGGAATACGCTTACCAATTATGTTTCAAAAATGTCGGTATCGAGCCCAAGACTAATGACATGCTAACTCTCAAAATGTCAAAGTAAAACATAATCAGTCACTATCGGTCGTTTTTGTGACTTGTGAAGGGTTTGTTGAGATATGTTCTAATTTAGCAAACTCTTGAATGTTATTTAACCTGCTGAAATATATCGGTTATTCTATTTTTTTAACGCTATGAACTACTCAAGTTCATGAACCGAGAACAAAATCATATTGAGATATATTTGTGATGGATATCAAATTTTAGATGTTTGACTGAAGTGGGATTGGTTATGTATTTTAATAAATACAAAGACTTAACTATTTTTTGATTCGGTGCTATGGAGGTTTTCACTTGCGTATTTGGTCATATGTGTTCAAATATCGTCAAATTGTTTCTTTTGTTGCCTCGGTCTAATCGTATAGACACAGGAAAGTGACTTCAAAACAAGCTGCCATTCAATGTATGTGAACAGGTGCAGCGGAGCTAAATACAAATGATGAATAATATTTATTTAATGGGTGAGTGCATGGTTGAGCTTTCCCTAACGAGTAGTGGCCTGTTAAAACAATCCTACGCTGGTGATGTTTACAATAGTGCTGTTTATATGAAACGCGCATTCAGTGATATCAACGTGAATTTCTTTACAGCTGTAGGCGAAGATACCCTAAGCGATGACATGGTTGAAACGTTTCAACAAGAAGGCGTAGGCACTGAGCTGGTTCAACGTGCTCGAGGAAAGTCTCCGGGATTGTATATGATTTCGGTCGACAGCAACGGAGAACGCAGTTTTTCGTACTGGAGAAATGATTCGGCAGCGCGACAAATCATGCAATTTGTGAGTGCAGAGAATGTTGGGTACCTGTGTATGGGAGATATATTTTTCTTTTCTGGTATTTCTTTGGCTGTCATCGCACCGAGCGAGCGAGACATTTTCTGGCATCTATTGAGAAAACTGAAAGACTCTGGCGTGAAGATTGCCTTCGACCCAAACTACCGCGCTCGCATGTGGAATGACAAAACCGAAGCAAAAATACAGTTTGAACGTGCATTCCGAATGTCAGATATGGTGTTACCTGGAATAGAAGATTTAGAGCAACTTTACGGCTTCACTGAGCTAAGCAAAGTTCAGGATTTTTCAAGCGCATTCGGAATCGATGAGTTAGTGATTAAAAATGGCTCTAAAAGCGTTTGCGTTATCATCGATGGGGAGTCCACCCAAGTTGAAATTACGCCTATCGACCATGTGGTAGATACAACTGCAGCCGGCGATTCATTTAACGGTGTGTATTTAGGCGCTCGCATGAAAGGGCTCGATATTACCGACGCGGTTGAGTTAGCTGCGGCGGCTGCAGGTGAGGTGATTCAGCATCCAGGAGCAATTATTTCAAAGGCTGCATTTTCCAATAAAATCAAAGAAGTGAACGATGCAATTACCGTTGCATGCGACTGATGAGCACTGTGTAAGCAAAAGGTAGGACTATTCATGAAACGATTTTCTGAATTAATGGCGGGTCAAACGCTATTGCCGATTATTCAAGCTGATTCTGTAGAACAGGGGATATTAATTGCCAAAGCCATGGCGAATGCCGAACTAAAAGTGGTTGAGGTAGTATTGCGTTCAGAGTCGTCTTTGGAGACTTTAACGGCAATAAAAGAGGAACTTCCAGAGTTAGTTGTAGGAGCGGGTACCGTTTTAGACAAGCATATTTTGGCAGAAGCATTGTTGGCAAAACCTGATTATATCGTGACGCCTTGCTGCACACCTGATCTACTCCGCGCGCTTGTAGATTCCAACGTAGTTGCATTACCTGGGGTTGCGAACTGTGCCGACATAGCGTTGGCAAGAGATGCTGGCTTTCCAGAGCTAAAGTTGTTCCCTGCATCTTTGGCGGGGGGGATACCGTTTTTAAAAGCTGTGTCTTCAGTCTTTCAAGACACTTCTTTTTGTCCTACTGGGGGCATTAATGCCGACAACAAAAATGACTTTTTGGCATTACCTAATGTGGTTGCGGTGGGCGGAACATGGGTTGCCAAGAAAGAATGGGTTGAAGCTGAGAATTGGGAAGCGATTACACAAGCGTGTTGTGCAGCGAATCTGTAATGTGAGTGGTGCCTTAGAAATAAATTTTATGGCTGAACAATCTGATCAGCTGAACGACTAATTTTCAATTGGTTGGGGTTTGCAGCTCTTTTGTGTGATTTTGAGGGCTGCTTAACTTTTAAGTCCTATCTCCAATGAGGACTGCGGGATTATTCTTTAATCCCGCTTTTTTTTGAATTTTCCAATCAAACGTTACCTCAGCCTTCTAAAGGTTGAAATCAAGGCGAAATATTGCTGTTGACCTTGACGTTCTGCGCTCAGCGATTTCGAACGCTATCTATCTTTTGAGCGCGGGAGATACTTGAAGTATTTAACTTTGTATAGCTGAGGATCCTGGGCACCTTATTCTGTTTGAAGGTAACGACTGCGATTTCTACAGAAAGGGCGCTGCAACATCAGATTGGTTGATGACGTGAAATTTACATCCAGAGACATCTGTTTTGGCCCAAACTTGTGAGCAGGGCTAAAACAGAGTGATTCGTATACGAACGGATAAGTTCAACGAATAGAATTAATCTTCAGGTGCCTTTTCTACAATGATAACTTCAATACCATGCTCTTTGAAGCATTTGATTAATTCTGGGCAAGCTCCAGAATCTGTGACCAAAATATCTACCTCATCCAAAGAACACACCACAAAATTACTGCGTGTACCCAATTTAGAGCTATCAGCTAGGATAACTAACTTTTCGGCTTGCTTGTGCAGCTTCTGTTCTGAGCGAATCAATAATGGATCAGATTCCATTACGCCAAACTTGCCAATACCGGGCGTACCCATAAACATCATCGAGGCGAAGTAGTTTTCAGTACTGTCTTTCTCGTATGAGCTTAAAATGATGCCTTGCTCTCGGTAAATTTCGCCGCCTGGCAGTGTAACTTGATGGTCTGTTTGCTCGGTTAGGTAATTCGCTAACACGAATGAGTTGGTCAAGATGTTCATGTGAACATTTGATAAGTACTCACCCATCATAAACGTCGAAGTACCACCATTAATGATTACCGAATCACCATCGACACATAGCTCAGCTGCTTTTTTAGCAATGAGTCGTTTCGTCGTCGAGTTCTTTTCTTTGTCGACAAAAAATGGTGAACTTAAGATGTGTTTGTTCTTAGAGTCCTTATTAATGGATTCAGCTCCGCCTCGAATTTTCTTTATTTCGCCGTTCAATGACAGTTTTCTAATATCTCTACGTATTGTGGCTTCAGAAGCGTTCAATTTTTCGGTCAAATTCTTAACACTTGCAAATTGTTGCTGGTCAAGAATGTTCTTGATTAGTTGTTGTCTATGTTTTTCCAGCATCGGTAACTCTTTGTTAATTTTGATAATATCTAAATAGGATTTTTCCATAGTGTAGCGCCATTTATGTCGATAAACAAATATTACACAATCTGTCAACTCCGGTCAAAATTAGTTTTAGAGTCGTCATAATTAGTCAGCTTGCATTTTTTATCCTTGAGTGAAAACTAAACGTTTATATGTTGATCGGCGATATTGTTCGAAATCTTAATTGGATAAATTCGACACCACAAAATGGTCATTAAGACTTTATGTGGTGTGATTTATTATATTTTGAGGGGGCTGGAGAGCAATTTTATGAATATTTAATCTAGATCAATTTTTTCAAATTAATATTGAAAGCGTTTTTCGATTGTCAATATCGTGAGCTTGAAACAAGTGAGTAAACAGGAGGACAGTCTTTGGAGTGTCCTCCTTGCGAAAAAGGACCGCAGATTACGCTGCGGTAAGTCCCCTAACGTTGTTGACGTCTTCGCGCGAGTAGGCCCGCCGTCGCTGCAATCAATAATGCAATGGTTGAAGGTTCTGGCACTTCAACCTGCAAGCTGGTTTCGTCAATAACGCCGCCCCAAGGATCTTCAGCATAAATATCAGGTAGAGACAAACTGAAGTTGCTGATGTCATTCAGTGCTGTGAATTGGATTTGACCGAGCTGAAAGCTGTTGGTGAGCGCTTGATCCCAGCCATCAAATAGTCCTATCCACAAAAACACAGAGCCGAATACGTCGTCGACATCGTCTAACGCAAACCAAGATTGATTAAATGCTTCAGGCGTCAAAGCGAAACTGTTGAGTTCATATCCTAATTCAGTGACGTCAAAATCATATTTAAGCTCTAACCATGCAATATCGGTGGTCGCATGATTGATAAACAAATCAATAGTGATTAAGTCGCCGGTATTATAAGAACTTTGATCACTTTGACTGGTAATTAATCCAGCATGGGTTGGAAGCGTGCTAATTAATGTAAAGATGAGTACAAATAATTTCATGTTGATTACTCCTAGTTGCTTGCGCAACGCGCGTTTGAACACAATTGAGCGAGGCCACGAACATCACGGCTGTCTACACTGCCGTCCGAATTAAAGTCGTATCTCTTGTTCGTCATTTCATTTTTTCGCACAGCTGCGCTAAACGAACGAATGTCGTGACGGTCTACGTCTCCGTCGCCGTCTAAATCGCCGAGTAAACTAATATCGACCGTCATTGTGGAAGTGGTCATTCGATTGTAGTTGTCCATTACCACGGCTTTTAGAATATGTTCACCTGCTGGAATATTCAGCAATTCGCTTGGATATGCTTCATTGCCCCAACTGTATGGTGCTTCATAGGTTTCACGGATCAAAGTATTGTTAAGGTATAACCCGACACTGACTACTTCAGCGGCATTTTCGGCGGCATCAATTTCAACCGTGACTGAAAGTGCGGCATAGCCTTCAATGAGTTCAATGTCAGATTCTAGGAAGCGAACCGCAGGGGCGGGGCGCTCTTTAACAATCAGCGTCATACTATCTTCACCGGTTTCGCCTTCATTGTCGGTCGCCACTACGGTAAATGTATGGCTACCAATGCCTAACGGATTAGGGTTTGGAGCATGGGTATCTAACCAACCCATAGCACCAAATTCATATGGTGCATGCGAGTGGCCGAAGTTCCATACGGGTCTCACATCTTTTCGAATCAGCGTGCTGTCGTGATACAACGAAACTGAGGTGATCGTTCTACCTTCTACTGGTGACTCAGCATCTACAGTGATTCCTAGTTTTTCATACCCTTCAAAGACCATGTAAGTCAATTTAGGAAATGCGACGATTGGTTGTTTATCTGAACTTGTGACAGTGAGCTGCATCTCAGCCGTGGCTGTTTGACCCTCACTATCGGTTGCTACTGCTGTGAATGTGTACACGCCTTTTGTTAATGGATTTGGGTTTGGTGTGTGCGTATTTAACCATCCCATCGCTCCTGTTTCGTGGGGTTTACTGCCATGACCGAACAAAAAGGGAACACTTGTATCCTTTCGAACTTCTTCGTCGTCGATATATAAAGTGACCGAATCAATGGTGTGTTCATCACTAGACGTTGATGCGTCTATTGTGATTGCAAGCTTGTCATATCCTTCCTCAACGACCATCGATGCTTGCGCAAACGACACTGTGGGGGCATCGGACTTGACCAATAATTGCATCGATGCAATACCGGTCTCACCCTCACTATCGGTCGCAATGGCTTTAAAGGTATGTATGCCTGCAGGTAAAGGGTTTGGGTTTTGATAATGGCTATCAAGCCAGCCTATGGCGCCCGTTTCATGAGGTTTGGAACTGTGCCCAAAAATGAACGGTACGCTATTGTCTGTTCTGACTTCTGTGTCATTCAGGTAGAGCGTGACTGATTCGATCGTGCGTTCTGCCACAGGACTTGTTGCGTCGACAGTAAATGTCAATTGATCATAGCCTTCATCAATACTCATCGTTGTCGAAGGAAATGATACTGATGGCGAGTTTGCGTCTCCTTCAAGATTCAAGTCGATGATTTGAAGGTGAAGCGGCATAGCTGTACCTGAAGTTTTTTCCATCAAGTAGTAATACACCTTACCATCTTGAATATGGATGGTGCCGTGATCGAATTTGGTACCTTCATTCTGTTCGTACACGCGAACGAAATCGTTAGTGCCGCCTTTGGCTTTCTCGACGTACGGGTAACCATTTTTCAGTCCAATGATGTATATATTATCTCCAGCAGTATAAATCGATTCGGCGCCCGCAAAGTCTGTAGAAACAATAAAATCTTCGGCTCCTGCTGGTTTGTAGGAATGAAGATAAACTTCTTCATAATCGGGGCGATTTCGATCCGATGAGCGAACCTTACTGATCATGTGAAGGTCTTCGTTTGCAGTTACTGTCCAATCAAAGCTGCCCACAATATAAACGGAGTTGGCTTCGGCATGGCTAATGTAATCTCCTGGTTCAAATACTTTAATTTCATCTGAGTCAACCAGGGGCCATGTCATTGGCTCACCTTTATGATTTTTCCATTCACCAAATCCATCTGCATGCTCGGAGTAGGCGTAGTAGACACCATTTTGATATTTGTATTTGTCGTTGTTGTCGCTGCTACGCTGCTGAAAGCCGACACGAAGTTTACCGTTTACATATTTCATGTTGCCGTACAGCCCCCAGTTATATGGGTTGCCTTTTGACTTTTGATTGTTGTAATTGAACTTGGTGAACGTGGACCATGTGTTCGTGTTCGCATCGTAGCGGTTGAATACGTAAGCCCCGTTATTGTTGCCGCCTAAACGCATGTAAAGTAATAAGGTGCCGTCTGTGTTGGTGAAGAACTTAGGGTAGGTCAAGCTTGAAAAATTGGCTTTATCCCCTAAATTACCTGTCATAGTCAGATGCTTATAATCGTCATCACCTTGGCTGACGGCACTGGTATCTTTGACGAATTGCTGAAGGGTGAATGCATCGTCACTCACTTCTGCTGCTCCCGGTAGCGAGAACGAATAGCGAAAATAGTCGTCTTTAAACTTACCGCTATGATTATTATCAGTGTAGGCGTGCATGTCATAAACCATGTGAATGGTGCCGTTGACAGGGCTTACAGCTAGGCCAATAGTGTTATGAGATTCACCTATTAATGGATCGCCACGAAATCCTGTATGGCGGTGTGGAAATTCAATGGTTTTCACGGTGCCGGTTAAGGTGTTGTAACGGGATAACATGACGTTGCGCTCAAATTTTCCGCCTTTGTACCATGTCATAAATACATAATGTTTATAAGGTTTTACAGAATCTCCATGCGCAGAGATGTTGCGTCCAAAGAAAAAGTCGTATTTTTCACCTAGATCGGCGCTACCGACGTTGCTGTAATCTAGATCTTGGCCATCAAAATGGAGGCCTCTATCTGAGATTTTCACTTGTTGTTCTAGTGAAACAGCTGCATTTGCTGCCGTCATGCTTAACGATGACGCGATGAGCAACATCGCATTTAGGCTTGCTGAAACTTTTAATCTTTTGATATTCATTGGTATCTCTACATTCCACCCTTGTTATTTTTAGAAGTCATCCACTTCTCCCTTTTCTCTATCCATAGCCACGACTGCTGGCACTGAACCAAGGTTCATATGCGTCATGAACGGACGGAGTGACATAAATCACTTGTAGGTACTAGGACCTTTTAAAGTGAATCAAGTATGTCGATGACACTATATTTAATAACAATAAATGCTCAATAGTGGTCATTAATGATCGTGATCAATCACAATGTGTTCATGTTTTGTTAGTCAAAAGTTGTGACAGAGATGCGAATTTCTAATATTTCATTGTGTTTAATCTAAGAGTAGTGCTACGGAGGGCTTTATACATTTATGTATAATCAGTTGTTTTATTTCCGTTACTGTATTTTTATGTTTCATATCGATTGTTGTAATCACACAATAAGTATGTGACAAAAATGTTTAATAGATCTTATTTTTGACATGTTTTTATTTGTTTTGATTGTAAATGTTCTTTTTTGACGTCAGGTTTCGATTTGATTGATCTAGATGATCGACATTACAAATTTTTTAAACCTGGTAAATCTAATAATGAAAAATATAAAAAAAAATCCATTTATCGCACTTATTGGTGCGTTAACACTGAGTGCGAGTGCGGCAGCTGTGAATTGCACAGATACGCCTCAAAATCTTTATGGAGGCGACCAAGATGATTTGCGTGATGCGCTTCAACAGGCCACTAATACTGGGCGCCCGCTAACGATTACTGGCACTTATTACATCAGCAAAGATCTTAAGGTCTATTTGAAAAAAGATTTAAAGGTCAACGCCACAGGAGCAAACTTTATTGCGACCAGTGCGTTAGATGGCGATCTATTTAGCATCGATTCGAACGATACAAAATCAAAGGAATGTTCTAGCGCAGGCCAGTTGGCAAACGTTAGCTGGAACGGGGGGCATTTCAATATGGCAAATGCCAAAGTGTCGACTGTTGTACCTTACACAGCGTTGACGCCATCAAATAAGAAAGGCACCAAAGCCACTGCCGATGCGTTGTCTGTTCGGGGAGTAACCAACGGTGGAGCGAGTAAACTCAATCATTTAGAAATTAAAAACATCATTTTTAACGGCACTCACTCTTCAAGTGCTCCTTTTTACAAAGCCGGTGGTGATAGTGGCATTTTGATGACAGGTGCTTTGAGAGCAACAATTACCAATAACCAATTCTATGGTGTACGTGATGCTGCGATTTATGTGTCGGCGGGCGGAGATAACGGGAGATACGGTGATCACTTCAATCTCTCCAATAACTATATAGAACGCGCGTTTGATGGTATTACGAGCAAGCGTGGTGCCGACAATATCAAAATGCGAAATAATACGATGGTTGATGTAGTAGTTGGTCTCAGTATTAAACGTGTATTCTCAGGTTGGACTGCCACCAATGTTACAATTCTAGATAATGATATCTCTAAATCCGTACGCCCAATTAGTGTTGAGAGAGCGAACAACGTCGTGATTGAAGACAACACCATTAGCGATTTAGGGGCGGTGGTAAATGGCGAAACATCACCTAGGAATAAGTATGGTAGTCATTACGAAGGTATTTCACTGAACGGGGTTCAAGGAAACAATTCCATTCGCAATAACCGAATAGATGGTGTTTTTGGGAATGGTAGAGAAGGGACGACAACGACTTATGGTATTGTTACTAGGGCCGAAGACGGCCGCGAAACCACAGGTGAAAATATCAGAAATAACAGTTTTTCTAAGCTCGATAAGTGGGTCAAACGTTTCTAATATTTTGTGATAATCATCGAAAAAAACGCTGCGCTACATCGCAGCGTTTTTTAGCAGACGAACATCAGAAAATTTTCTTGAACAATAAGTATCCAGCAGCCACAAAGAAACACGTCTTGATCTCAATGGCGGCGCTATTGCCTTTTAATCTAATTTCGGGTTAAGCCCTAAGTCTATGACTTGTAAATGCAATGGTACAGAGTTACCCAGTGCTTTTTCCATTAAGTAGTAATAGACTTTTCCATCTTGGATATAGATGGTTCCGTGATCGAATTCAGTCCCTTGTTGTTGTTGGTAAACTCGAACAAAATCGTTGGTGCCGCCTTTTGCTTTTTCAACATAAGGAAACCCCTTATTCAAACCAATAATGTAAATATTGTCACCGGCCGTATAAATAGACTGAGCACCAGCAAAATCTGTGGTTACTACGAATTCTTCAGAACCTGCGGGTTTGTATGAGTGAAGATGCACCTCTTCATAATCGGCTCGATTTCTGTTCGTTGAACGTAATTTACTGATGATATGAATATCTTCGTTCTCGGTGACTGTCCAATCGAAGCTTCCTACAATGAATACCGAGTTGGCGTCTGTGTGGGTGATATAGTCGCCAGGCTCAAACACTTTGATTTCGTCTGAGTTCACCAGAGGCCAAGTCATCGGTTTGCCTTTGTGATTTTTCCACTCGCCGAACCCATCCGCATGATTTGAGTATGCGTAGTAGACACCATTTTGATATTTGTATTTGTCATTATTGTCACCGCTTCGTTGTTGGAATCCTACTCGAAGCTTCCCATTGACATACTTCATGTTGCCATAAAGGCCCCAGTTGTATTCATTGCCTAGAAATTTTTGGTTGTTATGATTGAAGTTGACGAATTTAGACCATGTGTTGGTTTGTGCATCATATCGGTTGAATACATAAGCTCCGTTATTGTTGCCTCCCAAGCGCATATACAGTAAAAGCGTACCGTCACTGTTGATGAAAAATTTAGGGTAGGTAAGGCTGGCGAAATTATCCTTGTCAGCTAAATTTCCCGTCATAGTGAGGTGCTTATAATCGTCATTTCCTTGGCTGATGTCGCTGGTATCTTTGACGAATTGGTCGAGGTTAAAAGCATCGTCACTTGCGTCTGCAGCGCCTGGTAAAGAGAATGAATAGCGGAAGTAATCGTCCTTAAATTTGCCGTCATGGTTGGTGTCGGTATAGGCATGCATATCATAAACCATGTGGATAGTGCCGTTGACCGGACTGACTGCTAGACCAATCGTATTGTGAGATTCACCGACGAGCGGGTCGCCACGGAAACCGGTGTGACGGTGAGGAAATTTAATCGTTTTTACATTTCCTGTGAGGGTGTTGTAGCGTGAAAGCATTACGTTGCGATCAAATTTTCCGCCTTTGTACCAAGTCATAAACACATAGTGCTTATAAGGCTTGACTGCATCTCCGTGCGCAGAGATATTGCGGCCAAAGAAATAGTCGTATTTATGACCTGTGTTTGGCTTTTTAAAATTACTAAAATCTAAATTTTTCCCATCAAAATGCAACGCCATATCTGTAATAAGTGTTTGACTTTCTAACTTCACGTTAGTTTGAGTTTGATCGGTTACCGCACATCCTGATAGTGCTGCAGCGACAACTAAGTATTTCGCCGCACTGATGATTATCCTAGAAAATACGATCATGTGTTTTAAGTGTCCTTTCAATGTTGTAAATGATGTTTAATGGATCGAGCCTTTATTACGTTAATAGAGTGGTCAATCACCTAATTGCGAGACAATGAATAAAAACCTGCAAGCCGGAGTTCTTATCGAGATATTTACTTCAGGGAGAAAGCTCTTAATGCCGTCGCCCGTCTACAGAAAAGCAATAAAGACATGATCACAATCGTAAGCATGCTTATGCTACCGGCTCCACTTAATGAACTTCCGCCTGACTGAGATTTAGCTGATACCCTCAAATTTGCCACACCAACAATAACTTTATCGTCTATGGCTCGCGCTTTGCGCGCGTACGTTTTAGCACTGAGGCTGCTCAACGAGCTGATTGATGTTTGATCAAAGCTAAACGGAGCTACAGAATCTTCATCAACCAAGGCATCTTCTAAATACAAGGCGACATTTACGATTGGCCTTGGCACAGGTGATTCTGCATTGACCGTAATTTGGACTGTTTCATACCCTTCTATTCGTACCCCTTCAGCGTTTGCCGCTGAAGGCATGATGAACTGTGTCATTATTAATGATGCGCTTGAATTGCGTGCCGATTTTAGTGTCAAGCTTTGGTTTTTCATCACTATTTTTTTTGGTTCTATTGGTGAGAACGGTGGTTCTTCGACCGACTATTATTGATGGAACACTCGTTATTGAGTGAACCCGTTCGGCTTAAGACCAGCATTCAATTGGTGTTATCGTGATCGAGTTGTTCGTATAAATGACTGTAACTTCATTCAAATATTATTGATTAAATCAAAATAACTCAATACCGGTCGCAACTAATCGTGATCCCTGTATTTATTTGTGCCATTTGACGTGTTTGATTTGCGGTGTGGTATCGCACTTGAGCTTCTTTAGGTTTGATATGGCCCATATTTTGGGAAATGTTGTGTACACTCGTCACAATCTTGCGTTTAATCATAAGTAATCACAAGTGGGCAATTGTAATCTTTGGAAGGTTTGTTAAACTCAGCGCCGTAACCATCTCGATGAGGCACTGAGTGAAGTTAAACTCTCGATTTTTGCGTAAGCAACGATTTTTATGAGCTATTCCTAATACAGGTTATAAGTTCGCGAAATCATCTAGGGTGGCTGCGTCAGACATTGCGGATTACCTTTGAAGCCTTTTGTCTCTTTTTAATGTTGTAAGGATTATTTTATGGACTTCATGTTCTCAGCTGATATTAGAAGCTACAAAAACATGCGTAATGACGAATTACGTGAAGCGTTTGTCACTCAACCTTTGTTTGAGCCGGGTGAAATAAAACTTACCTATACAGATGTTGACCGAGGCGTTATCGCTGGAATTATGCCGACTGAACAAGGTATTGATTTACCGACTCACAAAGAACTCGCTGCAGACTATTTTTGTCAGCGCCGCGAGGTGGGTGTGATTAACATTGGTGCGAAGGGTCAAGTTACGGTTGATGGTCAAACTTTTGCGATGGAGAATAAAGACAGTATTTACATCGCCAAAGAGAGCAAAAATGTATTGTTTGAATCTGATGATGCTGATAATCCTGCGAAGTTTTATTTGGTGTCTTACCCTGCTCACAGAGTAACCAATACGGTTCATGTTCCTAAGTCTAAAGCCAAGAAGATGGAATTGGGCGCACAAGAAACTTCGAATGAACGCACTATTTTCCAATCGATTCGTCCAGGTATTGTCGATAGTTGTCAGCTCGTAATGGGGATCACAGAGTTGAAGTCGGGCAGTGTTTGGAATACTAAACCGCCGCACACTCATTTCCGTCGTACTGAGATCTATATGTACTTCGATTTGCCATCAGACGAGCGTGTATTTCATTTGATGGGAGAGCCCAAAGAAGTGCGTTCACTTGCGTTGCAACCTGAAGTTGCAATTGCTTCTCCAAGTTGGTCTATTCACAGTGGTGTGGGCACCCAAAACTATACATTTGTATGGGCGATGGGAGGTGAAAACCAAGAGTTTGATGATATGGATCACCTAACAGTTAGTGATCTGAAATAATTCGGTAGCCTGCTACGATTCATTCACTACTCTGAGCAGTGCCGCTCGAGTAGTGAATATCTTTTGGTCCATTCCCTTTAGCCTCATTCGCATCCGTCTCACGCATAATCTATCTATTAAAAGGCTCCTTCGCAACAAAATCGAGTGCAGCCCTCTTAAGGTTATATTGCTTTGGTTCTCAATTTTGACCATTCGGTGACCGAAGTTGATAATTTGTGGTTGATAATGGTTGAAAAGATTGGGTGCTCCTTTATAGTAATAGACTAACAGTAGCCAATGCGTAAACGAGTTTTTCTAAACCATGCTGAGCACGTACGAGTTGAATTTTGTCTCAGTTATTCGGTCCAACTCGTCATTCGCATCAATCGCTTGCTCAGTAATACTGAATCAGTGAGCAAGACTAATTGTTTGAATGAAGCACTCAGGATTGTTTAAATTGTGAAGAGGAAATCATGGAGAAATTCGCATTTGTTATGCAGCTAATGCCTGATTGTGAGGCTGAATATGAAAAGCGACATGATGAGATCTGGCCAGAACTTTCCGAAGCTCTTAAATGTGCCGGAGTGTTTGATTACTCGATTTTTCATGATTCAACAACTAACGCACTGTTTGCTGTTTTGAAACGCACAGATGACCACACGATGGGTCAACTACCGATTGAGCCCATTGTAAAAAAATGGTGGTCATATATGGCAGATATTATGGAGACGAACGAAGACAACTCTCCGGTCGTTCGAGATTTAAACAAAGTTTTTCACCTTGATTAAATCAATTGTTGGCTTGTTAATGTTTGTATAAAGAAGTTTATATAGCTGAATGTAACAAGGGATTATAAAAAGTAATGAAATCAGTTGTCGCGGTTGATTTAGGTGCTTCAAGTGGACGAGTCATGCTCGGTTGTTTGAATGAACAAAAAGTAACTCTTGAAGAATATCATCGTTTTAAGAATGATCAGGTTTTGCGTAACGGTTACTCATGTTGGGACCTTGAATTAATACTTGGCGAAATAAAAATAGGTATTGATAAAGTTATAAAATCTGGAGTGAAGGTCTGCTCTCTGGGAATTGATACATGGGGTGTCGACTTCGTGTTTCTTGATGCGAACGGTAATGAACTTGGCGATTATGTTAGTTATCGAGATAACCGAACTGAAGGCATGCTCGAGAAAATAATGTCTGATAGTGGATTGTCGAAAGAAGAAATATATTTTGAAAGCGGAATTCAATTTCTTTCATTTAACACTATTTTTCAGTTGAAGGCTATATCAGAGCAAAAACCACAATGGTTTGGTGATATTGATAAGCTACTCTTTATCCCAGATTATTTGAATTATAAATTGAGTGGGGTCAAGCATTGTGAGTATACCAATGCTTCAACCAGTCAATTATTAAAGTGCCAAGATAAAACTTGGAGTCCAAAATTATTAGAAGCCTGCGGTGCTAAGCCCGCTTGGTTTTTAACACCAGAACTACCGAGCCAATTGATTGGTAATTACGACCATAAAGGAACCGTGATTCCTGTGTGTTCCGTGGCTAGCCATGATACGGCCTCTGCCGTGGCTGCAACACCATTACAAAGTAAGAACACAGCATTTTTGAGCTCTGGCACATGGTCACTTGTGGGGATCGAAAGTGACGTCGCTTTTGCAGACGAGGCAGCTTATGAAGCTAACCTAACGAATGAAGGTGGTGTAGAAGGCCGATATCGAGTGCTTAAAAACATTATGGGTTTGTGGCTTATTCAACGATTTAAAGCTGAAAATCCTTCTTTAGAATTCAGTGACATCATTCAATTGGCGTCAATGGCTGAACCTTTTAAATTTATTGTTGACCCTAATGATGGAAGTTTTTTAAATCCAAAAAGTATGACGCAAGCGATTCGAAACTGGTTGATAGAAAGAAATATGCCAGCGCCGGAAACTGCTGCAGAGATCATTCGGTGTATCTATGACAGTTTAGTATTAGCCTATGATGACGCACTACATAAAATATCAACCGCATCTAAGGTTCAAATCGATGAATTAAGAATTGTAGGTGGGGGAGTACAAGATAAGTTTTTAAATCAGTTATGTGCAGATGTATGTCAAATTTCGGTAAGTGCTGAGCCTCAAGAGGCATCTGCATTTGGAAATGTTGTCAATCAGTTTATTGCACTAGGTGATATCAAAAATATTGATGAAGCTAGAAGAATCATTAATTTTTCATCGAACGTTAATTATTTCAAGACAAGCGAAGTCGAAGGGCTCGCAGATATCAAGTCTAAATATCAAAAGATTATTTAAGTGGAACAGAACATGACTATTGAAAAAGAAAAAGTAATTGCAGCGTATCAACAAGCAAAAGAAGTATTTCAACAGCACGGTGTTGATACCGAAAAAGCTTTGGAAACGTTAGCTCAGACTCCGATCTCTATTCATTGCTGGCAGGGTGATGATGTAAAAGGCTTTGAAAATCCTGACCGTGCTTTAAGTGGGGGTATTCAAGCTACGGGCAACTATCCCGGTGCGGCTAAAACCCCTGACCAGCTGCGTGCTGATATGGAAAAAGCTTTTACCCTCATTCCGGGTAAAAAACGCGTAAATTTACATGCTATTTATCTAGATTCCGATGAAGATGTTGCTCGTGACAAAATCGAACCGAAGCATTTCGAGCGTTGGGTTACATGGGCCAAAGCCAATGATTTAGGCTTGGACTTCAATCCGTCACTGTTTTCGCACCCGAATGCTGACGAAGGCTTTACACTGTCTCATCCAAATGATGATATCCGCCAATTCTGGATTGACCACGTGAAGGCCAGCCGTAAAGTTTCAGAATACTTCGGTAAAGAGCTTGGTACACCATCTTACATGAATATTTGGATTCCAGATGGTATGAAAGATCAACCAGTTGATCGTCTCTCGCCACGCAAGCGTCTCGCGGCGTCTCTTGATGAAGCGTTGACTGAAAAAATCGATACCAAATATCACATCGATGCAGTTGAAAGTAAGTTGTTCGGTATAGGTGCCGAGGCTTACACGGTAGGTAGTAACGAGTTCTATCTTGGTTACGCAGCGTCTCGTGGAATCGCCTTATGTTTAGATGCAGGTCATTTCCACCCAACAGAAATGATCTCTGACAAGATCAGTGCGTGTTCTATTTATATTCAAGACATGCAGTTGCACGTGACACGCCCAATTCGCTGGGATTCCGATCATATCGTTTCATTTGACGATGAAACACAAGCAATCATGCGTGAAATTGTGCGCAATAACTTGTTGTCACGTATGTCAATCGGCTTAGATTTCTTCGACGCGTCTATCAACCGAATCGCAGCTTGGGTTATTGGTACGCGCAACGCCCAAAAAGCACTTCTCAAGGCTCTGTTGGAGCCGGTTGAAAAATTGAAAGAAGCAGAAGAGTCGTTCGATTACACAAGTCGCTTGGCGCTGATTGAAGAGTCTCACTCTCTACCGTGGAACGCTATTTGGGATTACCACTGCTTGCAGAACGACACGCCTGTTGGCTTTGACTGGATGAAAGATATTAAAGAATACGAGGCAAACGTTTTAGCAACCCGCTAGGAATTAGCCTTTTTAAGAATAATCCAATTTGTGAGGGTAAATAATGAAGGGCAAGTTAAGTCAACAAGTTCTCGACGAACTTGATAAGGTCGGTGAATTGTCTCAGTACCTCTGGCAGCGCGAGTGGGCAGAGCGAAATGGTGGCAATATATCAATTGACCTCACAGACATCTTCGGAGAACTCGATTGTGAATGTGAGTACAAGCCACTGCCGCTACAGCTACCCAAAAGTTGTGCCGGACGTATTTATTTTGTGAAAGGTACTGGCCAGCGGATCCGCGAACTGAGAGATCCGGCGTATGCCGGGTGTATTCTTAGAGTCAATGACCAAGCTAATGCGTTCCAAGTGGTTTGGGGCGGAAAAGCCAGTAATGACTTTGCACCAACTTCAGAGTTTATCAGTCACATAAAAATCTTAGAGTCGAAACGAATGGCTGGGTCAGACCATAAGGCAGTGATCCATACACACCCGTTAGAACTCATTGCTATGTCACATCATAAAGATGTGGTCGCAAGTAGTGACTTGTATACCTATACGTGCTGGAAAATGCTACCGGAAGTTCGAGCATTTGTGCCACGTGGAATCGGTGTGATCCCTTACGCTTTGCCTTCATCTGAAGAGCTGGCCGATGGCACAACTGCAGCACTGTTAAAGCATGATGTGGCCATCTGGGAAAAGCATGGTGCAACGGCATCTGGTGCGGACGTTCTCCAAGCATTCGACTTCATTGATGTGGCAAACAAAGGTGCTAAGTTGTACCTGATGTGCAAGGCCTCAGGGTTCGAACCCGAAGGTGTAAGTCAAAAGAACATGGATATTCTTAAAGACGTATTCAATCTGTAGGAGGAAACGACATGACTGTATTCAAGCTTGCATTTCCTCGAGTCAATTATTCAGGAGTCGGCGCCATCGAGGCGCTGACAGAGCGTTTAATTGAAAGCCATGGTAGTGAAAAGGGGCTTCTGATTTCCGATCCTGCCTTGGTGAGTCTTGGCTTTGCCGAGAAAATTTTGAATAGTGGTTTGAACATCGATTTATTTGATGATGTTCGTCCAAATCCCGATACCAATACTGTCAATCAAGCCTACAGTAAATACGTTGAAGTGGGGGCCCAATTCATCATTGGTTTTGGTGGTGGTAGTTCAATTGATACAGCAAAAGCTGTGAAGATTCTTTCTGCTAATGAAGGTCCTATTGCGGCATTCAATGGTATCGAAAAAGTCAAACACGCTGGCGCCCCATTGTACGCCATTAATTCTACGGCCGGTACTGCCGCAGAAGTCACCAGTAATGCAGTGATCACTGATACCAAAACACACGTCAAGCACGTCATTATCTCGGATAAGATTATTCCAGATATTTCGGTAAACGATCCGAGTATTATGTTGGACATCCCAAGTAGCGTAACCGCTGCTACGGGCATTGATGCATTGACACACGCAGTTGAATCCTATGTGTCGGTTGGCGCTCATGCGTTAACCGATTATGTGTCGCTCGAGGCTATCTCAGCCATATCGCAGAACTTGCCATTGGTAGTCGACAACGGCAAGAACATTGAAGCACGTGAAAAAGTCGCTTTGGGGCAGTTTATCGCAGGACTGTCATTTAATAGCGCTGGGTTAGGCATGGTCCACGCAATGGCTCACCCCGCAGGTGCTCATAAAGATCTTCCCCATGGGGTATGTAACGCAATTCTTTTGCCGATTGTTTGTGAATACAACAGGTCGCATCGTGTTGAAAAGTTCGCAAAAGTTGCAAAGGCCTTAGGCGTAGATACATCTGACATGAGCGAAGAGCAAGCAAGTGAAGCTGCAATTTCTGCATTGCATGAGCTCAACCGACGCGTAGGTATTCCTTCAGGGTTTGGTCAACTTGGAGTGTCTGAAGAAGATACCTTGAGTTGGGTACCCGATGCCTTGGCTGACCCTTGCGCAGGAGGGAACCCATACCCAATGCCCAAAGAGGATATCATCGACATTTATCGACAAGCTTTATAAGTAACGCAGTATCCTCTCTCTTCAACGATTGTGTAGGATAGGTAAGCTCAAGCAATCATGAATGGGTTTAATTTGCTTTTTTGCTTTGAGTCAATGTTGCATGACGGCAAGGTATGTCGCTTCGATACGCGAGGGCTTAATGGTCTAGGCGTATTGACGCGGCTTTTTCTGGCAGTCCGGGTATTTGTTTTGAAAGGTGTTTGAGCAATTAAAATGAAAATTACTCGGTCTAAACACCAATTTGTATGGGGTTGGTACATACAAAATTGATGATTACCCCCGTTTTTGCAGAGAGTTTAAACCATGGTACTCACAGCTACACTCTCACAAGCCCAACGCATATTTGTCGTAATTGCGAAAGTATTAGTCTCCGTATTTATCCTGAATAATGCGCACGCCTCTGCCAAAACAGCTTCTCAACTTTCCTACAAAGATGGCTTTATTCATACCTCTGAGCACAGTGATTGTGTTGATTGTCATTCGTCTGAAGTAATGCGTTGGCATCAATCCGATCATTACCAGTCCATGGCATTGCCTAGTTCTGAAACTGTAATTGGAAACTTTAACAGTAAGGCTCAGCATCATGACCACGAAGCGTATTTTTGGACCGATGATGGGGGTTATATAATTAGCTTTATTGAAAACGGTAAGCGCAGCACCTACTCGGTTGATTACGTGTTCGGTTATTGGCCATTGCAACAGTACTTAACGTTGACGGGAGGGGGGCACTATCAAGTCATTCCGTTTGCGTGGGACGACCGAGCTGAAAACGATGGCGGGCAGCGATGGTTTCATATGTATCCCAATGAGTCGATTGAACCTGATAATCGTTTGCACTGGTTGATGCCACTTCAAAACTGGAATGGCATGTGTGCGGACTGCCACTCAGACCGCTTAGTTCGCAACTATGATATTGACAGTAACCGCTTTGATAGCCGTTGGGAGAACATCAATGTGGGATGTTTATCGTGTCATGGAGACATGACGGCGCAAAACCAAGAGCGGATTTCTCACGTTTTGCAACAACAAAACGCTGGTTACTGGCGGTTTTCAGAGGGCGATACAACAGCTCATTGGGAAGGCGAAAAACGTGATAACAGCGCAATAGAAAATTGCTATTTTTGCCATTCATTAAGGGCACCTTTAACCGATGGTTTTGAAGCAAACCAGGGGTTTCTTAACACCTTTCAGCCCATGTTATTGCAGTCTCCTCAGTACTACCCAAACGGACATATCCGAGATGAAGTTTATGTGTGGGGATCTTTTCAACAAAGCAAAATGTTCGAAGCCGGAGTGAACTGCTTAGATTGCCATGACTCTCATAGCTATGAAATTAAGCTTCCTGGCGATGGGGTGTGTTTGCAATGCCATTCGTATGATGCATACGGAACCGAAAAGCATCACCACCATGATGCTCAGAGTGATGGATCAAAATGTGTTGATTGTCATATGCCAAATAGTACATTCATGGTGGTAGACGATCGCAGAGATCATAGTTTCAGTGTACCGCGCCCAAACAATTCACTTCATTTTGGTACACCAAATGCATGTACCAAATGTCACCAAGATAAAACCGACGAATGGGCTGCTGAATGGTCGTCCAAATGGTATGGCAAGCAAATTCAAAGCCCGTCCGAAATAAATTTCATGCGCCTACAAAGTGGCGAAGATATCGGTCTTAAAGCAGCATTACTGATGATCACTGACGAGCAGTTACCGCCAATTAAAAGAGCGTCTGCGCTGCGCTTGACTCCTCATGTTGTGGCTGAGCGATTGAATAGCACTCAATTACAACCTTTGGTGGCGAGTAACGAACCATTGATCCGAATTGCAGCCGCTGAGGCTAGCAAAACCATTGAGCCTTTGTTGCGCTCTGTGTTGGTACAAGACTTACTATCTGATGAGCTAAAAGCTGTTCGAGTGGTGGCTGCCGACGCGTTGATTGATGTACCAGTGAGCGAAGCCTATTTGGTTTCATTCAACCAAGCTTTTAAGGAGTTAGTCTATGCGAATCAATTGTCTGCTTGGCGTGGAGAAGGTTGGCTTAATCAAGGACTTTTACATACCCGTAAGGGAGAATTGATAGAAGCTGAACAGAGCTATCTCAGCGCCATTGAAGTTGATCCCTATTTTCCTGTGTCTTACATCAATCTAACAGATATCTATCGAGCAACGTTACAACCTAGCAAAGCCCAGAAGCTATATGAGCGCGCGATAACATATCTGCCTCAAGACTCAACAATACGGTACTCATTTGGCTTGCACCTTATTCGTCAAGGTCAACCAGAGAAGGCGGCGGAGCAGTTCGAGCTGTCTGTAAAATACCAGCTAGATAGCGAACAATATATTTTTACCTGGGTACTGACATTGAATGCTCTGGGTCAACTGAACAGAGGTTTACAAGTGTTGCAGCTACATCAACAACGTATACCACTTTCGCCTCGGTTGGTACAACTTGGAATGAGAATGGCCCAACAAGCCGGAAATCTAGAAGCACATCAATGGTTGTTGAAATAGCCTAAGGCTCTAGCAACGCATTGGTTAAATTTTGATAAAAAGGGATTAAATTGAAAACATTTTTCTCAAGTACAATCGCAGCAGCAGTGCTCGGTGTTAGCTTGCTGGCGACCGGTTGTCATTCGGTGACGGTTGGAACGGAAGCCGCTTCAAGGGAGCCTGTGAATTTAAAAGTTGGTGAGGGGTTCGTAGAGCCAATGGGCTATTACGAATCTAAGCCGAGATTTTCTTGGCAACTGCCACAACAGTCAACATCGAACTTCCAATCTGCTTATCAGATTCAAGTGGCTTCCAGCGAAAAATATATTGAGGAAGCTGATCTTTGGGACAGCCATAAAATTGAAGACTCGAGCACATCTTGGGTGGCGTATCAGGGTGTACCGCTGAATTCAAGACAGCAGTTATTCTGGCGTGTTCGATCTTGGAATGAGCATCATCAAGTATCTGCTTGGAGTGATATTCATTCTGTCGAGTTGGGATTGTTGCAAAATACTGATTGGCTAGCTCAGTGGATAGGGCACCCCGATACTGCGCTTGGCGAAAAACCATCGCGACAATTGATTGCCACACCACAGTACTTTAGAAAAACCTTTGAGCTTGAATCTAACGTTAGACAAGCACGACTTTATGTGACCGCGAAGGGGCTGTTTAAGCCGTTCATCAATGGTCAAAGTGTTGCCGCCAAAGATGTTATGACGCCCGGTTGGACTCCCTATTCGAAGCGGATTGAGACGCTCACGTACGACGTTACTGCAATGCTAAAAGACGGGGACAATGCATTAGCCACGAGTTTGGCTGGCGGATGGTATTCTGGCCGTGTATTCGAGTTCTTTGAAACTGATCATGTGTTACCTCCACGGCTTTTGGTTCAGCTGGAAATTGAATACGACAATGGTAATACCAAAGTAATTGCATCTGATAAATCGTGGAAAGTGAGTCAAAACGGGCCGATTACATTTGCCAGCACGTATGACGGCGAGTCATACGATCAGTCGCTGGAAATGGTAAACTGGAAACAGGTTGATTTTAACGATAATCAGTGGGCAGATTCGACGGTAGAACCACTCGACGCCAACGTAAAATTACGACCTAAACGACATGCTCCTATTCGTGTGATCGATACGTTACAAGCAGTCGAAGTATTCTCGTCAGACCAAGGTGTAGCAGTGTTTGACATGGGACAGAACATGGTGGGCGTGCCCCAGCTAAGAGTGCCGGTTATCGAAGGCCAAAAAGTGACCATTCGTTATGCAGAAGCACTGCAACAGGGGAAGTTTTACACAGAAAATTACCGCAGTGCAAAAGTGACCGATTCGTATAATCCTAATCAGACGGGAGATATTGATTACACCCCTACATTTACTTATCGTGGCTTTAGATATGTGGAGGTATCGGGCTTTGATGCGACCCAAGTGCCCAAGCGCGACTGGGTGTCTGGGTTAGTGCAACATTCAGATTTTGAATTGTTGGCTGATTTTGATAGTTCTCACTCCAAGCTCAACAAACTTTCGGAAAACATCGTTTGGGGCTTACGCGGCAATTTCTATGATATTCCGCTGGATTGCCCGCAACGAGATGAACGCTTAGGTTGGACCGGCGACGCCCAAGTGTTTGTCACGCCTTCTATGTACATGGCAGACGTGTATGGTTTTTGGTCTGCTTGGCTTGAAAGTGTGCGCGAGGAACAAGGCCCCGATGGTAAAATTCCACTTTATATACCGTTTGTAAAATGGATTGATTTCGCATCTTCAGGGTGGGGCGATGCGGTGACCATCATTCCTTGGGAACTATACCAAATGACGGGCGATGAAACGGTCTTAAGCGACAACTACCAAATGATGCGTCAGTGGTTGAACTACCATCAACTTCAGATGAAAGAAGATCGCTCGTCTATGATGACCTTTGGCGACTAGCTTCAGCCGTTCCCTATGACTAAAGGTAAAGCGGCAAATCGCGGCGACACTGATTTCAACCTCATCTCCACTGCGTTTTATGCGCACTCGCTTCAGCTTACAATCAAAACGGCTGAAGTCTTAGGGTATCAGCAAGACATTTTGGCAATGGAGCAGAAACTTCTCGAATTAAAAAAATTGGTTCGTCATACCTTTTATGATGAGGCGCTAAAGCCAAAAGTAGGGCTTGAAACACAAACTAGCTATTTGCTGCCATTGGCGTTTGACCTATTTAATTCCGACGATCAGGAAATTGCCTTTCAACACTTGCTTGGTCAGCTCGAAGAGGCTGAAAATCATTTGCGCACGGGTTTTTTGGGGACCCCGCTACTGATTCAAGTTTTGCATGAACGAGGGCGTGATGATTTGGTCTACGAGCTGCTATTCAAAGAAACGTATCCATCATGGTTCTACTCAGTCAATAATGGAGCCACCACCACATGGGAACGTTGGAACTCATACTCATTGAAAGACGGCTTTAACCCTCAAGGTATGAACTCTTTGAACCATTATGCGTACGGCACAGTATCGCGCTATTTCTATGAAGGGATCTTGGGTATTAAGCCAAAATCTGCAGGCTTCAAAGAAATTACCGTGTCTCCCAAATTCGGCTCTCAACTGACAGAAGTGAAAGGTGGTTACAGGACTCCGCATGGTGAAATTGTTGTAAGCTGGCAGAGAAATCAGCAGCTCGTGAAATTAGAAGTGGTTGTGCCTAAAAATACCACGGTTGAAATTCAACTCCCGCAACTGAGCAATAAATCACTCACTTTAAATGGCAATGTGGTGACAGCTGCGAGTGAACTTAAGCAATTGGAGGCCGGAACGTACCAAATTGAAGGGGTGTTGCACGCGGCATTCGATTAAGCAAAATGAACAAAAGATTGCGGTTGTGTTGAATGAACAACCGCTTGTTCTCTAAATCTGCGCACTCACTGACCGCCATCTTAATGTCTCGACTATTGAACAGCGTGTGAGCCCAAGACATTGCAGGCACCGATGACAGGGCGAAGGCGAGGGGTCACAACTATATTCCCGTTAAAGCATCTGTCTATCATCACTGTGTGATCTTGCGATGTCATTGGGTTATGTGGCGTCCAGAACCTCCATTATTGAGCTGAGCAAAGTACAAAAATCAAGAAGCCAACCTAACTTTCAATACCTGGTATGGAACTTATAACCTATGACTCAACGAACGCGGCTTTACGAGATTTATAAATGACCGATAAACGTCAATTTTTATGGCATTGAGGCAAAAAAAAGCCCCGCTGATTATTAGTTCAGAGGGGCTCTAAAAAGCTTCTGTTTAGCGCAAGAATGCTTCGTGTAAACCGCCATCCACGCTGATGATTTGGCCAGTGGTTTTGCTTAACTGGCCAGACACCAACAAGTACGCCGCTTCTGCTTGGTCCGCCGGAGTAATGGGTTGCTTGGTAAGTGTACGTTGCGCATAGAACATAGCTAACTTATCGCGCAGCGCATCATCTGTATCAGACTCTTTGTGAGCCACATCGTATTTGGCAAGCGATGCAAGCACACGGTCACGCGGGAACATAGTGCTTCCCTTGACCACGGTCGCTGGCGCAAGGCCGTTGACGTTGACCAAAGGCGATAACTCAACTGCCAACTCACGAACTAAGTGGTTCGCTGCTGACTTACTCGTGTCGTAGGCCAAAGAACCTTTCTTAGCTACCGCAGCGTTCACGCTTGTTGTGAGTACTAAAGCACCCGGCAAGCCCTGCTGTTGCCATACATCATTAGCTTCTGTCCCGACAATGTAGCCGCCTTTGACGTTCACAGCAAAGCTGACATCAAACATACGATCATTGCTCATACCGCTTTGGCCTGGTGCCAAGAAGATACCCGCAGTAACAATGACTTTATCAACACCGCCGTAAGCAAGAATGACTTGCTCAAACATAGCTTTGACGCTGTCGCGATCGGTAATGTCAACTTGTTGCGCAATGGCAGGGCCACAGCCTGAAATACCTGAACCTGCAACACCAATACCTTGACCATAAATGTCTGTCAGTTGATTTGCTGTTTTCTCAGCAGCTTCAATGCGCAGATCGGCACAAACAACGTGCGCACCTTCTTGAGCAACGCGGAAAGCCGTTTCTTTACCAATGCCATCACCTGCGCCAATGACCACCACAATGTCGCGCGCCAAAGATTTCTCTTTAGGCATGCGCTGTAATTTAGCCTCTTCGAGTAACCAGTACTCAATATCGAATGCTTCTTGCTGAGGTAATGCGGCGTATTGGTCAATGGCTTCAGCGCCGCGCATCACTTCTACTGCACAATTGTAAAATTCTGCTGTAACACGAGACTCACTCTTATTTTTTCCCCAAGCAATCATACCAACACCTGGAATCAAACAGATTGATGGCGATGAAGCGCGTTGCGCAGGAGAGTTATCGTGTTTGCAGCTTTCATAGTATTTGCTGTATTCAGCTTGGTACGTCTTAATACCTTCAGCAAGCATGGCTTTGAGTTCGTCGATAGAGCCCGTGGTTGGGTCCCATTCAACGTATAGCGGCTTGATTTTGGTGCGTAGGAAGTGGTCTGGGCAAGATGTTCCAAGATCAGCCAAGCGCATTGCATCATTCGAGTTGACAAATCTAAGGATAGAATCGTCATGCTGGATCGTACCGATTAATTTTTTTTCTTGTGATACTAATCCTCGTAGGTATGGAACCACTGCTGTTAAGACGTTTTCGCGAGCGGCATCATCAAGAGTTTGGTATTTCTGACCGCCAAATGTGTCTTCGCCTTTGTCGTGTTCTTCAATATAACGCGCAGCTTTTTCAATGATGTCCAAGCTGAGGTCGTAACATTCACGATTATCATTGGCCCAATTGATCACACCGTGACCCGCCAAGATTGCACCTTTCGCATCTGGATGCTCTTCACAGATTGCTTGAAGCTTTAAACCCAAATCGAAACCTGGACGTTGCCATTCGGTCCAAATAAGCGCGTCACCCCAGATTTTTTCAGTGAGCGCTTTTGAGTTTTTGCTCGCAGCGACCGCAATGACCGAGTTTGGGTGCATATGGTCCACATGTTTGAATGGGATAAAAGCATGTAGAGGCGTGTCGATAGACGTTGCTCTCGGATTAAGATTAAAGGTAGCGTGGCGATACATTGCAACCATGTCATCTTCAATTTGAGTTTTTACGCCAACTTCATTAGCACTACTATAAATTCCTTGAAGCGCGTTCAGTTTGCTCATGTATAAAGAAGAAAAGTTTTCTGCTTTAGATGTTCTTAAATCACCGCCAGAGCCTTTCACCCATAATACTTCGACTTCTTCGCCCGTGAGAGGATCGATTTCTATCGATTTCGCAGAAGTGTTGCCACCACCAGTGTTTGTAATGCGTTGGTCATCTCCCAAAATATTTGAGCGATATACCAGACCATCAACGGGACTCAACCCATCAGCCGATTCTTCGTTCCAGCTATAGTTCACGTGTTTAAATTGTTCTTGTTGTTTTGGCATCGGAGGGCCAACTCCTAAATTAATTGGATCAATGATTTGTGTCAATTGCAATCACAATATCGCAGGAATAACATTTACGGTCAAGCAAGTTGGGTCATATCCGGTCATAAGTGTGCGGAGTTACCATGATCTAGCGCAAAACTTTGAACTTCGTTGCAAATGATTTTTGTGAATGGACTGTGACAATGATGACTTAAGGTGGGTGAGTGTGAACAGTGCGACAAATTGTGAGTGGAATGATGACCCCCGACACATCAATGACGGAGGCCATCCTATGATGGTTATAGTTAACGAGGAAGTGTTACAAGAGAATCTGAGTTTAAATCCGCAATCGACTTCGCGCCAGTCAGCGTCATCGCAACTTTCATTTCTTTCTCGTACAGGTCAAGTAAGTTTGCAACGCCTTGTTGACCTTGAGCTGCAAGTGCGTAGATGAATGAGCGCCCTAACATCGTGCAGTCAGCCCCCAATGCAATCATACGAACCACATCGAGACCACTTCGGATTCCTGAATCGACCAGTATCTTTAAGTCACCTTTGACTGCATCCGCAATTGTGGGTAAGACTTTGGCAGATGATAGAGCCCCATCGAGTTGACGACCTCCATGGTTTGAGACCACGATGCCATCGGCCCCGAATTTGACCGCATCCTTGGCATCATCAACATCTAAAATACCTTTAATAATCATAGGGCCATCCCAAAAATCTCTAATCCACTCTAAATCTTGCCAGGAAATCGACGGGTCAAAATTGTTGCCGAGCCAACCAATGTAATCCCCCAATTTAGTTGGATGACCACGGTATGCAGAAATATTGCCTAAGTCGTGGGGCTTGCCGAGAAGGCCAACATCTAAAGCCCATTGTGGGTGGCACATTGCCTGCAAAACACGACGAATCTCTGAATTGGGCCCACTCATTCCAGAATGCATATCACGATATCGAGCGCCAGGTACTGGCATGTCCACGGTAAATACGAGCGTTGTAACCCCCGCCGCTTTTGCGCGTTCCAAAACATTTTTCATGAAACCGCGATCCTTGAGCACGTATAGTTGAAACCACATTGGGCGCTCAATAGCTGGGGCAACTTCTTCGATAGGGCAGACTGACACTGTGGACATGGTAAAAGGCAAACCATGACTTTCTGCCGCTTTTGCGGCTTGGACTTCACCTCGGCGGGCATACATGCCTGTTAGGCCAACCGGTGCTAATGCGATGGGCATGGAAAGTTTTTCATTGAACAGCTCAATGCCTAACGAAAGGTCCGACATATTCTTGAGTACTTTCTGCTTTAATGCGATGCGTTCCAGGTCTTTGGTATTATTTTTTAGTGTCGTTTCGGCATACGACCCACCATCAATATAATGGAATAAAAATGGAGGGAGTTTGGATTTGGCAGCAGCTCGGTAGTCCGTAGACGCAGAAATAATCATGAAGGTCGACCTTTTATTATGATGTTTTTTGCATGTTAACTCTTTCCTTTTTGTCTATATATAGAAATAATGAAATTCATTTTTTCCAAAAGTGGCATAATTGGCATATGATGGCGGACGATTTGATCTTGTTTTCTCAGGTGGTTGAGCTTGGCAGTTTTAGTAAAGTTGCGGAACAAAACGGCTTAACAAATTCTGTGGTAAGTAAGCGTATATCTAGGCTTGAAAAACACCTTAATACACAGTTGCTGCATCGTACAACTCGAAAGCTTTCATTGACCGAAGCAGGTCGAAAGCTTGCTGTTGGCGCTAATACAATAAAGCAGGCTACGATCGACGCCGTAGCGGATGTGACCAACGACAATGATAAATTAACCGGCCACATTAAAATGTCGGTACCTACAATATCAGGTGACTTGTTGTTGGCCACTGCAGTGACTGAGTTTTGCAGTCATCACCCCCACCTGTCGGTCGATATGTCATTGGATAACCGTTTTGTTGATCCAGTGGAAGAGGGCGTTGATTTAGTGATTCGTACCGGTCATTTAGAGGACTCGAGTCTTATTGCTCGCCATATTATTGATTCTCAATGGGTTGTTTGCGCGTCTCCACGGTATTTAGAACAACATGGATCGCCAAAAACACCCGTTGACTTAGCCAATCACAATTGCTTTTCCTACGTAAGGCAAGTCGCGGGAGGCAACAACTGGCAGTTTCGTTCAGTATTCGAAACCTACACAGTACAAATCTCTGGATCATTTTCAACTGACAATGCTGCTGCGTTGCGTAAAGCTGCATTGAGCGGCTTCGGTATTGTTTATGTACCCAAGTGTTTGGTCCATCTTGACGTGGTTAATGGTTGCCTAATTACTCTGTTTGGAACTCAGGTTGCTAAGAATTTGGGGGTGTATGCTATTCATCCGTTTGTTAAAAAAACGCCCCGAAAGGTCAGCTTACTGATTGATCACATCAAATCAGCATACTTACAAAAAGCGCAGTTCTTTTCTGATAACTGATATGACCCTCACCCCTCCAATATATAATTTGTTATTCAACTTTTATGTTGGAGTACGACTTGCTTTAAGTCGCCTTTGTGACTCAATTTGCCTCAAACATGTTGCGGATGTTCACAATTCATACAAAGCTTTTAGTAACCTGAGTAATCTAATTTGATTGGTTGTGCTTTCATCATTATTTACAGGGTCGTCAGCACTTTGACCGCCATTTACATACTGTTTTAGCTGCCTCTCGCGTTACGAATTGTCATTCTCGATTGATAGAGTCCGGTGGAATATATGCGCTTCCACCGGCTTTGGTGTTTTTTAGCGCCACGTTAAACGTGGAATACACTAATGCGTTCTTTCAGTTCATTTCCACTGTGTAATAGATCTAGCGTTGCCGCTCCGGTTGATGCGCCTTGTTTTTGAAGCTCATCAGATTCATCTTTTATGCCATGAATACGTTCATTGATTTCATCAGCAACATTGGTTTGCTCTTCCGCCGCCACTGCAATCTGGCTAGCCATGTCGGTGATTTGATTTAGCTCAGATTTGATGGTGATGAATGCTGCTGAGCTGGCTTGCACGACATCAACCGCCTCCTGACAATTGGTTTGTAGTGTGAGCATTTTCTGTGATGCTTGAGCTGCGCCGGTGATCAATGATTCTATTTGCGCCTGGATTTGGTCGGTTGAATCATGAGTCCGTTTAGACAGCTCTCGAACCTCATCGGCGACTACTGCAAACCCTCGGCCCGATTCGCCAGCGCGGGCGGCTTCAATTGCGGCGTTTAATGCGAGTAAATTGGTTTGTTCAGAAATACCTCGGATGACCTGAAGGATATTACTGATTTGGTTGGCTTCGGTATTCAATTTACCGACGACTTGGCTGGTATCACCGAGCTCGCCAAACAGATGATCCATTTTATTCTTCGATTGCTGAGCGCTTTGCTCGCTTGTGACAGATAGATCGTAGGCCCGGCCGACCGCGTCAGAAGTTGTTGTCGACATGGTTGCCACTTCATGGATGGTAGAAGTCATTTGGTTTACTGCCACAGAAATGTTGTTGGTCGATGCGCGTTGGCTTTCGATTGATGCCAACGATTCGTCTACGGATTGCGAAACATTTAATGTAATTGAGTCCATTGAATGTACTTTTTCTCGGGCCGATCGCAACGTTTCCTCAAATGTTTCGATCAAGGTGTTTAATGCTTCTCCGACTTTGCTTAGCTCGTTGTTGCCGGTCACTTGACTTCGTAGGGTCATGTCCTTGGTCTCTGCCAAATGTGTCAAGTCACCAATGAGTTGTTTCAGTGGTCGATTTATACTATTGATGATAATTGTCGAGACTATACCCAAAACCAGCAGCAATCCACACAGCACGAAAATGGTGTTCCAAACTTCACTGTTGGCTTGTGCTGATAGTCGATTTTTTGTTCTTTCAATTTGCGACAGTGTTTGGTCGATTGAAGTCTGATAGCCTCGACTCATATTGGAGCCTATAGAAAGCCATTTACGTTCATCGATCGCTAATTTTTCACCCAATAATGTTTTGTTCTCTTTTCTTATTTCTTGATATTTAGATTTTGAAAACTTGAATGATTCGGTTGTCGTAAGTTCAGTCCTGACATACTTTTGAAGCTCATTAGGGGCATAAACGAAGAAATTATTGAGGTAAGATTCCTCGAGTTTTCGGTACTGCATGATGTCACTGAAAGTGGTGGTTACTAAACCACGAGTAATCGCAGAGTGTATAGCAAGTATCTGGAGCATTACTGTGTCTTGCGCTTGAACAAGGCTTCTGTATGAGTTCGCAAGCAGTGATAATTGAGGGTTTTCGCTTGCCAATAAAACCACATCATTCGAGCTGCTATTTAACGTCTTGATGATTGAATTAAAGGTAAGAAAGGTCCAAAAGTATTTGCCAGTCATACCAGCTGCGGGTGGCGCTTTCTTCAGTCGGCGATCCACATTCTCTCTCATGTAATTAAACTTTTCTAAGGCTACTGTAATTTCATCAATGCCCTTCAATAGGCTTGGAAAATGATGAAACTGGTCGCGGTCAGAAATGAATTCCTGATAGTCGCTCAGTGCAACGTCAACGGCAACACGGCTGCTCGTGACATTGGGTTTAAACTCTTTACCAATGGGATCGTTTGGATTGCCCGGCCCCATGTAGAGTTTTGAATAGAGACGCTCTTGTTGCAAGCTCGAAATGAGCGGGGAAACGACGCTAATGTATTGTTGCAGAAACTCCAAATCATTGACGTTTTCCAGCTCGTCGCTAGCGACTTTGTAGCGCTCGGTCGCAAAGAATACAGTGGCAATCAAAGGTATGAAAACCAAAAAAACGATACGCTTTTTTACACTGATTTGATAGATGAAATTCATAGTAACCTCATGAAATTATTGAACACGTGATGCGTGTTTCTCTTGGAATATGGCAAGCAAGCTTGGTGAAGCTTAGTCTTGAATAACGCGACTATTGTTGTGTGTATGTGCGCTTGGATTGGGCCTCGTTGTACTGACGTATGGTGGTGCTGTTGAGACATGAAATATTGTAGAGATGCTTTCTTGATAACCAATGCGGTGAGCGACCACGCGCAATTGACTATTGGGCAGCACATCAAAAGGAGTTTGGTAAAGTTGCCACTGTTTGGGCTCCGTTTCATTTCCTATAATTTTGTAAGCAATCGATGCGCCCGCTGTGGCACTCGACAGGCTCAATAGGCCAGACTCCCAATGAGCTTCTGGGGCCTGAGTTAGCGGTTGTTCGTTGTGGTTTTGCCATAATTGGGCGATCAATTGGCGTTCAGGCAGCATGGGCTTATCGCCGATCGTTCCAAGCCAGCGATCCATTTCTTCTCGCAGAGCAGTGAGTTGTTCGTGATAATCTGGATGGCTGATTAAATTGTTTAGTTCATGTGGGTCTTTGAAGGTATCGAATAGCTCTTCGGCAGGTTTCTGAGCTCTAAACCACTGGGCTTGTGCTGCGGTTAACTGTCCTATAGCATTTAGCCGCAGCAGTTCTTGCATTGTTGGAATCTTTTCTCTGTATGCCAATGGCAAGTAGTAGCCTTGTTCGGGGCGGTAGTTTCGAATGTATTTATAGCGTTTGTCCTTGACCGCTCGAATGGTATCCGTTGCTTCATCAAAGCGGTCGGCTGCGGCATGGATATAGCGCCTAGGTGTGTCATTGTTTGCTAAAAAGTTGCGGCCATGCATATGCTCGGGAATTGGGATTCCAGCCAATGACAAAGTGGTTGGGGCAAAATCGACAAAGCTTATTAGTTGATCATCTGTTCGGCCTGCTGATAACGCATTCGGAAAACGAATAATCAGGGGAACTTTTATACCACTGTCATAGATTAAGCGCTTCTGACGGGGCAGAGGACCGCCGTGATCGGCATAGAACACAATGATAGTATCGTTATATAAACCATCCTCTTTCAGCTGCGCAATGATAGCGCCAATTTGAAGGTCGGTTTCCACTAGATTGTTATACATCTTCCACATATCGCGGCGAACCAAAGGCGTGTTCGGAAGATATGGTGGAATATTAAACACAGTGTCTTTTGCAAGGTGAATTGGAGTGCTTTTCTCGTCGGTTTTAATCGCGTGATGCTTGGGAAGTTTGGCAATGCGCTCGGCGTTATCTGCGAAATAGTGGCGCGATTCTACTTTCCTAAATCCGTAGGGTTCAAACAAACCCGATTCATGCGTCGTGGTAAAATTAAACACCGCAAAAAATGGTTGTCCGGGCTGCCGGTCACGCCAGTGGGCGTAGGGGCCGCTTTCATGCCATGCTGCCTTGGGGGGGGTGAACTGATAGTCAGTTTTCAAGTTGTTGGTTGTGTAGTAACCCTGCTCCCTCATGTATTGACTCAACATCTTGGCATGATCAGGCGGTACCGCCTCATACCTGGGTAAGCCAGTTTGTTCGGTATTGGAGGTTGTGCGCATATGGTTGGCTCCAAATGCAGATGGATACAAACCTGTAGCCAATGCCGCGCGGCTAGGTGCACAGACTCCAGAGGTTGAATACACATTCGTATATTTTATGCCCTCGGATGCCAAAGCCGAAATTGTTGGTGTAGCAACCGTATGGTCACCATATACAGGCAAAGTAGGGCTCATATCCTCAATAACAAGCCATAGTATATTGGGTATTTCAGTCAGTTCAGAACCTAGCTGCGTAGGATGTTCAGGCTCATTCGCTTGGCAGATAATATTGAGTGACAAACTGAGCAGCAAAGTTGCTAAGGGGAGGCGTGTTTTGGCTATATCTTTCATGTCATGCTCTCCAATGGATCGTTGTTATTTTCTGATGTGCCTTGCCAGCCTTGGCTTGGTTGCAAAGGGTTGACCCCAAGCCTTAAACCGTTGCGTTCGGCGCTGACTTTCCTGAATGAGTAAACATCAAGATGAGCCACTCGAGCGCCCATTGTTGAATGAACGCTCGGTCAGATGGCTATGCTTACTCTTTCAGTTGCGCTGCCTTAGGGCCATCGTAGGTGTATGTAAACCAATCGATATCAATGTGGCCTTCGTCCTGCTTTTCATTCCAAGAGAAAAAACCTAAACGATCGCCCGTCCATTTCCCAAAGGCGATGGTAAATGTCGGGCCAAAGGCCTTAAATACCTTGCCATCAACGCTGTACTCATAAGTCGCCTGATTGCGGGCATTGGACGTACGTACATAAAGAACGTCACTTGAGAGTTCTGGACCGATAATTCTGTCGCCCATTGGATCCATATAGAATAGGTTTTTACGGCCGGTTGAATCCATTTGTACGCCGAGTAAGTTAAATACGCCCCCATATCGGACAAATCCTGCAAGTTGATTTGGAGCCATACCCGACACATCAAATTTTGCCACTGCCGTGCCCGTAGTAATGCCCATAACCCGTTGGCTCAAGGTGTTGCTGGCACGCCAAAAATCAGAGTCTGATCCATCGTTATTAGTCCATTCGTTAATTTTGGGACCATGACCTTTGGAGTTTGGTAAAATTTTACTGGCTTTTAGGCGCAACCAGCCCGGTCTTTCTGTTAAAGACCAGTGACTGTCTCTGGGGTTGTGGTTCCATTCCCATTGATGCCCCAAGCTTGTAGAAGCAAAATCATCATCAGAGAACGGCGCTGCAACTGGGTATCCATCAATTGGTTTCTTGTAGCGATTTACGGGTTCGCCGATACCATCATTGTCTTCGTCAACACCAATAATTGGCCAACCGTCAACCCATGTCACGGGTTCTAAACACTGAGGCCGCCCTTGAAAAGGAATGTCATCGTTCTGAATCAGTTGATGCATGTACCACCACGATTTATCTGGGGCTTGCATCAAGCCACCTTGGCTTGCGCTGCGGTTATTGAACGCAGAGCCTTTTTCTAAAACGGTTCGAACATCGTAAGGGCCATAGATGCTTTCCTTGGAACGAAGAACAAGTTGTTTACGGTCATTTTTTGGGTTTTTAACCCCCGGAAGCGTTGATTTATCGCCCATTGTCCACTGAGCCATAAAGATGTACCACATGTCGTTGATGCGATAGATTTTAGCGGCTTCCGCACCCATACCTGTATATACTAATTTGCCTTCATCTAGAATTTTGGTGCCATCCCAGCTCATCTCGTAAATTCGGTTTTCGTTGCCCTCAATCGTATTGCTGGCTGCTTTTTGTTTTTTGCCCGTGTTGATAATCACGTAAGCTTTACCTGTGTCATGGTCCCAAAATACAGCGGGGTCATCCAATACTTCAGACTTCGGCAGCATCATGATGGGCTCACTCCACGGGCCTCGAATATCTTTGGCTGTGGTCACCATAAGCCCATGTTGGTAGTCAATTTGATAGACATACCAAGTGCCCTCATGGTAGGCAATATCACCGGCCCAAGTGCCAAACGAATATCCGTTCATTCGGTCCCAATTGTATTCTGGTGCCCACGATAATTTTGGAAAGGCATGACCGATATTGGTCCAGTTCACCATGTCTTTAGATTCTAAAATTGGCATGCCTGGTGACATATGCTGCTTGGATGTAATCATGTAGTAGGTGTCGCCAACTTGCTCGATATCCGAATCTGGGTAATCAGCATTTAAGATTGGGTTGACATACGTTCCGTCACCCTGATCACCAAAACTGCCTACCTGCGCCTTGCTCATCGTTGGCCCAGACAAAGGCGCGTTTGATGAATGGTAGGCACAGCTGGCAACGCTCATAGCGATTGTAATACTGGCGATTTTTATCAATGCTTTCATGGTCAATTTTCCTAAAAGAAACACTTGTTTTGTGCGAGTGAACCTCATCCTTCGATATCATTCGCTTTGTGATTTTCTGGTTATGAGTTATTTCAGGCTATTCCGAATCCACTCGATTTTTGAAACTTTCTCTGGCTGCTACTTCGTCACTACGCTGGGCTTCATAGTGTTCAATATAAGCCTGGGTTCGGGATGCTAAATCATCCAAAATAGGCCGATATTCTGGGTCTAACGCTAGATTTACCGCTTCGGCTGGATCGCGTTCCAAGTCATATAACTGCTGATGATTGTGCTTGTAGAAATGCACATATTTCCAATTGTCAGTTCTAACGCCAACAATGGGAGGAATGGAAACTCGTTTAGGCTGGTACATATGCTCAAAGAAAAACTCATTTCTCCATTGTGTTGGCTCGCCTTTCAAAAGGGGCGTTAAGCTTTTTCCTTGGTAGTTGTCTGGAATAGCGACGCCAGCCAGATCGAGAACTGTGGGGGCAATATCAATGTTCAGGGCCATCTTTGATACTGTGCCATCAGCACTACCGCGGGGATCGTAGATGATCAGTGGTACCCTTAGATCTTCTTCCCACCCAAACCATTTGCCGGCCAGCTGACGTTCGTTCAGGCTGTAGCCGTTGTCACCGGTATAAATGATAATGGTGTTATCGGCTTGACCCGTTTGTTCCAAAGTTTTGATGATCATCCCAACAGCTTTATCGACACTACTAATTGCTCGATAATGACGTTTAGTCATTTTCTGGTACGTTTCCTCATCACCAAAGCGATACTCCCAACGATCACGGGCGATTGATGCTTGAAGAAAGTCAGGCAGAGTCGAAAATGTGTCGTCATCGGATAATTTGGCCGAAGGAATCGTGACGTCTTGATACCAACTTTCAAACTCTGGGGGGTAATGGTATTGATCTTGTTGGTCAAAATCATGTGCATGTGGGTTCCAGAAATTAACCGACATTGTCCAAGGGGTTGCATCATCTTGGGATTGTTCTATAAAGGTTTTAGCAAGCTCAGCAATGTAGTAAGTTTGAGGTAGTGGCTGCCCATGATATTGCTCTGTTTTGGCCTGTAATAGCGGTTTAAAGTAATCGAATCGATCGCTGTCTTCACCCGATATTTTTATTTCGTATTTACCTACAAAAGCACTGCGATAGCCCGCTTGCTTCAACAGCGCTGGATACATCGCTGCAGACTCTTGCACGCCGGTGGCCGGTTGTCCAAACGTGAAGTCGTGTGTGCGTTCTGTTAGTCCTGTCAAAATACTAATGCGACTGGATGCGCAAATAGGGGTGGTGACAAAAGTGTTTTTGAACACTGTGCCTGAATTAGCAAGCGTGTCTAAGTTTGGCGTTTTAATGATGGGATGGTCGTTCCCGAGAAGGTCCCAGCGGTGATCGTCAGCCAAGATAAATAGGATATTTGGTCGCAGAGTTTCTTTCTCAGAAGTCTGCATGTCACCCACTTGAGAGAAGGAACAGCTCGTTAATGCGAATAGAGCTGAGGTTGTTGCAAGCAACGCAAAATATTTTTTCATTTGTTCAATTGCCATCATTTTTAATAATTCGTTGTATTTTGTTCGCTGACCCGATCATTCGAGAAAGTGCTATTGTGTTCCGACAACTAGTGCCCGCCACCGTCCCTGACTTTGAGGCCCGTGCTGAGATAACGCCATGCAAGCGACTTCAATAATGTCTCCTTGTTTGAGCGTGACTTCATTCGTTTGAAAATAGATTTCTGATCCTTCGGCTTCGCTTTTGGGGTTCGTAAAAACTGCGATGACTTGGCCATTAATTCTTACTTGGTAGCGCGACTGGGCTTGCCCTTCGCTCAGCGTCACCAAGGTGAGCTCGTGGGTGCCTGCGTCTTTCTTACCTATCGTTTCTCTTACCGATACATACTGATCCAGACTTGATGTTACCGAGCGATTGATTGCCACAGTTTCGTTTAGTTGATCGATGCTGAGCGCGGTGGGAGTGACTGAATATGTGAAGTCTCGGCTAGCGAACAGGGCTCGGTGGTATTGTTCAACACCTTTTAATAGCTTCTTTTTGTCCAGTTCGGGTTTAAAAGAGAGTGTCTCGGCGTTTTCTTGACCCTGAGGGATAAAATTTGAATGGGTGGTGAGTACCAATTTATCCAGTTCAAAACCGTCTTCTCGCATAGAGACCATGACGTTGTGCACGCCCGCCGCTGGTACATCCAATGCAATGGAGTTAGGAACGCCACAATGGTTGCCTTCAACACGCTGTGCAGATGACCAAGTCCACTGATCTTTTCCATCACATAATTGGAGCCGTTGACCTGATTCAGGCCAAATGTTGTTGAGACCTATATGAAGCCCGTTGTCTTCACTGCCTGTGCTAAAGGCCCTCGCCCACACATAGTAGCGGCCAGGTGTAGAAAAATGAACAGGGTAGCTAAGCACTGCCACTGTGCCGGGGTGAGCGGAAAAATTTTCTCCATGAACCAGAACATCATGATGATTGACGCGAGTATCTGGTAATAACTCTATATACGCTCCGTTACTAGCGTTTTGGTAGTGCATTCGGTCTGCATCGTTATAGTCATGCGCAGCTGAGTTTTTGTTGAAAGTCAGCCAGCGACGCTTTTGGTCTAAATGCTGACTTGCAAAGTGCTCACCTTCAATGATTACTAAGCCGTCCCGCTCTTCGTAGTTCCACTTCTCGTTGGCTTTTACATTGCTATGGGCGTCTCCGCTTACGAGCGCTACAAGCGGTAATAACCATAATTTGAACATATGAAACCACATACCTATTTACGATGAATGAATTTGATTGGTTAAGATTATGTTATAAATCGAATGCACCAACAATCAACATTGGTCACATTTAGTCAAAAATGTTATTTAAAATTACATTTTTCGTGAATAGAATGATTGTATTGTGATGATTTATGACACTTTCAAGTGGTTAGTCCAATCGAAGAAATCATTCTTTATAAAGGTGAGTGGCCTGGAGACATGGATATCGACAGGCCCTGATTGCAAAAATATCGCGTTATCAAGTGTGTTTGCAATGGGGCTTGCCCATAGCGACTTGAGCGTAGGAAGCAAGATATATTCGTCAAATATAGCGCCTATCGAAGAGTTGTATGCTCCGTAAGCGGATACGCTTTACTTTAATCACAAAGATGCTGTGTTGATGCACAAAATATACAGTCACGCATAGGGCTTAAAAAAGCTGATATTTGAAACTGTAATGAATAATTAACTTCTAGAAAATACGATGAAAAAACTAATAAGCACGTTAATAATTACCACCTTATCCCTTACATTTAGCTCTGTTGGACAACAAGATTCTGATGAGTTGGCAGCGAGTGGAGCAGTCATTGTTTATGACGCAACGAAAGATTTCCGTGTGCTTGATACGGGTCGTGTCCCTTATTATATCGATGAAGGAAATGATTCACTTGGCGTTGATGCGAGGATCATTGCATATCGAAATATGTATGCCCGAGCCGTTAGAGAGTTCGACGGCGAAACAGGACTTTATGATGTAGCGCTTACAGTGATTACCGAGGAAGACGGTGAGTCAATGTATCGTCTGATGAAGAACGGCAAAGTCATCGGTACTTACAGAGCGTCTTACGTGGGTCCAGGTTCGAGCCGAGACCTCAAACCTGAAACATATACATTTCCGCGAATTGCTCTTCGCAAAGGCGAGCTGATTGGTATTGAATCCATGGCACTTACCAACGGGGAAATACCTGAGGGCAACGGTACCGCGTGGGCGCGGGGACGATGGCAGCAGCTGTCGTTTGCGCTGAGTCAAAACCAAGGCCCGTTGCGTCCGAGCTTCAATCCCAAAAAAGACTTGTTGTTAGCTCAGTTTGATACCGAAGATATCTACACCATTGCTGCTCTCGGTTCGATGCTTGCGCATGCTGACTTTGAAAAGGTTCAATATTTCGCAGTGGCGGGTGCTGTCGGACGGCAAACTGGCGAGTATATTAATGCCAGCTCTCTTTTGACGTTAGCTTTTGGAGCGGAAAATACGCGGTGGGCTGATGCCCATAATAATCGGGCTGAGGCGGTTAAAGCGGTGACCGAAAAAGTCCAGTCTGTGTTGGCAAAACATGGTCATGTATGGGTTCAGGAAGCTGGGCCATCTGATTTTACCCATGACTGGATCTCAGCTTTGATTTCTAATGGTGTAGATGAAAAACACATCAAAAACAATGTTATTGTGGTGCAGAATAGTGCGCGGAATGAAGCTTACTCGACGCCGAGTAAACTTGAATATGTTAAAACAAAAACCGACTACCGGGTGATTGAAGACGGCCATAACCCGAAACGAAAATTTATACGGCATAATCGTCGGGGCCCTGTAACACCGCTATATGTTGAACCGAGTAAAAAATGGCTTGAAACAGCAACGAGCAACGATAATTCCAAACAGCATGTTCGTAAATTATGGGTGGAGGCTCAAAAGATCGTAACAAGTGAAATTGTTGCGAAAGAACAGGATAAATCAAGTGAGTCAGTGATAGCGACAGGCGGTATTGATATCTCTGATGCTGTTGCGAGTTGGTGGATTTTTGAATTAAATCATCGAGCCAATTCAGTACATGCGTTTTGGGATAGCTATGTGACTGACGCGAAGCTAGATTTTGTGAACCCACCTGCAGGACGATTAGCAGTGGTTGCAGACGGCAACTCGCCCGATCCGGACGATATTGGCGCAACTCCAATTATGTTCGCGTTGTTACAGCAAGCCTCTTTGAACGACCGTTTGGTACATGTATCACATTCATGTGATTTGGAACCATTCAGCAACAAAGGAAAACAACAAATTGATGTATCCAGTGAAGCCCGACGCCAACAGGTTTTGCATGACTTAAGTAGCGAAAGTATTGAGTATTTTGGTCCGTTTGAGAATCTCCGTGATTACTATAATTGTCGCACTCATCAGCGAGCGGCCACTCGCGATCTAGTCGACGCTATTAATGCCTCCACAGCCAAAGATCCCTTATGGATCATAGAAGCAGGTGAGCCCGATCTCATCGGATATGCCTTACGAGCTGCAAATCCATCAGCTATGCAATATGTTCATGTTGTGTCTCATCATCCTGCAAATGACAACAGCGGAGACTATTTCTCATGGCAGCAAATATTAGATTTTGGCGTTACTGAGCATCAAATAGGTGATCAAAATGTAGGTTTGCAAACCCCGGTAACCGAGTGGGACTGGGCAAAGGATCATCAAAATCCGGGAATTGCATTTATTTGGGATATGTTGGCCTATGCAGAACGCGACGGCATTGTTGATTTTCAAACCAACAAATTTGATTGCTCGGACGCCGGAATGATGTATTGGTGGATCACGGGGGCCAATGAAGGTGGAAATAACAATGCTACCCCGCGAGATGTCAAACGCCTACTTCCTAAGTAGTACCATTGTGTTAAACGCTGGATTCAGAGTTATTCAGTAGGATTTGTTTCAATGTGCCTTGTTCGCTCAGCAAGGCACTTATTGATGTGTTGTTTAGTGTTGGGGCGGTAGCGGTACTTGCGGGAAATTGTTCTTTGCATTCGTCCCTCAACCAAGAGAAATACCATGCTTCTTCAATTACTCAAGGGCCTTCCAATCTGTGTTTTATTAGCGATGGCTAGCGTTGGTTTAAATGCGACAGAGCTTTCGAATGCTGAATTTGAGTCGCCGCCTAAGTCGTATTTGCCCAAAACATGGATGCATGCCATGAACGGTAATATGAGCAAGCCCGGTTTTAGCAAAGATTTTGAAGCGATGTCAGATGTAGGGATCGGTGGCGCTATCTTTTTTCATGTTCATCGAAGCAATTGGCCGTACTCGTCTCGAGGCCCTGTGAGATTTGGTTCTGACGAATATTTCGACACACTGGTGCATGCCGTGGGCGAAGCCGATAAACATGATATAGAGCTAGGTATTCATAATTCGGATGGATGGTCTTCTAGCGGTGGACCATGGATCACACCTGAACTATCTATGAAGCGAGTGACGTGGTCTGAGAAAACATTCCGTGGTGGGCAAAAAGTCGTCCCGCCACAGCCCGGATATGCGGAAGGCCTTTATCGTGATATTGCTGTAATTGCGGTTCCTACTAACTCGTTCAATCAATCTAATGCCTTTGAGAACGCCACTTTCTCTTCTTCTGATAAAAGCCTCGACGTAAGCCTTTTAACCGATAAAGACTGGGACACTGAATTTCAGTTTAAGAAAAACGCTAACAACGAATACTGGATTCAAGTTGAATTAGACACGCCAACACCGCTGCGAAGTTTGCAACTCGAAACCCCAGATCGTCATGGCGATGCAGCACTAAAAGTGTCCGATGATGGCGTCACTTTTTCTACTGTGGTTGAAAAACTAAGACGGCCCCGTACAGGCGCAAGAATGTGGGCCTTTAGTCCTAACCTTGACACCATCACTGCCAAGTATTTCCGCTTTGTGTTTACCAAGCCCATCACGCTGAAGCGTTTTGACTTGTGGACTGTTCCTAGAATTGACCATTGGCTTTCAATGAACTCTATGGAGCGTGGCCAATTAAGTTTAGCCCCTCAAATTGATCCGCAAGCCATAATTAAAGCGGATGAAGTGCTCGTACTAAATCGAGGGGAATTGCCGCAACAGGGGGTGACACTAGCCAAAGGTGACTGGCGCGTACTGCGCTTTGGTTATACCAGTACAGGAGCGTTCAACGTGCCTGCTTCGGCTGAAGGAGAGGGGCTTGAATGCGACAAATTTGACCCCAAAGCATTACGGTTTCACTTTAAACAATATGTTGGAAAAGTGGTCGATAAAATGAAAGAGCACGGGTATGACTCGCTAAAGACAACAGAAATCGATAGCTACGAAATGGGAGGGCAGAACTGGACTAAGGGTATGGACACCTCCTTCAAAACTAAATTCGGCTATGATTTCGTCCCTTGGTTACCACTGCTAACCGGGCGAGTTATCGAATCTGTGGAACATACAGGGGCCATCTTGCAAGAATATCGCCAGCATCTCTCAGATTTAATGGTGACGAACTACTTTGGTGAATTTACCAAAATTGCTAATGAATATGGTCTGGAATCATATATCGAACCGTATGGTTGGGGCCCATTTGATGAACTCAAGGCTGGGGGGATGGCCGACCGCGTTATGGGTGAATTTTGGGTGCGCGACACGGTTTATAACGGTCGTGTTTCTGCTGCAATTTCATCGGCCCATATTTATGGTAAAAAAATCATATCTGCTGAATCGTTTACTTCTATCCGCACCGTGAATTGGAAAGGTCACCCGTTTTTTTATAAACATTATGGCGACAAAATGTGGGCAAGAGGGGTGAATGAAACTATGTTTCACCGTTTTGCCCACCAACCCAATACCCACGTTAAACCGGGTATGACCATGGATTCGATAGGCTCACATATCGATCGAACTCAAACGTGGTGGAATAATGGTGGAACCGCGTGGTTTAATTATTTAGCGCGCGGCTCCTATTTACTTCAACAAGGAGTTCCTGATTCTGATTTCTTAATTCATTTGGGTGATGTTGCGCCGCTGCGTGTTGGTAATGCCAATAACACTGGTGTGCCAGACGGCTTCGGGTACGACTATACCAATACCGACGTGTTGCTGACGCGTATATCAGTAAAAGACGGTTGGTTAGTGCTGCCCGAGGGAACGCGCTATCGAGCGCTACATTTGACTGAAACACAATACATGCAGTTGGCAACGCTGAAGCGTATCGAAGATTTGGTCGCTCAGGGCGCGACCGTAATTGGCCGCAAGCCAAAGCAAGTGATTGGGTATAGTGAATGGCAACATCAAGGAGAGTTTGAACGTATTGCGGATAGACTGTGGGGCGAACATACAAATACCATTCAGCGGTACAAAAAAGGCACCGTGAGCAGTTTCAATTTAGTCGATTCCATTGCTGAGCTCAATTATGAGCCCGACCTAAAAATTGATGGCGAGCCGGTTAAGTTCTTCAGCCACCGTCGTATTGGTCACAATGACCTTTACTATTTTTACAACGGCCAACCTTCATATCAACAGGTAGAAGTCGATATTCGAAATGGCGATGGCGTACCTGAATTGTGGAATATTGATGATGGAACGGTCGAGTTGTTAGCTCATTTCAAGCGAGATGGTAAACGCCTGAAAGCTATTCTGGAGTTGGAACCTTACGGCGGCCGATTCGTTCTTATTCGTCGGGATCAGAATCAACCTGAATACACTGGACAAAATAGCCATTTGATCAACCACATTTATCGTTCAACACTTGCACCAAGTACTCCATTAGAAGGTCCTTGGCTTGTGTCGTTTGATCCCAAATGGGGCGGCCCAGAGTCACGAGTTTTTAATTCGCTAATAGACTGGATTGATAGCCCAGAGGAGGGCGTTCGACATTATTCTGGGACGGCGAATTACCGGAAAACGTTTACCATTTCTGACGATGCTCTGAGCACTAAAAAGTCACTGTACTTAGATTTGGGTCAGGTTAATCATGTGGCCGAGGTGTTTGTCAACGGCAAGGCTGTGCAAACGCTTTGGAAGCCCCCTTATGCGACAGATATTGGAGACGCGATTAAACCGGGTGAGAATGTCCTCGACATCAAAATCACCAATACTTGGGTGAACCGCTTAATTGGTGATGAAGCATTGCCAGATACCAGTGGTTACAGTATGACTGGAGACACGGTACCGTGGATCAATAATAACGAGCCGCCACCGCCAACTAAACGTGTCACCTTTACAGGCTATAATTTCTACGTGAAGCAACCGAAAGAGCTTCAATCATCTGGACTTCTGGGCCCTGTTCGCCTGATTACAAGCTTGGTCGCACAGAGATAAATGGGTCTTTATGCCCCAGTTTCATGATGAAACTGGGGGGTGTTGATGGTCATTCAATGTTGAATCAGTGAGTGACTGTTTTGGCTGACCCATGGCTCTAAATAGATTCCGTCACATCCAAAGCCTTTACCTCGGTGTTGTCCAAAAAGCGGAGCGCCACGTTCTAACCAGAAGAGCTTTTGAGCAGCGCATCAAAGTTACCTGACTCTATAGCGTGTTCCAGTGCATTTTCAAACAGCTCGGCTAATTCGGTATTCCGCTTGTCTGCATAGAAGTATGAGTTTAGCGGAATCTTGAAACAGCAAGTCTAGGTATACAACTCTTATTGATTCCTTGATTCGACCAAGACGAGACCATGTTCTAGGCATTGGATACAGCAACGGGCTAATTGTCAAAACGTTGTCCGTTGGTCGAGCATATGGATAAAATGACCGCGCAAGCTGGTGACAAGATTAAAGAATGATCTTCTAATATTTGTCGTATCACCGTGTCTGTTCGAAGGCCCGCTTGAGTGACTTGAGATGCGTCAGATCAAATTAAGTTGCGCGGACTGCAGCATATTAATTTCTTGAATTATATTCGAGTTTTTTGTGAACGATATTGACGGGTTCATCGGCGTATTTTGCGACGAGTTTGAGCACGGTTATTTTGTGCTGGCCTGATGCTCCTTTTGGGCTCGGCACATTTAATTAATACGTAAGTGTAGTTTGAAAAGTGAAGGCACAAAAACGAGTAACCGCAAAGCGCAATATAGCAAGGCAGGTTCGATTTATATTCATGGATAATTAACTTCAATCTGCAGTAATAAAACACCGACTTATTGATCTCGTCTTTGTGGATATGTTAACGACGATCTGATGTTGATTTAATTTGGCTGGTTGTGGTGTGTTTTAATTGTATTTGATTGATGCTTGTCACATTCGTGGCGTCTTAATGAACCCTTTTTGCCGGCGTTGATCAATACTGAGATTCTGCTGAACGGACGATTTGGCAATATGAGCGTGGACTGTGTGTTTCTCTGAAATTCTCTGCTCTTCGTTAAACAATGTCGACGTTTGTCAATCATTAAGGAAGTGGGTCACGCTAATTCGAACGTCATGGATAGGTGAGCCCAAAAGCAAATAACAGGTAGTTTTTATGATACGCCCCCTATCTATCATGTCGCTAGTGTTGGCGCTATTTGCGTGCAGTGTTGGCGATGAGCAACAAATATCTACAGCACCGTCGACTCTCGCAAAGCCTTCAGGATTGCTGGTGGAAGAAAATCAACGGCCATTAAACGTACATCATCAAACACCGCGTTTATCTTGGTTAAGCAATGTTAAGAAACAAGCGGCTTTTCAAATTCAGGTCGCCAGCTCTGAGGCACTACTCACAGCTGGCAATTCTGACTATTGGGATAGTGGAAAAGTTGCAAGCGGACAGTCTGTCAATATCGCATATGGCGGTAAACCACTCGCAAGCAAAGCAGCTGCAGCTTGGCGCGTTCGAGTATGGCCTGAAGGCGATTTAGAGCCGAGCGCTTGGAGTGCTACAGGGATTTGGGAAATGGGACTGATTCACAAATCAGATTGGCAAGCCCAATGGCTACAAGTCAAACAACGAACAGTCGCAAAATTGGATGACAAAGGCATGAATTGGGTGCTTTATGCAGCGAATGTACATCCTGAAAGCAACGACACTTTAAATGCTTCAAAAAAGCAAAAGCAACTTGGGGTCGTAGAGCAACTCAAAGCCCAACCAACCGCATCTTTGTTTCGTTACGATTTTACGGTGGATTCGTCGAAAAAATTAGTCAAAGCACGGTTGCACAGCACTTCTGCCGGTTACTATGAAGTGTTCCTCAACGGCAAAAAGGTAGATGACCGAATGATGGACCCTGGTCAAACCGATTTCGACCAGCGAATTTTGTATAACACTGATGATGTGGAGTCATTGCTCGCAGTCGATCAAAATACCATTGCCGTGCACTTGGGCAGTGGGTGGTACGATGAAAATATTGCGTTTAGTCGTTGGAACAACCCTGATCAAAAAGTCGGTCCAAAGGCCAAGAAAACGCTGTCTTATGGCCAACCTAAATTTATTGCGCAGCTAGAAATAACGTATGACGATGGCACTACCCAGATGATCACGACGAACAAAGATTGGCTGAGCCACTCATCACCCATATTAAAAGAAGGTATCTTTTCGGGAGAACTGTACGATGCCAATGCTTTTGTAGAGGGGTGGAACCGTCATGCCAGTTCAGCGCAATTAATGCAATGGCAACCTGTACAAGTATTACAGCAGTGGCCCACAAAGCAATTAGAGCCGCAACTGCTGCCGGCTATTCGAGCAGTTAAGGCCATGGTCCCAATTAAGATTTATCAACCCAAAGACAAGGTTTGGGTGTTTGATTTCGGCCAGAACTTTACTGCTGTTCCAACGTTAAATTTAGCAAAGTTAGACCTTAAAGCTGGCCAAACCATCAGCTTACGATATGCGGAATGGGCCGACATTGAGGGTAACATTAGCCAAAAAACAGGAGGCGGTGCGCCGCTGTTAAAGCAAGTCGATACCTACATTGCTTCGGGCGATGATCCGGCTACTTGGGCTCCGATTTTTACCTGGCATGGATTCAGGTATGTGGAGGTTACAGGGCTCCATGAACAACCTCAAATAGATGCGCTGACGGCTGACTTAGTCCGCAGTGATGTAGCTGTCGCAGGCCAGTTTAAAAGTTCAAACGCGTTATTAAATCAAATTCACGACATGGCCCTGTGGAGTTATGAAAGTAACCTGATGGCTGTGCCATTGGATTGCCCAATTCGAGAACGTGCGGGTTGGACCGGAGATGCTCACGCGGCTCTTATTACCGGCAACTACAATTTCAACATGGCAAACCTGTGGCAGAAATACTTAGTTGATTTCCAAACTGCCACGTATGTAGCGCCTGCTGTGGTACCGGGTAAACGTACTCATGGTGGAAATTTTGATTGGGCAGTAGCCGAAGTCATGATTGCTTGGGAGCATTACAAGCATCATGGTGATGTGCAAATACTCGAAGATCAATATGAAAGCATGCAGGAATATATGCAAGCCGGTGAAGCGAAGCTTGAGAATGACCTGCTCCGCATTGGCTATGGCGACTGGTGCGATCCTGTGCTCAAACCGGGAATGGGTCGTAAGCGGTGTAACCCTCAACATACCAGCCCAACTATTACTAGCTCTGCCTTGTTTGCTCATGGCGCCGATTTAATGAGTAAGATAGCCAGCTTGTTGGGGCGCGGAAGTGATTCTGAGCATTATGGTCAACTATTTCGCCGTTTAAGTGACGCGTTTAACGCAGAGTTTTATAGCGCCAAAACCGGCCACTATGGTAGCCAAACTGCCGATGCGATGGCACTTAGATTTGGAATGACTCCACCTGATTTACGACAATCTGTAGCGGACGCATTGAACCGAGATGTGGTTGAGACGTGGAAGGGGCATGGATCTATCGGTGCGTTGGGTCAGACTTATGTGTACCGAGCATTGAGTGACTATGGTTACGGTGATACCGCCTACAATATATTTGTAGCAGAAGGGTACCCAGGATATGCATGGCAAATGTCTGAACTTGGCGCAACGACTCTATGGGAACGCAAAGGTGTGTATGACCCCACCAGTGATCCTATGCGTAAAGAAGCGCCGGGGCGTTCGCTCAATCATCCGTTCCACAGTGGTTATGATGGTTGGTTCTATGAAGGATTAGGTGGCATTCGGCCGTTAGCTGACAACCCAGGTTTCCAGCACTTTGAATTGGCTCCGGTTTTCCCAAGCAACCTAGATTCAGTTCAAGTGAGTTATCAAACAGGTTACGGAAATATTGTGAGTGATTGGCAACGAGGAGTAAATACAGTTGAATGGCATTTTGAAGTGCCTAATAACACCACTGCGAGGGTTCAGATACCGAATCAACCTGCCAAGGTTTATGGGCCGGGGCATTATGATGTGAGTATTGCAGTGAATGATTTGTAGCTTTGGTTATGTGGCGACATGTCTGTGATTGTTCCTGCGAACGAATGAATTTAGGATAGCTTAAGACTATCCTAAATTATTAGGTGTTTAGGCAATATTTGAAATCTGAATTAGATTTGTTGTTTGGGGGCGTCTCAAATAGCGAACATTATTTCCCAACACTGAGCAATCATGCATTTTGGGTATTGCCGAGATGTAACAGCTTTAGCTCTGAGTTTTGACTTGCGGCTTGTGTGCTTTGCGATACTTTCATTTTAGTTGGTGTGCAGCTGAAGATGCTTAAGGTGAGGGCAAATGCATTGAACGTGGCGCTGATGCCCGTATGTTTTCTAGCAAGACTTAAAATTGACATTTTTATATTTACTGAATTTTTGGGTGTAAATTGAGAATCGAGTGAGTCGCAATAAACCGCTAGTATGTTGGCTAGAGCCTGAAGGGTAATGGCAGGCCCTAACCGTTTTAGGCTTTACATTACTTCCACGTCCATTGCGTTGATTGCTGGTCGAGATAAGTGAGCCATGCCTTTTCTGAGTCAAATTCGCCTGCTCCTTGCCAGCCAAAACCTGCCCGAAATTCCAAATGCCCTTGCGCGTCTGTGTGCGTGAATAACCAAATGTGACTCGCGTCCACCTCTGGCTTCGGTAGATGCTCAATTCGCTCAACTAAAACAGGATCCATGGCGACCGCCGAGCCCAAGCCTTGCTCATCAATCATTTCCCACGCTGAAATTAGGCCGGTTTCTTGAACAGAGGACACTGTGGCTTTTTCATCATGTGTGGCAAGCCCAATGGCAATAGGCAAGCGGGCGGGTTGACCATCCAATTTATATGTTGAGCTGACATGGTACATTTGCTCCCCCAGCTTCAAGGTGATGGTTTTGTCTTCATCCACTTGCCCTAAAGGCGTTTGCACGGTGTACGTTAGGGTAAAACTTACCATATCACCTTTGTTTTCATGAATGGTGTAGTCTAGCCAGTTGCTTGCAGCATAAGGTTTTCCGTCAATCCAAACGGCCGAACCGCCGACACCTCGACTTGGACCTGTATGGTAAGGGTCATAACCCTCGCCACGATCCTCATGATATGAAATCCCCTTTAAATATCCGGCATACCATTTGTCAATAATTGAGTAGTTGACCTTCTTCAGCCAAGCATCTACGCCACTTGAGATCCCGGTAGGTTTTGCGGCTGGGCCATAAACACGAAATGCAACTTTGTCGTTTTCCCATGTAAAGTCATCTTTTCGCTCTGGGACGTGACGCCCGTACGCCATGACCACCTTTGTTTCTGACGGTGTGTTAGCGTGTTGAGAAGCTTGTTCGTTGGCTGAATCGGATGCGGAACATGCAATTAGAGCCAGTGATAAACAACTTGCAGACAGACATGTCTTTGCTGCAATTGAAATGCTGAGGTTAGAAATTGTGAACGACATGGTATTTTATGAACTCCAATGACTGATATTGACTAAATGTTGATTTATTGTGACCTATATAGCAATTAATTTATTGGTTAAATGAGACGTTTATGGTGTAATTTGTTCAAACTTAGCCCTCCGAATTATAAGTAAACCATGGTTACTAGACGCAATTTTTTATTAGGCGGTGCAGGATTGGCGACTGCAGGTGCATTGTCTCAATTGGATTGGTTTAAAGCTTTAAAGCAAGAATATCCGAATGTATTAATGTTAATCGTGGATGATCTAAATGATTGGGTCGGTGCCATGAACGGCCACCCAAACGCAAAAACACCGAATATCGATAGGCTCGCCAAACAGGGGACGTTATTTACTAACGCTCACGCCTCTGCTCCGATTTGCGGCCCTTCTCGTGCGAGCATGATGACAGGGTTGGCTCCCTCAACCACCGGAATTTACGGACACATTAAAGACGATGATATCCGCGCAGCCAACGACAAAGCAGCCCATTCAATTTTTCTAACTGAGTATTTTAGGAAACATGGCTACTACACCGCTGCTGTGGGTAAAGTCTTTCACTATCGTGTGCCTAGCGGAAGTGTCGACGACTATGGTGGACGCGTGAAAGGTTTTGGGCCGTACCCTGAACAAAATTATGTATGGGATGATCCAAGAACTAATACTGACTGGGGGCCCTTTCCTGAACGTGATGATCAGATGCCCGATTATGACTCGGCTCACTGGATCGCCAACAAGCTTAACGAACAACACGATAAACCATTTTTTATGGCATGCGGATTTTTGCGCCCTCATGCACCGTGGCACGTACCAAAAAAGTGGTTTGATATGCACCCCGCAAAAGACTTGTTTGTACCGCCTTTTCTTCGTGATGATTTACAAGATGTGCCTGAAATTGCTAAATCGGTGACGGATCACCCCATGATGCCCACCACTGAGTGGGCGATTGAGAACGGTCAATACCGCAACATTGTTCAGGGGTATCTGGCCAGTGTTTCATTTGTTGATTCATGTATCGGTATCGTGCTTGATGCATTAGAAAATAGTGAATACGCAGAAAATACAGCCGTCGTGCTTTGGGGGGATCATGGGTATCACATTGGTGAAAAGGACAAATTTGCCAAAATGACATTGTGGGAGCGTGCAACACGTACGCCGCTAATTATTAAGCCTCCCCAATCCAAAGGGCAGCAAATCAGTCACAAACCTGTGAGCTTGTTAGATCTCTATCCAACGTTGGTCAATATTTGCGGATTGCCTAAAAACGAAAGCAATGAGGGGCGGGATCTATCGCCCTTACTTGCTGATCCAAACCACCCTTGGCAACACGCCGTAGTGACGACGTATGGCGAAAACAATCATGCGGTGAAAACCGAACGTTATCGCTATATTCGGTATGAGGATGGCAGTGAGGAACTGTATGACCACAATATTGATCGCGATGAGTGGCGCAATGTTGCGCGCGAGCCCGGTTATCAAAATATTAAGACCGCTTTGGCCAAGCATTTACCTACTGAGAATGCCGCGTGGTCTCCCAAGTCATTTTATGACGGCAACGAATACTTTTTAAACAAAACAATCGAAGCGGGCGCATCGGGTCGAATGTAATACGGATATAAATCGGTTCGCCAACAAGCGAAGACCACTAATTACCATAGGAAAAATACGAAATGTTGAGGAAGAGTTCGAGGTATGCGAATTACTTTGGTCATTTTGCAGTTGATCGAACAGTGACCTGGTTGGTTGCTGGGTTAGCCTTGTGTGCATGTGCAGTACAAGCTGAAGATGAGTCGTCAGTACAGCAAAACCCGCCAAATATCGTGCTCATTTTGTCTGATGATCATGCTTGGAACGATTACGGATTTATGGGGCATGATGTGGTCAGTACGCCGTCGCTTGACCAACTTGCCAGTGAAGGTGTGACTTTCAAACGAGGCTACGTGCCAACGTCGCTGTGTAGGCCTTCGTTAGCGACCATTGCAACCGGTCTATATGCGCATCAACATGGCATTACGGGCAATGATCCTTCTCGCAAACTTCCTGGCGGCAAAAAGGGGGCTGAGTACCAAAAGCAACGCGCTGAAATCATCGCTAAAATTGATGAAGTAAAAACCTTACCTCAGCTACTCAAAAAGCAGGGCTACCAGACCTTACAAACGGGTAAATGGTGGGAAGGAAGTTTTTCTCGCGGCGGCTTTGATGAAGGCATGACACAAGGTTTTCCATCTCCCACAGGCCGCCACGGCGACAAAGGGTTAGAAATTGGCCGCAAAGGTATTAATGAAATCACCGATTTTATCGATCGTACTGTAGCTGAGAATAAACCATTCTTTGTTTGGTATGCGCCTTTCATGCCACATACCCCTCACAATCCACCTGAGCGTTTGCTGAATAAATACCGTGACGCGTCGCGTCCAGAATCGATAGCAAAATACTATGCCATGATCGAATGGTTTGATGAAACCAACGGCCAGATATTTGATTATCTGGAGAAAAACGGATTAAAGGATAATACGTTGATTGTATATGTGTCGGACAACGGCTGGGTCACCAATCCAAGCCTAGCAGAACGCTTTTTACCTAGATCCAAACAAAGTCCAAATGAAAGTGGTGTTCGTACACCGATTATGTACTCTTTGCCAAGCAAGTTCGAGCCTCAAATGCGCACGGAACTTACCAGTAGTATTGATATCGTACCGACTATTTTAGCTGCGGCAGGTGCTCCGGTTCCAACGGATCTGCCTGGTGAAAACCTCTATCAAAATTTAGAAGAGAAAAGCCCTATTGAGCGTAACGTTATCTTTGGTGAAGGCTTTGCCCATGACATGGACGACTTGAATGACCCTGAGTCAACTTTATTGTATCGATGGGTAATTGAGAATGATTGGAAACTCATTGTCAGCTACGACGGCAAGAATGTGAGTTACCAAAAGTATCACAAGGATTTTTTGGTAGCGCCGCGTTTGTTTAACTTGGACAACGATGAACACGAACAACACAATCTCGCGGCCGATCATCCAGACATCGTTAAACGTCTGTCTGATAAGCTTATGGATTGGTACCCCGTTAAATCTCGCAAAATTTTACAGAACTAACAGGCCGGTTAATTCTTTTTTAGAGCAGCTGTAAATATATGTTACATCAGCTCTTTAGACGTTTTTTCGCATTACCTCACCTTTGTATAAGCATACTATCAGCACTTTTTAGTGCACACCATTGGCGGGCTTTATTCGGCTGTGCATATGTAAAAGGTCACATGGCATTATGTTGGAGACTCGCGTGATCAGAGCCTCAATGCCCATTCATAGACTATGCTGGAACTAATGCCGAGTAATTGAAACGACGCTTCTGGGAAATGAAGCGATATGTACCCCCCAAACCACCCAAGCAATGAACGATATTTGCACCAGAGAAATCTACAGGTATTACGTTCTAGGCAAGGCGCAATGCTAATTGCGAGGTTTTAGTCACCGTGGGTGCGAAGGAGTGCCTGTGAGATTCATTTCAAAGGAGTGATGGTAATGACTCAAAACAAGCCTCGAACTAGCGCTGTTAATGGGCGTTTATGCGGGGGGCATGCTCATGACTGGGCCAGTATCCAAGAAGGTCAATGCAGCCCCGTATATCATGCCGTGCTAGAGCGCGTTGGGCTCAGCACAGGGGATTCATATTTGGACATTGGCTGTGGTTCTGGAATGGCTGCTCAATTTGCTGACCAAAGAAAAGCGAAAGTGTTCGGAGTCGATGCGTCCTCTGCACGGCTCGATATTGTTAAGCATCGAGTCCCCGGAGGGAATTTTCAGATTTAGCACTGCTTTGCGCGGATTAGGATCGTCTGGCGTTGCTGTAAAGGCGACTGAACACTCAAGCATTAACGATGTAAATAAAGCGAATAAGAAAGCGCTCACACCATTTGCTCAATCGGATGGGAGTTACAAAATTGCCGCCAATTTTCGATGCATCCTTGCGCAGGCTTAACACTAAATACCTCTAATACGGCTCGGTGGTGATATCGATATGTTCGGTCCGTCGAATATGGAACGCACCGCTTGAATACAGCGCGACTCGCTCTGATTCAATTCAAACAGTATCATGTGGCTATTCTCACTTGAAATAGTAACCGCTTATGTCACTTCCTCCTTGCCCAAATTGCCAGTCTGAATTCGTATATCAAGATCAATCTCAAATGGTTTGCCCCGAATGCGCGCATGAATGGAATCCAGACGAACTGGCTGAAGATGAAAAGGTGGTTGTCAAAGATGCTAACGGCACGGTGTTGAACGAAGGTGACAAAGTGACGTTGGCGAAAGACTTGAAGGTAAAGGGCAGTTCGCTGGTTCTAAAAATTGGAACGAAGGCACTGGTAAGACGAATTCTTGAAGGCAAGGATCATCAGCTTGATTGCAGGGTTGATGGCGCTGGCGAGATGATGGTGACAGCGCAGTTTGTCAAAAAACAATAGTTGATAGCGTACTAAAAATTCCAATAGGTAGGCATTACACCGTTACTTGTTAGATCGTCATTCCACACTAGTTATCGATTCAAACGGCTAGGGCGATGGAATTTGTAGTCACTTGGCCCTCCGTTGTTTAGTACTTTCCGAGTGTTCAGCCGCCATTCTGGTAGGACAAGTCTGTAGGTACATCTAGTTTGGATCTTGTGCTCATTAATATCTAAAACTTCTCAGGGTAGGGACATCGGGATGGAATCATTTATTGATATACTGACGCTATTCTTTCGGGCTTACCAAAGCGAATATCTCTGCGCTTAATTCAATAATGAATCTATCATACCAACAACAAAATGCGATTTGTCGCGCGATGAAATGCAAGCGTGTTATGAGCGTTGCGCCCATGCAGTCGCTTTGGGCTGGGCAAGGGCAATTAATGCGTTTAAAGCTTGAGGGTTTGGATGGCACGACCACGCAGTCAGTCGTGGTAAAACATATTGTATACGCGTCATCTGACTCTCACCCTAGGGGCTGGAATAGCCAAGGTTCAGCGCAACGTAAACGCCACTCATACGCTGTTGAATTGCATTGGTATCGAGATTATGTTGCGTCTTTGAACGCTTCAGTCAAAATGCCAGAATTACGGTATTTTGAAGAATCAGCGCAGAGCATTGTGTTGGTACTGGAAGATTTGGCCGTTGACTTTCCGGTTCGATTTACACTGGGTAAGGATGACCGCCCAAGCCCAGTTCAAATTGAGTCCTGCATTGGTTGGCTCGCTAAGCTTCACGCACGAACGCTTGAGTGCCGAGCCGAAGGTTTATGGCCTATCGGTGGATATTGGCACTTGGACACGCGCCCTGATGAGTGGTTGGCGATGCCCGAATCAACATTAAAAAATTCGGCAAAACAGTTGGATCAAACGTTACGAAACTGCGGTTATCAATGTCTGATGCATGGCGATGCCAAGCTCGCTAATTTTTGTTTTGATGACAAAGGACAAAGCGTTGCTGCGGTGGACTTTCAATATGTTGGACGAGGCGTTGGTGTTCAAGATCTGATGTTGTTATTGAGTAGCGTTTTGCCAGACGCACAACTGTTGGCTCAGGGCTCAAAGTGGGTCGATGTGTATTTTGAGCAACTTACAGCAGCGCTCCTGCAATGGCAGCCAAACATTAAACCGGACGAAGTGATTAAACAATGGCGAGCGTTGTACCCTATTACGTGGGCTGATTTTCATCGATTTTTAGCCGGGTGGAGCCCTGACCATTGGAAGATTGGAAAATATTGTATTCAACAGACTGAGCAGGCGTTGCGAATGTGTCATTCAGATCAACATGTCAGTTGAGGTGAGCGTGCTAAATACCACCCAAATCCAACAGCTATTGAGCGTGGCGACAACAGCGGCATTGAGAGCGGGTGAGTACATTCAAAACGTCGATAGAAGCTTAGTCGATGTGAAAACAAAACAGGCGGGTAGCTCCGATGCGTCGCAAATAGTCACGCAAGTGGACGTCGACTGCGAAGCTCTCATTTATCAAATACTCAAACCAACATTGAAACATTTTCAGATTGCCTTTCTGGGCGAAGAGAGTGCTGCAAGCCAAGCTGTGGGAGACCACCCAAGGTTGGTTTTGCCATATTTTTGGTGTGTAGACCCACTCGACGGCACTTTGCCGTTCACACAAAACATGGCTGGCTATGCCGTGTCTATCGCTTTAGTGGGACAAGACGGCCAACCAATATTCGGAGTGATTTACGACCCCGTCACCCACACTATTTATCAAGGTGTGAACCACTCAGCCACAAGTTTTGGCGCCTCAGTTGTGACTCGGCAGCAACGGATTTGGACACCCAACTTACAGTCCGATAGCAGTGTTAAACAGCAAGTGTTGACCCTCTTTGTTGACCGCAGTTTTAGGTCTCAGCAAGGCTTTTCGCAAGCAGTGAAACTGTTGAAGCAACGCGCCTGCCAAATGGGGTATAGCGATATTAAAATTCATCATAAAGCCGGTGCGGTGATGAATGCGGTGGGAGTACTTGAACATGCCCCGGCGTGTTATTTCAAGTTGCCTAAACAAGCGCTAGGGGGCGGAAGTTTGTGGGACTTTGCCGCGACTTCCGCGCTTGGCACTGCAGCTGGCGCCTGGGTTTCAGACATGTTTGGAAACCCGTTACCGCTGAACCAGCCAGATTCTGTTTTTATGAATCGGTGCGGCGTGTTATTTGCCAGTGACACAGATATCGCCGAACAGGTGTTAGCGCTGTTCGGCGAGCTTGACACCTCATTCAAGTTTCAGTGTACTTAAAACGCCTATGCAGTAACATCAGACGCCACAAGCGTTTTAGCGAGATGCTGGAGTTGTTGCTCCAGTGTGCCAGATGTAGGAGCGTTCGACGCCGCATCAAATTGATCGTAAAAACTCGCGACGGATAGGCTTCCTTTGACGTCCATCCCAAAATAGGGTGCGGATTTTAGGGCTGAATTGAAGACATTACTGGCACCGCCTGGTCCAGGTGAAGTGGCGAGAACCAAAACAGGTTTGTTTTGGTATACCTTCATATCGATGCGTGACATCCAGTCGTATATATTTTTATAAGCGGCGGTATAAGACGCGTTGTGCTCGGCAAATGAAATGACAACCGCGTCAGTATTGCCAATGCGTTCAAACAATTCATGTGCTTGTTTGGGTATTCCGGAATGCTTTTCTTTATCGCTACTGTAAATCGGCATTTCGTAATCGTTAAGATCAACGGTTTCGACCACCGAATGTTCCACTAGACGGGCTGTGTATATCGCAAGCTGCTGGTTAATTGAATGACGGCTGCTGCTGGCTCCGAGCGCTAAAATGTTCATATCACTAAGCTCCTGTAGTTCATATTTTTAAAATTGAGGTCAATCGACCAATTGTTTCAAATTTCAACCATGTGTTCGATTGTGCGATCGGTTAAAGTCGATATCAGGGCCTGACGGTACAATCCCTGTGGGGTTAATCTGACGGTGACTCGCATAATAATGGCGTTTAATTTGATCAAAATTCACTGTCTTTGCGACACCGTTAAGCTGATACAATTCTCGGGTGTAGTTCGACAAGTTGGGGAAGTCTTCTAGACGTTGCCGATTACATTTAAAATGGCCGTGATATACCGTGTCGAATCGAATCAAAGTTGTCCATAATCGAATGTCGGCTTCTGTTAGCGTATTTCCCGCTAAATAGCGTTGGGTGGTCAAACGTCGTTCAGTCTCATCAAGAGCAGCAAATAACTCTGTGTAAGCCGTTTCATAAGCGTGTTGACTTGTGGCAAAGCCTGCACGATAAACGCCATTGTTGACCGCTTCATAAATCGTATCGTTAATCTGATGGATGATAGGACGCAAATGGCTTGGGTAGAAATCTTGCTCATTTCCAGTGATGTGGTTAAAGGCACTATTAAACATACGAATAATTTCGGCCGATTCGTTACTCACGATACGCTTTGTTTTCTTATCCCAAAGTACCGGAACAGTGACCCTGCCGGTGTATTTGGTTTGGTTGAGGGTATAAATCTGATGGAGGTGTTGAAAACCGTAGAGGTCGTCACCGTCAGAGCCTGCGTCGCGATCAAACGTCCAACCCAATTCGCCCATATCTGGACTTACTACCGAGACAGTAATGTGCTGTTCAAGGCCTTTAAGTTGTCTAAAAACAAGCGTTCGATGCGCCCAAGGGCAGGCTAAAGATACATATAAATGATAGCGGCCAGACTCGGCCAGAAAAGCTTCTTGAGTTGGAGCCGCCGGAGATGGTTCACCGTTTGCGGTGATCCAGTGACGCAGTCGCGATTGTTCTCGTTTAAATGCGCCACCATTTGCAGTTGTGTCATACCACTGATCGTGCCAAATACCGTCAACTAACAATCCCATGTCTTACTCACTTCATATTCTTAAACAATGAAATGAGCTTACTTGGGATAACTGAATCATTTGGAGCTAAAATTAGCTTTTATTGAACAGATTTTTTAATTAATAAAGGAAAGGCTTGATGGAATGGCTAGAACAAAACCTAGCAGTCTGCCGTTTCGATACCAATTTCAGGCGGACGGCCATCTGCATGATTGAGGTAATACACCCCACATTCGTCTTCCCACGCAAAGGTTCTTAAAAATATTTTGCCGACCATGCCCGGTGACACAGTCGAAGCCTGTTTGCTAGGGATTTGAAGTTGGTTGCCGCGACCGCACCAATCGTGTACGCAGACTTCACCGGCGTCGTTATACCAAACGTCGTCTTGCGTGATCATATAGCGAATGCCGTAAATCCAATCCGCGATAGGGTAGCCACCGTACAACCTAATCTCAACATTATCGACTTGTAGACGCTGCTCGCCTTGAGTCTTTCCTTCAGCTGCGGCTTTTGCAAAAATTAGATCAGCACTACCTTTGACGGCACCTTCCATGGCTCTCAAACTGGCGATGCGAGCATCTGTCGATAAGTTAACGAAACGCGGAACGGCACTGACCGACAAAATTCCTAAAATGACGATGACTGCAACCAATTCCACCAGCGTGAAGCCTTGCTGCTTGGTTTTTGCAGCAACGATGCTAAGTCTATTTGCGCCCCAAGGTTTCACAAGCGTCTGCAAAATTAACGGCCCACTCCAATCAACTAAGGAATTTAACGATATATAAACATGACATGATCATTAACATCGCACTGATGTTTGCCATTTTAATGAACTCAGAGCGGTAAGACAACTGCGTATCTGCCGTGCATCGTTTTTGGCGAAGATAAAATCAGTTTTTGTATTAAGACACATATTTGAGGTTAGTGTCTCAAGAAGCAAGCGGAGGAGTTTGTAGAAGTGATTGTCGTCAATGACGGTGACAAAGCGACGATGCAACAAGTTGAAAGCTTCAAAAGGGTCTTGAAGTATGTTGAGGGAGCAGGCCCAATATTAATATTGGGCCCATATCGAATAATTTAGGAATCGCAGTCGGGTCAATAACAAAGTTAGTTGTGGTGAATTCTTGCCAAGCACCGGTTGCTGCGCCATCAATGACTAAAATTGAAACAATGCCCCAATCAATGAAAACACCCAGTCATGTGGTTGGATCAAATTTCTTTTCAGGAACAACAGTATTGGTTCTACAGCCTTCTTTTTCTGACTTGATGACGTAGTTTTCTTTTTTCTTAAATGTATAAACGGTGCTTTGTTTGCCCATATATTGTTCGTTTACATACAATTTTGCATCGTCATCATTACTACGAATATTGACGGTCTGCGTGGTGCCACTGAACATTGATGCGCACCCAGATAAGAGTGAAGTAGTGACCAAACACGCGAAAAATAGATTTTTCATTTTACATTCCCTGATTGATGAATACGCTCGCGCGCAATCCTAAAGATATTTGAATCGATTGAGCTAAAAGCCAGAGAGGGGATTGCGACTATGACGCGCTTGCCTGCGGAAATTAGCGAGCGCACCGTAACGCTGCTCATGGGAAATATGTATGTGTTATTCGGGCGAAATGCTACTCCTTTTTTTTGCCAGTAAATGGGGCAGTAATTTTGTGCGTTAAAAGGAAGATTTGTCATGTTCGCCACTCATCAATGGTCTTCTGAACCGACGATATTATATGAAACTTATATGACATAGCGCCGTTAGCGCTTTGATTTAGCTATAGTCTTCAGATTGAAATGTGAATTGTGATGACGATGGCTTTAGAACATGTTCTCCAGAGTTCGGTGTTGCACGTGAGGGCGATGGATGTCTGAACGTTTGTACGACCTGAAACAGAATTTGCCCGAACTATTCGAACTTGAAAGCTTAATTGAGCGCGCGGGTTCTAAAATGCGTTGTTCGGTGATTGCCAATGCGCCGTTTGATGGCAGTACGCTACCGGTACATTTACTTGAAATGGGCTCAACCGACCCACTAGCGCCGGCTATTGGGTTTGTGGGTGGTGTGCACGGTGTGGAGCGGATTGGCAGTCAGGTGATCTTGGCGTATTTGCAATCGTTACTCAGTCGAATGCGTTGGGATGATTCGTTACAAGATCAGCTCGACAAAGTGAAGCTGTTTATGATCCCTATCGTCAATCCCGGAGGGATGTTTAACAATACGCGCTGTAACCCTAATGGTATCGATTTGATGCGTAATGCTCCTATTGAGGCCAAAGGTAAAGTCCCTAAATTGTTGGGCGGCCACCGCTATTCTAGGCATTTGCCTTGGTATCGGGGTCTCAAAGAAGATTGCATGGAGCCAGAGCTTCAGGGGCTTCATGATTATATGAGACAACACGTGCTTGGGCGGCCTTTTACCATGACGCTCGACTGCCACAGCGGGTTTGGTTTTCATGACCGTTTGTGGTTTCCCTATGCAGGCTCGTTCACACCTATCGCCGATTTAAACACCATGTATCGGGTCAATCGTTTATTCGTGAAAACATTCCCCAATCACACTTTATATAAAGTAGAGCCGCAAGCGCATAGCTATACGACCCATGGTGACGTGTGGGACTTGTTGTATGACCATAGCCTTGAGGCATACCCCAATACTACATTCCTGCCGCTCACATTAGAAATGGGCTCTTGGCTTTGGGTCAAGAAAAACCCGAGGCAACTGCTGAAGTTTGGCAGCTTATTTAACCCCATGTTGCCGCACCGTCAGCGACGTATTTTAAGGCGTCACTATCCTTTGATGGACTTTATGATGATGGCAACTCGGTCGCACTCTCGTTGGCAAAAATTGAAGCCTACTCAGGTGAGTAAAGATACGCGTGCGGCGCTTAAGCTTTGGTATGACGAAGAAGGGCATTCAAAATGACTCAACGGATAGTTTTGTTACGAGGCTTGCTCAGAGATCACCGCCACTGGGGAAGCTTGCCTGACATGATTCGAGTTGAACTTCCCGATGCAATTGTTGAAACGCCCGATTTAGCGGGCAATGGACTCAGAAGTCATGAAACGTCCCCTTTCTCAGTTGAACAAATGGTGAATGACATTCGGCTACAACTTCAGCCCCTGCAACCGAGAACGCGATATACCATCGTCGCATTGTCTATGGGCGGCATGATTGGTGCGCAATGGGCACAGATGTACCCGAATGAAATAGGTTCATTGATCTTGATGAACAGCAGCTTTAAGCGCTTTAGTAAAATGACTGAACGGCTGAATCCGCAATGGTACTTCAGAGCACTGATGACGTTTCTATTACCCTATAGTCGGTTTAAAAAAGAACAGTTGGTGTTGGAAATGACATCAACACGTGCGCGGTTTAATCAAAAAATTGCGTTGCGCTGGACTGAATACGCATGTGAGGGGTCGCCGTCGGTATTTAATGCGTTGCGTCAGCTTTGGGCTGCGGCGCACTATTCGGGCAGTGAAGAAGCTCCTTGCGACCATGTGTTGATTTTGAATGGCGGGGCAGATGATTTGGTTAGTCCCAAATGTTCATTGGCTATAGCGGAACATTGGAATTGTGAATTAGTGATTCAGCCAACCGCGGGGCATGATTTATCAATCGACGCCCCTGACTGGGTACTGCAGCATATTGTAGATCGAGTTAAGCCCGATTAATCAGTACAGCCGAGAGCGCGATACCAGCAACGGCAAAAAAGAACAACCATGACAGGTGCTTGCCGCGCGAGAGAAAGAACGAGATAAACCCGCTGATGGCGAAGGTTGCGGACGTAATCACCAAAATTTGGTTTTCTACATTCTGAGCTTGGTTCGACAAGACATAAAGCACTGATGCAAATCCCCACCAAGCCACAGTGGTTAAGTGCCAAGTAAAGCGAATTGTGCGTTTTGTAAACCAATCGCTGCCAAGCAACTCCGGAAGGTTTTCGCGTCTAAATAGACGAATTAAAATGTATTTTTCGCCCAATATTGAATGAACAAATCCTACAAAAACTAGGATAAAAGCTCCGGTTAATAACATGTCAGCCTCCTTTCTAGACTGTCGTTAGTATGTCACAACATTGAATGCAAATTAAACACATTTCCAATACCTCAACTGAATCTCTCTGTGTATGAAATTATTCATTTGGCGTGTGGGTCTATATCCGTAACACGAAAGAGGAACATCGATTGAAAGTCGAAGATTGATGCTGATCCAAACTTGACGATATACCCGTAGTACAGAGCAGGAAATGCTATTGAACAGACCAAGCCAGTTGTTTTTTAGAGGCGTCGGTGATGTGTCACATTTGATATTTATGATTTGCCAATCTCGCGGTGGTTTAGCGTGAGCCAAAAGAGTGGAGTTTCAGGTGGTGAAGCTCTGATTAACAAGACTTGATGCAGATTTAATTTATGAACTCGATCATGCCTCTATTGCTAGGGGAACAGCCGATAGCGCAGGCACCGAAAGTGACTTTAACGAACGGAAGTCACTGTATTCCGCAGCACTATTTAACCTATAACCACAGCTTGGCATCTGTTGAAGCCATCGTGTTGCATATGGAATTCGATCCTAGGTTTCCAGTTTTTGTGGCGCAAGATGATGGAGGCTTATATGTACAAGTCGGCATTATTGGCCCCGACAACTATGACCGCGGCACACACATCAAATCTGATAAAATCGTTTACGGGCGTAAGTGGCGGGTAGAGCCGCAACTACCCAGTTCTGAAATCATCCAAACGGTTTTTTTAGCCCTCAAAACAGCCAGAGAACATGAGCTTCGTGAATTGTTTCAGCTTAGGTATGGCGAACATGTGACGACTCCATTTAGTTGCCATCGAGATTTGCCATTGATGGCACATCACCAAGAACTCGTTCAGCAAAGCTCGGTTGGCCTTTTGAATGCTAGCGCTGAAGCTTCAATCGCTGACTTATTAGGGCATGTGAATTATGGCGGTTATCGCTTTGAGATAGATTCAGTGATGCAGCTTGATGACACAGAGTGGTATATCAAGATACGGGTGTCAGGCACTGGCCATGCCGAACTCAGCGAGTTAAAAAACCGAACTGTCAGCTTACTAGTGAGCTCACTAGACTCCAACCACTTGTTACACGCAGTAATGAATAAGCTGATCGATATGAGTAATCATCTTGTCGCTCAAACACTGACTTTTAAGGGCATGGCCTTGTTCAGTGCAAAAAATGATGTGGGGGCTATTGCTGAAATGTCCATTGAAGGACGGCTGCGTTCCCTCAATGTGGCGGGCGATATGTTTCAACACAGTTTAGCCGAAACAAACTATGCGACTGATCAGACGCGTGTGCCGAAGATGGTGAGCGGCGCTTTATCTGAACGGATAGGAAAAACGTTAAAGGCGTTCGATCGGCTTGAGGGAATATTGCCAGAGCTAGGCTGACGAACGGTTCGAATGTATGACGGGGCGAGAGCCCCTTTAAGTTAGGGAACGTTACTGTTTTGTAATAGCGATAAACTCCAATCTGTTGCACTCAAATACGATTCTGGTAGTACGTCTTGCTCGATGCCGAGTGCTCTACTTGACGCCGCTATGTCACTCCATTCGGCCCTTTCATATTGCTGCGCAATACTTAGGTACTGGCCGAGTGTACCATCGCCGTGTACAACGGCTTTTTTGATCACGCCAGACAAAGGTAGTTTTTCCATAACCTCATCAAGCGGCTCGTCCAAGATCGCTCCGATAAGAGATAACAAGCCGGTTAAGAATGCCTGAGGCGCATCTTTTTGATCGATTTTTAGTGCCACAAGTTCAGAGAACCGAGCCCGTGTAATCGCCAATTTAATCAGTTCTTCAGGTTTATTTTCACCGAGTTTTGCTGCGGCGATTAGCGCTAAAAACTTTCGTATTTCTGCTTCGCCCAAATAAACCAACGCTTGTTTAATCGAGGTGATTTCCTTTTGGAAATTAAAGAATGACGAATTCACGAATCGCAATAGCTTATACGTGAGAGATACATCGCGCTGAATAATCTCATGGAGTTCATCGAAATCACAGTCGGGTTGCGCGAGTTTAGACAATAGCTCTAGTAAGTTGAGTTGAGACGGATTGATGCTTCGCTTCTGAATGACTTCGGGACGCGAGAAAAAGTAGCCCTGAAAGTACTTAAAGCCCATGTCATACATTTTTTGATACTCTTCATGGGTTTCAACTTTTTCAGCTAACAACTCAATGTCGTATTCGAGCTTAAGCTTTTTAATCTCGAATATTTCTTTAGCGCTACTGATACGAATATCCACCTTAATGATATCAACATAGGGCAACACTTGTCGCCATTCTGGCTTATAGGCGAAATCATCAAGCGCGATACGATAGCCTTTGGATTTGAGTTGTCGGCATGTTTCCACGAGTTCAGAACTCGGCTCGATTTCTTCTAACAACTCAATAACAACTTGGTCCTTGGGCAGTAATTCTGGAACCTTGATGAGCAATGACAACTCTGGAAAATTGATAAACGCTGGGTAGGGGCCTGTGAGTGACTCTAGTCCCAAATGTAAATGACTTCCGGTGACTAATTTTGATGTTGCTTCGTGTGAATTAATATTGGGAAAGGCATTTTTTAAACTGTCTCTGAATAGAAGTTCATACCCCAATAAGTTTTTATCGCGATCGATAATCGGTTGGCGCGCAACATAAATGAACATATAAAAAATCTCAACTCCACTGCGATGATCTACACCGATATTTTGATGCTAACAAAGCATAATCCAGAGGACGTTGATCTGAGGCTCAGTTTGTAACTTGCTGAGCCTCAGATTGTGTGACTAATGTCGCTTAATGGCTATTGATTTTGAAATGTCGAGTTATAAAACCACGTCAGGATATGCACTTAGTGGCTATGATGCCCACCTTCTATATGAGCGCCATCTGTGTTGTAGTAACCAGAATGGCCACCTTTGATGAATCCAAGGTTGACCATTTGCATCAGAAACGGATCACTTTCGTTATCGCCTACATCGGCATAGTCGGTCATTGCATAGGCTGCGTGATCTTCAAAAAACTGTTTGATCGGTAACTCATCGGTATGAAGTGACTTTAGATTCATTTCAAACGAACGTTGTGAAGCGGCTTGAACCGTTGATATTTCTCGGTAGCGCTTGACTAATTTCAACTTGGGCAACCACTGGAGCTCGTACACGACGCCTGCTTTTTCTTGACGATATGTCTCTGTGCGTTTGCAGCCTTGCCCTGTGCTCTTAACCAACTCCATATCGGAACGCTGAGCATTCGTGATGAATTGATATTTGGTTTCCCACAGGTCTTTGTTTTTATTTGATTTGATTTCTTCTGGATAATACTCAATGCCGCGCTTGTAGTGTTCAAAATAACGCGTTGGGCGTGTTCGGCCGTCTTTTAAAAGATTCCATATTTCAGTTATTTCTTGCTTCGGGTAGCTCTGTGCAACTTCATCTCCTTGACGTCTCAACTCTAGCGTTTGATGATGAACAGGCTTGTGCTGGGCTTGTGATGACAGCGCATAAGTTGCATGCACTAATGCTGAGTCAGTTGCACAATGGTTAGTGTCAGCGGTAGGCTCTGATAGAGCAGAAGGGGACGTCACTATCAGGGCTGCAATCGTCGCCTTAAAAAATGGTTTAAACATGATAAATCTCCTAATCAAACAAGGGTTGCCACTTCAGTGGCAACCCTTTTAACAGCATGAATGACTCATGCAAGCTGTGATATTTCACAACTCATTAATCGGCGACTGCTGCATCTGCTGCAGTTGAAAGTCCGCCTGCGTAGTCCATGATATGGAATATTACGCTTTGCTCATTGGTGCCTGACACCAATGATGCGCCGGGCCCATTAGCGTAAATGCCCACGTCTTCACCCGCATGAGTTTCAGAGCTGGTTGGAACGAGTGCCTCTTGGTGGTAACCCGGGCTTTGTGTGTCAACAAACAACAAGTCTTTACGGCCTGTATTGTTGTCGAAGTTGTACGTCGCGTCGGCATTGGTTTCGTCACCAAAATCGCGCATGCCTTTACCATTGGTATAACCCAAGGTCGTGTATGGCATTCCGTCTTTGGCAAGTGCATATTGGTCTTGGCCTACAGAGACAACTTTACCCAAAATTGGGTTGCCGCGTTTTGGATAACCCGCAATGGTAAATACGTGACCGTGGTCAGCCGTTACGATGATCAATGTTTCTTCACCATTGGTCATGTCTACAGCGGCTTTGATCGCCTTTGAAAATTCAATGGTGTCAGTCAACGCACCATAAGCGCTACCCGCATGGTGTGCATGATCGATTCGACCCGATTCAACCGTGAGGAAGAAACCCTTATCATTGTTGTCCAGTACTTGGATTGCCTTGCTTGTCATTTCACTTAAGGAAGGTTCACCAGCAACATCATTCATACGATCACGCTCGTATTGCATGTGCGACTCGTTAAATAACCCAAAGACGTTTGAAACTGTCTCGGTGTCAATCGCATCAAACCCGGTTTGATCCATGACGTATGCGCCGGTGGCATATTGAGCTTGCCATTCGGTCACCAAGTTGCGGCCGTCGGTGCGATCACCTTCAGTGCTACTGACTGCGTCTGTTGAGTTAGCTGCAGGGTCGTTCGGCAAGAAATGACGACGGCCGCCACCAAAGACAACTTCAATGCCGTCGATGTCAACGCCTGAGAAACGTGCTTCTAAATTTGATTCGAAGTTCACGAGCTGTGAAGCAATGTCTTCACATGCAGAGCCCGCTGGCATATCTGAGATGTCTTCCCAGTTACGGTCGGCTGATTTTGCATAGGTTGCCGCAGGCGTTGCATGGGTAATACGAGCCGTGGATACAACACCGGTTGATTTACCCGCTATTTCAGCCAATTCAAGCGCAGTTACAAGTTCATTGCCGGCAACGGTTGAGCAGTCACCACGCACGATATCTTCATCTACGCCAATCACACCAACGTCAGTTTTTACACCTGAAACCATGGCGGTCATGGTGCCGGCTGAGTCTGGCGTTTGTGCATCAACGTTATAGGTTTTTGCAAGGCCAGCGAATGGGAATTCGCCAAAGCTCAAAACATTTTCTTCACCCATCATGCCCTTAAGTTGGCCTTCAAGAATACGAGCAGCGGTCACGGTTGAAACGCCCATACCGTCACCCACAAATAAGATCACGTTTTTAGCAGACCCTGGTGTTACGGCATAGTCAGCCGCCGCGGTTGCTTTGGTTGCGCCTTGTTTAAACCAAGCATTGCTTGTTGCATTCCCAACAAGGTCGGCAACAGGCGCTTCGGCAGGTGGCGTGTAAGGCTGGCAGACATAGCTTGTAGAGGTGACTTCTGATTCAGATAGCTCGCCGTTCCCATCAGAGTCTTGGCCAGCTTGGTGCATGGCTCCGCCGCCCATACAATTGGCGTTGCCGACTTCTAGTTGAGTCGTAACGAGTAGGGCGTTAACGCCACTAGAACCATTTGTACCATTGAGGCCATTTGCGCCATCATCGCCATCATCACAACCAGTCAGTGCTAAAGCTGCTGCGATAGAAGCACTAAGAATTAATTTGTTCATGTTCGACTCCTTATTATTCTGCAGTCAGTGCTAAAGCGGCATCCACAACGTGGAAAATAACATTTTGTTCAACAGTGCCTTTGAGCATGTGTGCACTTGGGCCTTGCGCATGAATTGAAATGTCTTCACCTGCGTGGGTTTCTGAGCTGGTTGGAATTAATGCTTCTTGGTGGAAACCAGAAGATTCAGTATCAACCGTGGTTAAATCTTTACGGCCGTTGTTGCCTGAATCACTATAAGTTGCGTCGGCGTTTGTTTCGTCGCCAAAATCACGCATGCCCAAACCATTGGTATACCCAACCGTGGTATACGGCATTCCATCATTTGCCAGTGCAGGTGTATCTTGGCCAACTGAAACCACTTTACCCAAGATTGGGTTGCCGCGTTTCGGGTAACCGGCAATGGTGAATACGTGGCTGTGATCGGCTGTCACAATGATTAACGTGTCTTCTGCGACGGTATTTTCAATTGCAGCTTTTACGGCATTTGAAAATTCAATGGTGTCAGTCAGCGCGTTGTATGCACTGCCAGCGTGATGGCCATGATCGATACGACCTGATTCAACGACTAAGAAAAAACCGTCATCATTGTTGTCTAATACATCAATCGCTTTGGCTGTCATTTCCGTTAACGATGGCTCTCCGGCAACATCGTTAGCGCGATCAGCTTCGTACTGCATGTGCGATTCGTTAAATAAACCAAAGACATTAGTGGCTGTTGCGGCGTCAATTGCGTCGAAACCAGCTTGGTCCATGACGTATTGACCTTGTGGATACATCTCTTTCCATTCGGCTGTGAGGTCTCTGCCGTCGGTACGATCACCTTCAACAGAGCTGACAGCATCGCTAGAATTGAACGTTGCGTCTTTCGGTAAGAAATGACGGCGACCGCCACCAAAAGCAACTTCCAAGCCGTTGACATCAGAGCCTGAAAAACGAGATTCTAAAATTGATTCGAAATTAACCAGTTGGTCGGCAATATCTAGACAACCCCCTTCAACCGCATCAGTTGGCATATCTGAAACGTCTTCCCAGTTACGGTCTGCAGATTTTGCGTAGGTTGCAGCGGGAGTCGCGTGGGTAATTCGTGCAGTAGAAATAACACCGGTCGACAAGCCTTTAAGCTCGGCTAATTCCAGCGCTGTAATCACTTCATTGCCCTCAACGGTTGAACAGTCACCGCGCACAATATCTTCATCTACACCAATCACACCTACGTCAGTTTTAATACCAGAAACCATAGCCGTCATGGTGCCCGCTGAATCTGGCGTTTGGGCATCGACGTTATAAGTTTTAGCCAACGCGGTATAAGGCATGGTTTCAAAGCTGAGATAGCCTTCTTCACCCATTTTTCCAGCGAGCTGTCCTTCTAGAATACGCGCAGCAGTCAGTGTAGAAATACCCATGCCGTCGCCCACAAATAAAATGACATTTTTGGCTTTAGTGTTCGTTTGAGTGCGAGCCAACTTAGCTGTCAGTTGGTTTTGTGCATCCGTGTACCAAGTATTCGTCAGCTGTGAGTCAGGAACCACTGATGCGGTTGCTGAGGCACACAAGCCAGCAACAAGCAGGCTGCTTATCGCAGTGCGTTGTTTCAACATGTTTTCACCTTTAACTGATTAAGAAAATAAGTAATTGCGGAGTTGGCGTTTAGGCGTGTTTGAAGTCAGCCGAATGTTCCATCCATCACAAATCCAACCACATGCTAATTATCAAATGTTTATAAGATGTTTATTTTTATGGAATGTTTGGTTACAAAGAGGTGTACCAGTTGGTCACGATTTGGTCATATAACAACCACTACGCGAGGCCGCTCTATGAGTGGAGGTAGCGGCAGCGATTTGATTGAATTCATGGGCTAGACGCCATTGAAACATCGGTGGATTGCGCCGCGGGGCAATCGAGGAAAAAGTGGCTAATGTTTATTTTTAGCTTCTATCCATTGCGCCATATATTGTGTGCTTTTTAACGTATGGTGCATCAGCATTGCGCCAATGAAGTGTTGTTGTCTATGCGAGTCGAGGTTGGCGCAAATGTCGGCCACTCGGTGACATAATTCACTGACTAAATGGCTCGCTTCGTAAGGCCTAAGGTGCTGGGGAACAGTGTCAATCGCCCGGCTCCAAATAGTGTTGTCGTTGTATAGGGCAATCGCCTGCTGAACAAATTGCTCGTCAGAGTGACATACGGCACCGGGCCAAGAACTTGGCGTGCTCATGCCTTCTGCGCCGATAGGACTGGTTACGCTGGGAGTATGCGTGAGCATGGCATCGAGTAGTTTGCCTTTGAGGCCAGCACCAAAGCGTAAAGGAGCGAGCAGCACACGATGATTTGTAATAGTGCTTAAGGCGTCTTCAACCCAACCTTTCACTAAGAACCCTTGCGCTTCATTGTGCAATTGAGTTGCTTTTTTCGGCGGATATGCGCCATAAATATGAAGTTCGGCATTTGGGCACTCTCTTCTAATACTGGGCCAAAGTCGTTTCAACTCTAAGACGGCATCCCAATTAGGCGCATGTCTAAAGTTACCAATGCTGACAAAGTGTTGTCGCTCGTCAAAGCGCTTAGGACGAGCGACAATGGCTTGGTTGGTGACCATAAAAGGTAAATACAACAATTGGGTTGAAGGAATACGATAGTGGTGCTGCAACAATTGAACTTCAAATTCAGAAATGACCAGGGTTAAATCGCACCGAAAAATAGATGCCATTTCTCGAATAGCTTCGTCGGTGTGCAAATTGCTTTGCTCAATCGCGATTCCTTGTTTGATGGCCTGATGACGTGCCTGACGAAGGCTGTGAACATCTTCCATATCTAAAATGCGAACCGCACTGGGGCAGTGTTTTGCAACACGCCAGCCAAATTGCTCTTCCATCATGAATCGGTCGAACATCACCGCGTCGGGTTTCAATTCACTGACGAACTCATCAAAACTAGCACAATTCAACTCAATGCTTTGCTGCTGAATATTCAGAGTTTGCAAATCACACGCGTGAACACTGATCTCTGCCGGAGAGCTGAAAGTAACGCGCCAGCCTTTGCTCTGAAAGGCTTGAATAATTTGCAGCATCCGACTGCCAGCGGCAGATGAATTCGGTTCTGGCCAAACGTAACCTATCACTAACAAATGTTGTTGGGTGTTCTGGTTGATATCTGAATGCTGCAAAGTAAAGACTCAATAGATGATGGAAAACCTTGCGATTTTATCATTGTTTTTAAATGTTGCGGACAAACTCTGGTGGCGAGTTTTTAATTGTTACAGTTTGATGATGGTAGTGCAGGTGTTCAGTGTTGGTTCAGCAAAACGCTCTAGGATACGCCGTACATTTTAGGCTAAGGGCGCGCCAATGGGCTTACCTTGGCTTTACCACACCACTTGGATACAACATGACACACGCAAGCGACGATTATAAACGGCATCAATGGCTCAAATGGGTGGGGGTTGCGTTGTCCACCTATTTCATTTTAGTGGCAGTGAATACCATAGGTAATGGTTTTAAAGAAATATCTGGCGGCTCTGACGGAGCCCAGCAGATTTTTGAATTTGCCAGTCATCCGGTTGCCGCCTTGTTGCTTGGCGTGATCGCTACATCTCTGGTTCAATCATCGAGTACGGTGACGTCTGTTATCGTCGGTCTTGTGGCCGGTGGCTTACCTCTGAGTATGGCTGTGCCGATGATCATGGGGGCAAATATTGGTACGACGGTCACCAATACAATTGTAAGCCTTGGGCATTTAAAACAAGGCCAAGAATTTCGTCGTGCATTTGCGGCATCGACTATTCATGACTTTTTTAATTGGCTGGCGGTGCTGCTATTGCTGCCGTTAGAGTTAGCGTTTGGTTTTCTGGAAAAGAGTGCATCAGCCATTGTGTCGCTGTTCATTGGTAGTGAAAACTTGTCCATGAGCGGTTTGAATTTCATGAAGCCTTTGCTGAGCCCGGCCGATCGTATGATTGAATTTTCAGTTAGTGGCTTGTCGGGTACCAGTGCAGCATTGGCCATGATTATCATGGGCATGGGTATGATTTTATGTGCGGTTACTTTCTTGTCACGTTTACTGCGCGCAGTGATGGTCGGCAGAGCAAAACTATTACTGCAAAAAGCATTGGGTCGGGGGCCTTTGTCGGGTGTTGCGTCTGGAGCCGCAGTGACGGTGCTAGTGCAGTCATCGTCTACAACCACGTCGCTGATTGTTCCACTTGTGGGAAGTGGAACCCTGTCCTTGCGTGAAGTATATCCATTTACGCTGGGCGCAAATATCGGCACTACCATTACCGCAATATTGGCAGCAACCGCAATTACTGGGCCTGTTGCTCATGCGGCGATGACCATTGCAGTGATTCATCTGCTATTTAATATCTCATCAACCCTGTTGATTTACGGCATTCCAATGTTACGAAATATTCCATTGTGGTGTGCTGAAAAACTCAGTGAGCTCGCTGCAAGTCCTCGTCAATGGGTGGCCGCTGGTTACTTGGCATCGGCATTTTTTGCCATCCCAGGTGGGATTTTAGCTGTGTCCAACTAGAAAGAGCCATTGAATAGTTTGAACGTCTTGCGTACACGCCAAGGTAAGGCGTTTAAATTTTTGTGAATGCATATTGTGAGCACACTTAGGGATCTAAATATTTGATTCCTGTGTTGTGGAAGGCTAGGGTAATTGTAATGATTATTTAACAAAGTGGTTTGTTTTAGGTTCTGTACTGGTAAGACAAACTCGCTGCTCACTATAAGTTTTTCTATCTTGCTAAATTCGTGTTCTGCGCTGCTTTTACGAATCTCTGTTGTGATTGCGTGTTATTTCTACGCCTGTGTTCCTGCGCATGCCGTGGTTAAAGCGTCTGAAGGTGCGATGTATGCAGTGTCCGGTGCAGAGCATCAGGTATCAATGCAAGCCATTCAGTCTAGCCTTCAACATCACCAAAGGCTCGAAGCCTTTTGGTACGACAACGTATATCAACATTTTAGTTTTGGCTTTACTGACGCTCCTCACTGGTTTGTGTGGGTGATCGCGGCCGATGAAATCAAAGCTTGGAGTGATCAAGGTGAGCTGAATCAGCGGCGTTTGTTAGAGGTTGCAGAGCCTTCGATTAATGGCTTGTCGGTTCGAATTTTTAATCGAGTGGGCGATGAGATCGGTGCATTCGATATTGAGGAAGGCGCAGGTTTTGATGCTCGGCCTGTGGCTCACCGAAACTTTGTGATACCCGTTGATGTGCCGCTGGGTGAAGAATTGTATGTGGTCGCTCGGGTGACAAACACCGACGGCATGCGCATGAAAATGCGACTTTGGGCGATGGCGGAGTTTCAGTCTCAAGAACAAAACACGTTACTGCTTCACGGTATTTATTTTGGCGTCATGCTTGCGATGTTTTTGTACAATGTCTCGCTGGCGTTGGGCCTCAAGGAAAGTGCGTTTTGGTTCTACGTCCTGTGGGTGCCTTGTATCTCTATTGTTGTGATTTCAGATGCCGGATTGGCATTTCAATATTTTTGGCCTTGGTCGGCCGCATGGAATGATCGTGCCATCGCAGTGTTTGCCAGTTTTGGCCCAGCATTCGGTACCATCTTTGGCTACTTGGTATTAAAAATTCGAGAAAACTTATCGCCGATCTGGCGATATATCTACTATGCCAATGTCGGGTTATGCCTTCTAATAGGAACGTATGCTTTGTTTGGCCCACCAAGTTCAGCTTTACAGGCTTCATTGCATCTCAATACCGTCACCATATGGGTGCTCACCATATCCACGCTCATACGTGCTCGGCAAGGCTACAGTTTGGCGCTGCCATATTTACTGGCTTGGGCCATGATCATGGCTGGTGGAGGGATCCGTATTGCCGACACTTTTGCCTATATTCCACGTTCTTGGTATTCCGAAAACTTAATGCAAATCGGATCGGCTCTAGAAGTTCTTTTGATGTCGGTACTCGTGGCGACACATATGTACGATGAACGACGCAAACGTGAAAGTGCTCAGCGCGAGCTGCTCGAATCTCAACTTGAGATGAATGAGCAGTTAGAACAGTCAGTTTATGAACGCACGGAAGCGCTTGAACTAGCGAATGAAAAGCTCGAACAAATCAGCCGTATTGACGGTCTCACAGGGCTGAGTAACCGCCGTTATTTTGATGAAGTGCTTAAGCGAGAGTTGAACCATGCCTTGCGCCAGCAGCTACCGTTGTCAGTGGTCATGGTAGATGTGGACTACTTTAAGCAAATTAACGACAACTTTGGCCATGCGTTCGGTGATCAGTGCCTAAAAGCTATTGGTTATCTGCTCACAACAAAGATTAAACGAGAGACCGATTTAACGGCCCGCTATGGCGGAGAGGAGTTCGCCATTATTTTACCCAACACCCCAGCGGAACAAGCAATGGCGATTGCTGAACAAATTCGAGTTTCAGTGATCGACTTAGTGCTTGAATCCAATGAACAACTGATCAATATGACCTGTAGCCTTGGCGTGTGTTGCAGGGTACCAAGCGACGTTAATGACGATTTAGAAATATTGAAAGCCGCAGATGATGCTTTGTATCAGTCCAAACACGATGGGCGAAACCGAGTGTCAATTGCGGCTGACTTATCTAAGATCGCATCAATCTAGATCATAGTCCGCGCGGTATATTACGAAAGGTGCTGGAAGAAAGAGGTCTTAAAAGGGTAGAATCCGCGCCAGATAATTTTCAAATTCACTGTCAGAAAGAGCGATTTCATGGGAAGAGCGTACCAAAACCGCAAAGAATCAATGGCGAAAACGGCCAATGCGAAAACTAAGGTTTATTCAAAATATGGTAAGGAAATCTATGTGTGTGCCAAGAATGGCGGCCATGATCCTGACAACAACTTGAATTTACGTCGCTTAATTGAAAAAGCAAAGAAAGATCAAGTTCCTACGCATGTCATCGACCGAGCTATCGACAAAGCCCAAGGAGCTGGTGGCGAAGACTATTCAGTGGCGCGTTACGAAGGCTTTGGTCCAGGCGGTTGTATGGTCATTGTTGACTGCCTGACAGACAACGGCAACAGAACTTACGCTGAAGTTCGCCAGTGTTTCTTAAAGAACGATTCTAAAATCGGATCTCCGGGCGCGGTCGCTCATATGTTTGATCATTTTGCGGTCTTGGTGTTTAGCGGCGATGATGAAGATGCAGTATTAGAAACGCTGATGATGGCTGACGTCGATGTCGCTGATATCGAATCAGAAGCCGGGAAGATTACCGTTTTTGCGCCAGCAGCTGAGTTCTACAAAGCCAAAACTGCGTTGCTAGAAGCGGATGAGTCTATTGACTTCGATGTCGACGAAATTAGCTTTGTGCCGCAAACAGCCACGCCTCTGGCGGGTGAAGATGTTGAAACCTTTGAAAAGTTTTTGGGCATGCTTGAAGACTGTGATGATGTACAAGATGTTTATCACAATGCAGAGCTTCCAGCCTAACCGGTAGCTCACACAAAAATAAGCCGCTTTGAGCGGCTTTTTTTGTGGCTGTTGGCCAATTCAAAGTGGCATATTATGAGCGAATCAATCGATCTGAAGAGACTCTTGTTAGTTTGAAATTAAGAGATTATCAACAAGCATCAGTCGATGCTGTACTGCAACATTTTAGGCAGTCCAATGAAGCGGCGGTTCTTGTATTGCCCACCGGTGCAGGCAAAAGCATTGTGATTGCTGAGCTGGCGCGATTAGCTCGCCACCCAATATTGGTGCTTGCGCATGTTAAAGAGCTGGTAGAGCAGAATCACCAGAAGTTTAAGGACTATGGCTTTGAGTCCGGGGTATTTGCTGCAGGGCTGGGGCGCAAAGAGTCTGATTGGCCGGTAACCTTTGCCAGTGTTCAATCGATTAGTCGAAACTTGGATCAATTCAAAGGATTCTACTCGTTAGTCATTGTCGATGAATGTCATCGGATTGGAGACGACTCTGATAGCCAATACCAGCAGGTTATCGTTCATGTGAAGCAAACCAATCCCGCTTTGAAAGTGCTTGGTTTAACAGCAACACCTTATCGTTTAGATAAAGGGTGGATTTACCAACACCATTATTATGGTTTTGTACGCTCAGAACATCCAACACCGTTTAAGAAATGCATTTATGAATTGCCCATGCGGCAGTTAGTGAAGAATGGCTACTTGACGCCACCTGTGGTCATTGATGCACCTGCCGCTCGGTATCAATTTGACGAATTACCCGACGCGTATACCGAGGCTCAACTGGATCAATTTTTGAGTCAGTGCCCGCGCGTTACACAAGCCATTTGCCAACAATTACTCCAGCTTGCTGAGCGGCGTGAAGGGGCCATGATATTTGCTTCAACGGTGCTTCATGCAAAGGAAATTGCTGGCTATTTACCATCGTTAAATACAGCTGTTATTACCGGCCAGACCCCGAGCGCAGAACGCGATGAATTGATTCAAGCGTTCAAAGCTAAGAAGCTTAAATTTTTGGTCAATGTTTCGGTCTTAACCACCGGATTTGATGCTCCGCACGTTGACTTAATTGCCATTCTTAGAAGAACCGCTTCGGTGAGTTTATACCAACAAATCGTGGGCCGAGGGCTTCGATTAGCGCCTCAGAAAGAGGATTGTTTGGTGGTAGACTATGCTGGTAATAATTACGACATTTACCAACCTGAAATTGGCACTAAGCGTCCTCACCCCGAAAGTTCGCCCGTTCAAGTGCCATGTCCGCAGTGCAACTTTGCCAATTTATTTTGGGGTATCACCGATGCAGATGGTGACATTGTTGAACATTATGGCCGTCGATGTCAGGGGCTTGTAAGGTCGGATACGAATGAGCCGATTCAATGTAATTATCGCTTCCGTTTTAAACAGTGTGCTCGCTGTAACGCCGAGAACGATATTGCCGCGCGCCAATGCCACCAATGCGGTCATATGCTCATTGATCCCGACCAACAACTGAAAGATGCTTTGCAGCTAAGAGATCGAAAGGTATTGCGATGCAGCGGTTTATCGGTGATGTTGAATGGCAACAAGGTCAAGCTAAGTTACCATGATGAAGATGGCGCAACGATTTCTGAAACATTTGATTTTCAGTACGAAAAACGGAAAGTAGCGTTTAACCAAATTTTTAAACGGAAAAGTGATGGTTCCAATTTTGAGTTTAAAACCTGCGAACAAGTTGAAGCGGATATCAGCCGTGTGACGCCTCCAGACTTTGTTATTGCCAAACAAGAAAAGCGCTATTGGAAGATCGAACATCGTATTTTTGATTATCAAGGGCCTTACCGCAAAGCCAATCACGAAAATTAATGTGTTTGCAGTAAAACCACAAGATTATTGCATGGCGTTAAACCACTTGGTTTGCGTATTTTCTTCGGCTGAGGCTGGTCATAAATATGGCCGAAAATGCAAATAATGCAATGGTGCTTGGTTCATGGATCGGTGTTAAAAAATTACCGCTATAGCCGACAAAACTCGTTGATGCTGAATGATTGTCGGTCTCAAAGTTTTTGCCATAAAAGCGAATCGATTTGATTTTATCGTTGGGCGTAGTGGCGAACAAATTCACATAAGCGTAAGGCTCATTTTTATTGCCTGTTTTAGAGGTCGGGCTGCCGTAATGCGCATCGGTTAATACATTTGCGTCGAGTATCTCGCTGGTGACAAATTCTTTGTAATCGTGGTTCGTAGTGATGCTTAATCGATTGCCAGAATCACCTGCACTCCACCAAAATCCAAAATATGCCACTGCCTCGTTGAAGATGAGCTCGATCTCGCTGCTATTGCTACGTGGGATAAACAAATAGTTTCCGATACCGTCCGCGCCCCCGTATTTGCCTGCTTTTTTAATGGAGGGTGAGCCAGCTGTTTTGCGGTAAGTTCCGAAGTTATTGTTGTAGGACGCAGGAAAAGCCACCGGGCTCATTGCGTCGAACGTTTCGGTTTGGGCGATATTTGAGATCGTGGAATGTTGAACGCCAGCGTCTTCAATGGATACCACCAATGCTGCGTTTGCTGAGCAAACGGACAGAAAGAAGCAAACCGTGGCTAGAGCTAATCGAGACGAATTTAAAATGCTCATAGTGATGTCCTCTGAATCAAGCGAATTTTAAGTGTCGATGAAGAGATAGAGCGTATTTCATGCCAGATCTAAAAAGTTATATTAAAGCAATGGGTTATGATTTTGGTTGTGCATGTTTTGCGTTTTAAGAAAGGGGCAGCTTGAATGGTGTTGCAAAATGCAAAACTAAGCTCAGCTGAGTCATGCGTCCTGTTGCACGAAAGGCTGTTCAACGCTGTGTGCTTTTGGGTCATAGCGTGCGGTGCTAAATCGATTTTTATCGCAACAACGGCTTCCAATCTTTGTGAATAGTCGTCGTTGAGTTACCATTAGAGGTCTATTACATGATTTGAAATGATGCCTTATTTAGGCATTGCACCTATACCACCCCATTTTGGATGACCTATTGACCACTGTTAGCGGAATTCGCCTCAATAAATTTATTAGTGACTCAGGTTACTGCTCGCGCCGCGAGGCCGACAAACTCATCGAGCAAAACAAGGTCATGGTTAATGGCCAGCCGTCGGTGTTGGGCGTGAAAATCATGCCCGGCGACACAGTCAAGATTGGCAGTACAGTGATTAATGCAAGCGCCGCTAATAAATCGGATCGTGTCTACTTGGCGTATCATAAACCGCGTGGCATTACCTGTACGACAGAACCGACTGTTCGTGGCAATATTATTGATGCAGTTCGTCATCCGTCGCGTGTTTTTCCGATTGGGCGCCTCGATAAAGATTCCGAAGGTTTGATTTTCTTAACCAGTGATGGCGACATCGTGAATAAGATTTTAAGGGCGGGCAACGAGCACGATAAGGAATATATCGTGACGGTAAACAAGCCGGTCACTCAGGAATTTGTCACCAAAATGGCCGCCGGTGTACCCATTCTAGATACGGTCACTAAACCCTGTCGTGTGAGCATTCAAAGCACTTATGTGTTTAAAATTATTCTCACTCAGGGGCTTAATCGCCAAATTCGTCGAATGTGTGAGTACATGGGGTACGATGTGAAGCGTCTGAAGCGTACGCGCATCATGTCCGTCAAATTATCTAACTTGAAACTGGGCGAATGGCGAGATTTATCTGAATCAGAAATGAATGAGATTAATCAAGCTGTGAAGAACTCAAAGAAAACGGCTGAATACACCACGCCGCCTAAAACCACTGCGCCCAAGAGCGAAGTGAACTCTGATTCACCGTGGGCGAATGCTAAGCCAAAGAAAAAGCCGCGCTCTTATGATCGTGAACGGAGTACGTCTTCGAGCAGCAAACCGAAAAAACGTACGAATCGAAGCGACTTTAATGGCATTGGCACTAAAAATCGTCCTAACAAGTCACGCGGGTTTAATGGTTAATGTAACCGATGAATGCTAACAGCAGGCTACGTAAATGATCGATTCATAGCCTGCTTGTTGATGCTAGCCATAGGTGGCGCGCACGTAATCCACGCATTGTTTTAAGATACGCATGTTACGACTGTTATCAGCATGCACTTGCCCAAGCTTTTCGATACGTTGTTCAAACTCCGTTAGAGTTTGCCAGCCTTGCCCCGACTCTGTGACGCGCTGTTTACAAAATGCCATCCATTTTTGTTGTTCATCATAATCCAGCGTGTGCGGGTAATTACGAGCTTTGTAGCGAAACAAGAGGGTGTTCAATCGGGCATCATTAAATGCGTTATGAATACCGGAGAGTTGCGTGGGTTCAAGTGTGTGGATGTGTTCCATCACCTTTTTATCGGCGTCACCAATAAAGCCGTCATAAAGTGCCGTGTCTGCATCTTGCGGTGGCATCTCACGCTGTGATTCAATGTGGTGCCACAGTTCTATTTTTTCAATAATTGCAGCGCTATGTTGTTGCAACAATTTAAGTTGGACTAAGCATTCGTCGCGGTCAATACCGATGCGTTCCGCGTCCTCTGGGCGCAGTGTTTTGGCGGGGGCAACAACGGGGCACTTGTTACTCTGAATCCATTTGATTGGCAGTGGCTTTAATCCTTGTTGTTCGAGTAATTCGCGCTTGGCATATAAGCGCTCAGCAAACTGCTCGGCCGACAATTCAAGTAGCGGTTCGAGATCCATGGTGAGATTAATGGTGAGAAACTTTGTTTTTTGTTTGGGATCTCTAAACACCGGTACCACCCAAGCGCCGCACCCTTGTACCGGGCTAATACGGCCACTGATGTGCATCACAGGTTGAGGCCCTTTGGCGTCCGTCATTGCGTCGACTAACATAGACTCAACGCGCTGTTTACTGCGATTTTGATACAGAAAATCAAATAACTTAGGTTGCTTCTCTTTAATGAGCTTGGCCATGGCGATGGTCGCGTACACGTCTGACACCGCATCATGCGCATTTTCGTGAGCCAAGTCGTTAGCGACGGTTAGCAATTCTAGTTTAAAACTTACATTGCCTTGTTCGTTTTTGGGCCACTCGATTCCTTCTGGGCGCAGCGCATGACAGGTGCGCACCAAGTCGATGATGTCCCAACGGCTGTTGCCGTTTTGCCACTCTCTGCCATAAGGTTCAATCAGGTTGCGATACAGGCTGTGGCGCGTTACTTCATCATCAAATCGAATGCTATTGTAACCGATGGTACAGGTGCCGGGTTCACTCATTGCAGCATTAACCTTGCGCATAAACTCTGCCTCTGGAAGGCCGCGTTGCTGTGCTATCTGGGGTGTAATGCCCGTCACTAGACAGGCTTCGGCTGCGGGTAGGTAGTCGGGTGAAATTTGTGAGAAAAGCTCAATCGGACGTCCGATTACATTAAAGTCTTGGTCGGTGCGTATGGCAGCAAATTGCACTGGACGATCGCGTCTAGGGTCCACTCCGAACGTTTCGTAATCGTGAAATAAAAATGTCTGATTCATAAGCTACAAGGTTGAAGATGAATGAAAGTCGCAGTGTATCACGACGGTGAATAAACCCCAGATTAACCTTGGTGTTTGAAATCACGAGTGGGTGCTGCTGCACTGTTTCTTTATGACAGACTGAACCAGTGGTAGCATGCAGCCCGTTTATTGACATTATGTTTGCAAGGTAAGAGTAGGGTATGGCGTTGGATCTCAAGCGTTTAAATGAATGTATGTTGGTGGATCAGGCCAAGATTGGCGGTCGGATCAAAGGCCTCAAGCGCATTAAAAACCAAGACCACCGACAAAAGGTGGAGTCTCAGATCCAACTTTCTATCGAGAAGTCGATAGAAACGCGCGCCACACGCCTTGCGAATATGCCTCGCATCTCTTATCCAGAAGCACTTCCTGTGAGTCAAAAACGCGATGATATTGCGCAAGCGATTGTGGATCACCAAGTGGTGATTATTGCGGGTGAAACAGGCTCAGGTAAAACAACACAATTACCTAAAATTTGTCTCGAACTGGGGCGTGGCGTGAATGGATTTATTGGTCACACTCAGCCTCGGCGTTTAGCAGCAAGGAGTGTAGCGACTCGAATCGCTGAAGAACTTGATAGTAAAATTGGCGCGCATGTTGGCTTTAAGGTGAGGTTCTCAGACCATACTCACGAACATAGCTACGTTAAACTCATGACCGATGGGATCTTGCTGAATGAAATTCAACAAGATCGTTTACTCCGTCAGTACGATACCATCATCATTGATGAGGCCCACGAGCGTTCGCTCAACATTGATTTCATTTTGGGCTATCTCAAGGAGCTTTTGCCTCAGCGTCCTGACCTCAAAGTCATTATTACATCGGCCACCATCGACCCAGAGCGGTTCTCAAATCACTTTGAGGGAGCCCCTATTATTGAAGTGTCGGGTCGTACTTTTCCAGTTGAAATGCGCTATCGGCCGTTGGCCGAAGAAGACGCAAGTATGGATCTACATGATGCGATTGTGGCCGCTGTTGATGAGCTGAGCCTGGAAGGTCAAGGTGACATACTTATCTTTATGAACGGTGAGCGTGAAATTCGTGATCTTGCCGACACCTTGAGCAAGCAAAACTACAAAGCGACCGAAGTTTTGCCGCTATTTGCTCGGCTCTCTGCCAGCGAACAGCAACGCGTATTTCAACCCGCGCGAGGACGACGAATAACCATTAGTACCAATGTCGCCGAGACCAGTTTGACAGTACCGGGAATTCGATATGTCATCGATCCTGGAACGGCCCGTATCAGCCGTTATTCGGTTCGTTCAAAAGTGCAGCGGTTGCCTATCGAAGCTATCTCTCAAGCCAGCGCAAGTCAACGAGCTGGGCGCTGTGGGCGTGTCGCTGAAGGTATTTGTATTCGGCTTTATAGCGAAGATGATTTCAACAGTCGACCTGCGTTTACCGAGCCTGAAATTTTACGAACAAACTTAGCATCGGTTATTTTGCAAATGGCCATGCTGCGATTTGGCGACATTGAAGCATTTCCATTCGTAGAAAAGCCCGATACCAAAACCATTCGTGATGGTATTCGTTTGCTCGAGGAGATTGGTGCAGCTGAGTTTTCTGGCAGAGGTGCAGTTCGCTTAACACCGCAAGGCAAAAAGTTAGCTCGATTTCCAGTTGATCCACGCTTGGCGCGAATGTTACTTCACGGCGCACAACATGGAGCTGGGCATGAATTAGCCGTGATTTGTGCTGCATTAGGCACGCAAGACCCGCGAGAGCGGCCGTTGGAAAAACGCCAAAATGCTGATCAGTGCCATGCCCAATGGAACGACAAGACATCAGACTTCGTGACTCTTATAAATCTTTGGAACGGGATCGACGTACAGCAAAAAGAACGCTCGAATAGTCAATTTAGAAAGTGGTGTAAATCACAATTTATTAACTATTTGCGAGTTCGAGAGTGGCAGGATGTGTATCAGCAACTCAAGTCGCATTTAAACGATCTTGATTTACCGTTAAATTCTGAAGAAGCCAGTTATGCGTGTGTACACCAAGCTATTTTAACCGGCATGCTTAGCCATATTGGTGAACTCAATAAAGACCGCGACTATCAAGGTGCACGCAATCGTGTATTTACCCTATTTCCAGGTTCTAGTTTAGGTAGAAAGCGCCCAAAGTGGATTGTGGCTGCCGAGCTAGTTGAGACCTCAAAACTCTATGCGCGTTATGTTGCAGATATCGACGTGGCATGGCTGGAGCCGTTAGCGGGCCATTTGGTGAAGCGCACATACAGTGAACCAGTGTTTGAAGAGAAGCGTCAAGATGTGGTGGCCAGTGAGAAACTAACGCTCTACGGCTTGACCATAGTGTCGAATCGAAAAGTGAGTTTCGGTCGTATCGACCCGGTTGCCTCACGGGACCTGTTTATCCGCGAAGCGCTGGTTGCAGGAAAACTGCGTGATAACGCTAAATTCTATCAACACAACCGACGTATTGTTTCGGCTATTCACGAAGAAGAGGCCAAAATTCGCCGCCGAGATTTACTCATCCATGAAGATGATCATACACAACTCTACGACAACGTATTGCCCGCACCGGTTTTCAATCGAAACTCGCTACAGGGCTGGCTCAAAAAGTCTCCGAAGGATAACAACCAAGCCTTAATGCTCTCACGAGAGCAACTTTTGACTCGTGAGGATGACGACCTGGGAGATGCCCAGTACCCAAGGCAGTGGGAGTTTGGCAACGTCAGCTTGCGCATGGAATATCAATTTGAACCGGGACAAGAAAATGATGGTGTTGCTATTCGGGTCCCTCTGAGTTTATTGAATCAGGTGGAAGAGCGCGCATTTGACTGGCACATTCCAGCGTTACGAGAAGAATTGATCACTGCCATGATTAAAGGTCTGCCCAAAGCGCTGCGAAAGCAATTTGTACCGGCTCCAGATTATGCACGTCGAGTGATGGATGAAATCAGTGAAGAGCGTGGCGACTTTATCAGTGAGGTCACGCGCGCGTTACGCAAGTTTAGTGGTCAGCCTCTTGATGAAAGCATGTGGGAACAGAAGGAGTTGCCAGAACACTTACGCATGAAGTTTGTTGTGGTGGATGACAAAGGTCAAACGGTGGCCCGTGGTTCAAATTTGGCACTGATGCGCGAGCAGTTAAAGGATCGTGTGCAGGCGAGTTTACAGAAAGCGAGCGCCGACGAAGTAAAGCCAACGTCAACTGAGCACTGGACGTTTGGAGCCTTACCCGATACCCGCAAAGTCAAACGCGATGGCTATGAAGTTGTGCTCAGCCCGTGTTTAGTGGATGACAAAACCTTTGTCAGCTTGCAACAAATGGATGATATTGAACAAGCAAGGCACCACCACAATTTGGGCGTGCGCCGCTTGGTACTATTGTCAATTCCATCACCCAAAGGTCACTTGACTAAAAACCTCCCCAATAAAGCCAAACTGGCGATGTACTATACGCCATTGGGGCAAGTAGGAGACTTGGTGAATGACATCATTGATGCAACGGCAGATGAATTAATAGGTGATTGCTGGCATGTTCGCGACGAGTTCACGTTCAATGCATTGCGGGAAAAAGTAAGGGCCGAGCTGAATGATGCCGCGGTCGGTATTGCCAGCAGTATTGAACAGATCCTCACTGTTGCCCATCAATTACGTCGTGGACTTAAGGGCAAAATCCCATTTGACCAAATCAATTCATACAATGACATTCAATCATGTCTTCAGCGTTTGGTTTATAAGGGGTTTGTGAGCCAAAGTGGCGGGCACAAACTCATTGATATTGAACGCTATATGAAGGCGCTGTTGCGAAGACTTGAAAAGTTGCCTGAAAATCCAGCGAAAGATCGCCAATGTATTTTAACCATGCAACGCTTATATGATCGCTTCGAAGCCGTTTCAAAACAGCGCCACGTACAGAAGAAGGCGACCGGTGATATTGAAGCGATTCGTTGGCAGCTCGAAGAGTTACAAGTATCGCTGCATGCGCAACAATTGGGGACCAATGGCCCCGTTTCGGAAAAGCGCATTAGTGTCATGATCAGCGAACTCGAAAAAATTCGTTAGTACGGCCGCGCATATCTGTTGATCTTGCGCCATGCTGTGCACATGCTTAGCAAAAGGAAGAGTCATGAGTATTGTTGCAGTTAAAACTTACGTGAGCGGCAGGGTGCAAGCCGTGGGGTTTCGTTTTCATACCATGGAAAAAGCAGGTCAATTGAATGTGTGCGGCTTTGCGCAAAATTTGCCTGACGGCCGTGTTTACGTCTACGCAGAGGGTCATAAAAACCAGCTACAAAACTTAGTCGACTGGCTCGAAGAAGGGCCAGAAACAAGCGAAATTTCATCTTTGTCAGTTGAGTGGTTGGCTGCACCTGAAGGACAATATCAGGATTTCCAAATTCGATGACCTATGCGCTACTACCTGATCGTAATGAAAGCAACGCTGGTTTGAGGATTGCTCGCGCTGAACTACCATCATTGGCTCCAAATCAAGTGCTTATTGACGTGGGGGCTGCGGGCGTGAATCGAGCTGATTTGTTGCAACGAGCGGGTCATTATCCTCCACCTAAGGGGGCGAGCACTATTTTGGGGCTTGAGGTCGCTGGTACCGTCATCGAGAGTCAACACCGGCATTGGACCGCCGGCGATAGAGTCATGGCATTACTTGATGGCGGCGGCTATTCACAACAGGCAATAGCCGAAGGTGAGCTATGTATGCCGATGCCACAGGGGTTTGATTTTCACCAAGCAGCTGCAACGCCAGAAGCCTTCTTAACCGCATATCAATGCTTAGTACTTGAAGGCCGTTTAGTGCCAGGGCAGTCCGTGCTAATTCATGGCGGAGCAGGCGGTGTGGGACATTGCGCAATTCAGGTCGCCAATGCGCTTGGTGCAAATGTATATACAACTGTAAGCACCGATGATAAAGCTGAGTTCGTTGAATCTTTGGGCGCGACACCTATTTTATACCACGACACTGATGTTGCTCGGTCGATTGAAAAACATACAGGAAAGCGAGGGGTTGATTTGCTGCTTGATGCACTAGGAGGCGGTGCTTTGGCGTCAAATATTCAATGTTTAGCAGTGGATAGCACCTTGGTAAATATAGCCATGATGTCGGGGCGAACCGCGTCACTCGATTTTTCTCAAATGTTGAAAAAACGGATCACCCTCAAAAGCTCTACTCTGAGAAGTCGTTCTCTGATGTATAAATCACAGCTAGTCTCTGCCTTCAAAAATGATGTGTTACCGCTGATGGGCCAAAGCAGTATTTATCCGAGGATTGATGGTACTTACCATTGGCTTGATATTGATGTTGCGCATGATCGTATGAGAAAAAACTTAATTAAGGGAAAGGTTGCTCTTGCAGGACATTGGTTTGTGTAAGTAATCTAACGCTGTAAAAAATTGAAAATATGATGAAGGACAAAGCATGACTGAAGACAAGGTTAAGGGCGATTTGAAGTTTAACACCACACTGGTGTATGGCCTGCAGGCGGCCGGATTTATTGTCGGCTTAACGTTTATCGCGGCTGTAATTTTGAACTACATCAAACGTGATGAGGTAGAGGGAACACTTTACGAATCTCACTTTCGTTGGCAGATTAGAACGTTTTGGTTTAGTGTTTTGTGGAGCATTATTGGCGCATTGCTGAGTGTAGTTATCGTCGGCTTTATTGTGCTATTTGCCAACGCTGTTTGGGTCATTTATCGCATCATTAAAGGATGGCTTGCGCTAAATGACGAAAAACCAATGTACTCTTAATGACCTTATTTTAATGCCAAGCCACAAGGTGGCTTGGTACTCCCAAACTATCTCTATATAATCGCTTCTGTTTTTCAATCGCGACTCACGAGTTACGTTCAAAGCTGCGATAATTTCATCAGTACTTTCAAAAGGCACATCATATCTCATGGCAATTAACTGGTATCCAGGGCACATGCATAAGGCGCAAAAGGAAATTAAAGACATAATTTCCGACATCGATTTAATCATCGAAGTGCTTGATGCAAGAATTCCAAATAGCAGTGAAAACCCAATGATTGCTCAGCTTCGTGGTGAAAAACCGTGCATTAAGATTCTGAACAAAAGTGATTTGGCCGATGCTGATACAACGGCTCTTTGGATTGAACACTTTAAGAGCCATAAAAATACCGACGCTCTTGCTGTGACCGCAAAAACTCAGGAATCGCTGCAAAAGATCATACCTCGATGTAAAGATATCGTGGTGCGTGATGTTGAAGAAGGCAAGCCAATGCGAGTGCTCATTGCAGGCATTCCGAATGTGGGCAAGTCCACGATTATTAACGCCTTGGCCAAGCGGATTGTTGCCAAAACAGGCAATGAACCTGCGGTGACTAAATCACAACAACGCATTAATATTGGCTCTGGAATAACCCTATTTGATACTCCCGGCATGCTCTGGCCCAAAATCCATAGTGAAGATTCTGGATACCGGCTAGCGGTCACTGGAGCCATTAAAGAAACTGCGTTTGAATTGGATGATGTTGCTAGTTACCTCGCTGACTATTTGGTCGTGTCTTATCCCGAGCAACTTAAAACCCGATATGAACTTGAAGAGCTTGCTCCGTCTGGCTACGAGATTCTCGAAGACATAGGGAGAAAAAGAGGTTGTTTACGGTCTGGTGGTAGGGTGGAGATCAATAAAGCCGCGAAGATTTTACTGACCGAATTGCGAGAGACAGTGCTGGGTCGTATCTCAATGGAAACGCCACAAATGTGTATGGCCGAACAGCTTGCCATCGACAAGAAACTTGCTGCAAAAGCAGAGAAAGACGCTGCGCGTAAAAAGAAATCTAAAGGGCGAAAGCGTTAACCTTCGCCCCCGCCTTTAAGTGTTGCTCTTTAGTGTGAACACGACCGGTTGGTCGAATTCTTTTTGAGGCTTTCCTGAGCGGGTCCGAATGCGCCAAGCATTGATCGTAACTTTGACGTGCCCTGATTCCTTGATATAACCAAGCGTCATAAAGTGCTCGCGAGTTTTGGTGTAACCCGCTTTGCCAATAATATCCCACCAATATGAAATTTTCTCAGTACTCACGGTCCATTTCTTATCGGTATCCACATCCATTTTGGGCACATTGGGTACATCAATCGCCGGAAATTTGGTTTGGAATTCCACTACGCTGGCGGCAACTTTGCCATCGATTCCTGTCAAGTTGGACAGTGGAGATGAAATCACCTCATAAAATGTTGAACCCTTATTACCCAAGGCAACTTTCGAGAGGCGGCCGTAATGCACGTCACCAGTAAGCAACATAATATCGTTGCCGGATTCAGCTAACGCTTGAAGTAACCGTTTGTAGTGGCGCTTGTAATTGGCCAAGTTGAAGTCTTGACTGCCACCAGGTTGCACAATTAAAGGCTGCGGCAACACTAAAACGCCGGGGCAAGTTAAGGTGCTGGCCCATTGCTCTAATGCTTCAAAGTCTTCTTCTTGCATCATCCGAGAGGCTTTTTTATCGGCTGAACGATTGCTCCTTAAATCAGCCACACAAAAAGAAAGATCGTGGCCAAGATTAAAGGTTCGAATGGGCGACACCTGCTGAACGCGTTCGATACCATCTTTGGCTGTTGCTTTCCAAGTCGCACGTACTTTTTTATTGGCTGTGATCATCCACAAATAAGGGCTAATCCCTTTCGCGAAGGGAAAGTTATTCCAGTATTCGTGATCGTCAGGTAAGAACCAATTTGCGCCTAATCGATACATCTTGCGGTTGAGTTTCCAACTGCTTCGGTAATCATTTGCGATGCGTTCACGTACTTCTTTGAGAACCGGTGATAATGAGTCGAGCCCAATGTCGAGATAAACTTGATCGCCGGTAAAAAACTTCACGTCAGGGCGAGATTCGGGGCTACCATGATGATACAAATGCGCATATGCGTTTGCTGCTTTTCCATGATCGTCATCGTTGTAATAGCAGCTGCCAATTGCGACCACAAAAGGTTTTTGAGGCGATGACGGCAATTCAGAAGGTAACGTGGTGAACTGACCAAAGGCGAGTTTGTGAGCCGAACTATGCTCGTTTTCAGAGGGCAGTAATGTGCGGCTAAACAAAACCTCATATGCTTTGCCTGCGGATAAACCAGAAATATGTACGAGTTTAAAAAATCGTTGGGGAAGGGTGGTAAAAGGGCGTTCCCATTGATCTTTAGTGATCACTATTTGAGGAACTGCTTTCGGTTCCTGTCCTGTGATTTCAGGTACGTTGGTGGTCTCGAATACATCAACGAAGCATTGCTCGGGTTGACCTAGGTTTTCGTCGAGTGTTCCCACCCATACATTGACGTAATCAGTGCCAACGTCGTGAATGACCAGTGTCCATGGGTTTTTCATGTATATGCTCCTTGCAAGGTATCTGTAATCGTATACACACTATCGAGTCCAATCGATGGCGTGGTTCTTAAGTCTAGTGTGAAGCGTTTAGCTGAACAAATATTGGGCTAATCAATGTGCATAAATGAACAGTGGCGCACAAAAAAGCCCAGCATTGCCGGGCTTTTTCTAAGTGCTAGATGGTCAATCTTTAGTCTAGCTCGTCCACCGCTACTTTGTAGTTTGGGTCTTCAAGTACGTTCACTTCGCAAAGCGTACCAGAATTTTTCAACAATGCGCGGCACTCTTTAGAGAGGTGACGCAGGTGTAAGGTTTTACCTGCGCTGTTGTAGCGAACGGCGATATTGTCGATCGCTTCTAAAGCCGAATGATCGCAAACACGTGAGTTTTGAAACTCGATCACAACATCTTGAGGATCGTTCTTCACATCGAACAAATCTTTAAAGTCAGCCACAGAACTAAAGAACAATGGGCCACTCAAGTCATAAATTTTCCAACCATTGCTATCAATGGTCGTGCTTGCGCGGATATGTTTTGCATGTTCCCAAGCAAATACGAGGGCTGCAACAATTACACCCACAACCACAGCAACCGCTAGGTCGGTTAACACGGTGACACCGGACACGAGCACAATTACGAATGCATCGTGGCGGGGAATTTTGCCCATGATGCGTAGGCTAGACCATTCAAAAGTGCCGATCACAACCATGAACATCACACCGGTTAGCGCAGCAATTGGTATTTGCTCGATTAAGCCTGACGCAAAAAGAATAAAGCTCAACAGGAACAGCGCCGCTGCAATACCCGACAAGCGACCACGGCCACCTGAGTTCACATTAATCATCGACTGGCCAATCATGGCGCAACCGCCCATCCCGCCAAAGAAGCCCGTCACTACGTTTGCAGCGCCTTGGGCAACACATTCTTTATTGCCTCGACCGCGGGTTTCCGTCATCTCGTCGATTACGGTCATTGTGAGAAGAGATTCAATCAAACCAATTGCAGCGAAGATCACCGAGAATGGCAGAATAAACATCAAGGTTTCTAAATTAAACGGAACCAGTGGCACCGAGAAATCTGGCAAGCCGCCAGCAATGGAGGCCAAGTCGCCCACGCGTTTGGTATCTACATCGGCAAAAATTACCAGCAAGCTACACACGACAATGGCAGCGAGCGCCGATGGAATTGCCTTGGTGATTTTGGGCAACCCCCAAGTGATGGCCATGGTGAGTAAGATGAGACCACCCATCCAAAACATTTCCATGCCCAGTAACCAATCGCCACTGACCCATCCCCATTTACCTTCAGGGGTGAACGTTTGTAGTTGCGGTAGTTGCGCTAAGAAAATCACAATGGCTAAACCATTGACGAAGCCAAGCATCACAGGGTGTGGCACAATTCGGATGAATTTACCGAGTTTCAGTGCGCCTGCGGTAATTTGAATGGCCCCCATCAACACGACCGATGCAAACAAATATTGCACCCCAGAACCTTCGCCAAACTGTTGTTCGGCTTGAGCGACCAAGGCAACCATCACAACGGCTAGAGCGCCAGTCGCGCCAGAGATCATACCTGGGCGACCTCCGAATGTGGCAGTGATTAAACCGACCATAAATGCCGCGTAAAGGCCAACTAGCGGATGGACGCCAGCAATAAAAGCAAAGGCTACCGCTTCGGGTACCAAGGCGAGTGCAACCGTCAAACCAGACAAAATGTCTGACTTAGCGTTTGCATGGTGTTTCATAACTAATTGAAAGAACATGGCTTCAAACTTTGATGGGTGTCACATAAATTAGCCGTGTATGCTAACAGATCGTGACGTGTTTGGAAATTACTCAAGCAATGAGTATTGCGCAGCTATAGAGAATACTCGTCCACAAACAGAATTGAGACGTTTGGCCTAGAAGCGGGTTGAATGATGCGCCGTTAGCGGCGTTAAATGCACGGCTTAATCGAAGTGCAAAGGGCAGCGTCAGCGCCGATGCAATCGGCCAAGTCCACAGTGCGGGTGATTGTAGCCACGCGACCAACGCTACGAGCAAAGGCATTGTCAGTAAAGCCAAGAAAATTCGATTGGCCATTGATCGCCCAACTCGCACTGACAACGTATTTTTGTTGGCGAGTGCATCAGTTTGTATGTCACGGGTGTTGTTGACCAACATAATAGCACTGATCGGCAGGCCGCATATGGTGGCCATGTACCAGACATGTGGCAGGACTAATCCGGTGAAAAGATAAGTGCCACCAACGACTGCAACAAGACCGAAAAACACAAATACAGTGATTTCTCCGAGGGCATTGCTTGCCAGCGGGAAGGGGCCCCCGCTATACGCCAGTGCCGCTATTACGCAAAGCACACCCACCACCGCGAGATAGACACCGCCCGCAATCACTAAAGGCAAGCCGAAACAAATAGCTAACGTAGCCGTGATGCAGATGGCCCTGAACATTTGCTGCTCAGCGATCAGACCGGACTGCGTGGCGCGCGTCGGGCCGACTCGTTTATCTGTGTCTACTCCCGATTTGGCATCCGAATAATCATTTGCGAAATTGACCAAGATTTGCAGCGTTAGCGAGCACAACATGGCCAAAATGACGAGAGGCAGAGATACAGGGTATGGGCTTTGTACAGATAAGGCGATAGCAACCAGCAGAGGGGCAACCGCTGCTGGTAGAGTCTTTGGCCGCATGGTCTGCAGCCAAAGTTTCCATCTAAGAGGGCTTGGGTCACTCACCACTAAAAGATACGCATGCCTGGTTGTGCTCCGCTGTCTGGGCTCAGGATCCAGATATCTTTACCGCCAGGACCGGCGGCGCAGACCATGCCCTCAGACATACCAAAACGCATTTTACGCGGAGCGAGGTTCGCGACCATAACCGTCAAACGTCCTTCAAGCTCTTCTGCGGTATACGCTGATTTAATGCCTGCAAATACTTGACGAGATTCACTACCAATATCAAGCGTCAATTGCAGTAATTTCTTAGCACCGTCCACTTCTTCGGCTTTAACAATCCTCGCAACACGCAAGTCAACCTTCGCAAAGTCGTCAAACTGAATTTCGTCCGCTATCGGCTCAATTTCAGCACTGAGAGCAGCTTCATCTGCTTTCGCTTCGGTTGGCTTTGCAGCCGCTTGGCTTTCTTTAGAGGCTTCCACCATTGCGGCTACCTTGTCAGTTTCAACACGCTGCATCAAGGCTTTAAATGGCGAAATTTTGTGACCTGTCAGCACGTGTTTGTGGCTATTCCAGGTTAATTCATCATTCAAGAATTGTTCGGATGCTGCTGCGGTTGTAGGGAGCACTGGTTTAAGATAAACAATTAAAATACGGAACAAGTTGATGCCTAACGAGCACACGTCATGGGCGAGCGCCTGTTGACCTTCCTCTTTAATCAGCTTCCACGGCGCCATGTCTGCAATATATGCGTTGGCTTTATCAGCAAGAGCCATGATTTCGCGAATGGCTTTGCCGTATTCGCGTTGTTCATACAGTGCAGCAATTGAGTCGCCTGCATCCATAAATTCTTGAGCTAATTCTGCATTGACCACCGTATCACTCAAAGTACCGTCAAAACGTTTGGTCACAAAGCCAGCACAACGAGAGGCAATATTAATGACTTTACCGACCAAATCAGAATTCACGCGCAATACAAAATCTTCGAGGTTCAAATCGAGGTCGTCAATCTTGCTCGACAATTTTGCAGCGTAGTAATAACGCAAGTATTCTGGGTTGAGATGCTCTAAATAGGTACGCGCCTTGATGAAGGTACCGCGAGATTTAGACATCTTAGCGCCATTGACCGTCACATAGCCGTGCGCAAACACCGCCGTTGGCTTACGGTAGCCCGCTCCTTCCAACATAGCAGGCCAGAACAAGCTGTGGAAATAGATGATGTCTTTACCGATGAAATGATATACCTCGGCGTTTGAGCTCGGCTTCCAGTAATCGTCAAAATTCAACGAGTCTGACTGATCACACAATGCTTTAAAGCTGGCAAGATAACCGATTGGTGCATCTAACCATACGTAAAAATATTTGCCCGGCGCATCAGGAATTTCAAAACCAAAGTACGGTGCGTCACGACTGATGTCCCATTGCTGTAGGCCTTGTTCGAACCATTCTGCCAGCTTGTTCGCCATTTCGTTTTGCAAATGACCCGATTTGGTCCATGTTTGCAGCATGTCGGCAAAAGCGGGCAGGTCGAAAAAGTAGTGCTCAGAGTCGCGCAGTTCCGGTGTTGCGCCAGATACTGCGGACACTGGGTTCTTTAGGTCTGTTGGACTATATGTCGCACCGCAGTTGTCGCAGTTATCGCCATTTTGATCGGCTGAACCACATTTTGGACACTCGCCTTTCACGAAGCGATCCGGCAGGAACATTTCTTTTTCGGGATCAAACAATTGGCTGATCGTACGAGTCTTAATATGCCCTGCATCGCGCAATGCGATATAGATGCTGCTTGCGAGTTCTTTGTTTTCTTCACTATGCGTTGAATGATAGTGGTCAAAATCAATTAAAAACTCACCAAAATCTTGCTGATGCTCAACAGACGTGTCTGCAATCAGCTGTTCTGGTGTAATACCCATTTCTTGGGCTTTGAGCATAATTGGCGTGCCATGCGCATCGTCGGCACAGACCAAGGTACAATTATGGCCTCGGAGCTTTTGGAATCGAACCCAAATATCAGTTTGAATATGCTCAAGCATATGTCCAAGGTGGATAGAGCCATTTGCGTATGGCAGTGCTGAAGTGACCAAAATGTCACGAGCGGAATTTGTCATCGTCTCTGTCAGCCAGTTGCATCATTGTCGAAAAGAAGCAGAATGGTACCGCAAAATGCCAACCCAAAACCACAGTACATTGTAATGCTTTGCAGTTGCTGTTGTGCTTGAGCGTAAAAATTGCTCAGGATTTCATCAAAGGATACATGATGAGCACACTTGAATTAGTATTATCTAACCTCATTGAACCCGTATCAGGGTTGACTTTGTCAGCGCTCAACGCGGTTAAAAGTATAGAGCAGCAGCACGATAAAATTTCTGTTGAATTAGAGTTTCCGTTTGCTAATGGGCAATTCGAGAGTCGACTCAGTAACGACCAGCGTCAACAATTGGAGCAGGCCGTTGGTTCCAAAAGTATCGATTGGCAAGTCACGCACGCCATCGAAGCGACCGCAGGCGAACGATTACCTAACCTATCGAATGTTAAAAATATTATAGCGATATCCAGCGGTAAAGGAGGCGTAGGGAAGTCCACCACAGCGGTTAACCTTGCGCTTGCATTAAAAGCTGAAGGTGCAAGTGTCGCCTTGCTCGACGCCGATATTTACGGACCGTCTCTGCCGTTAATGTTGGGCTGCGAAAATGAAAAGCCGGGTTTGCCTGACGGCAAACAAATGATGATTCCTGTGAGCGCGCATGGGCTTATCGTCAATTCAGTGGGGTTTTTAGTACCTGATGATACAGCCACTGTATGGCGCGGACCGATGGCCGCTGGCGTGCTACAACAATTGCTTCGAGACACCATATGGGGAGACGTTGATTACCTTGTGGTCGATATGCCTCCCGGCACAGGAGATATTCAACTCACCCTTGCTCAAGTCGTTCCGGTATCAGCCGCTGTGATTGTGACAACACCGCAAACTATTGCACTGGCAGATGCAGTCAAAGGCATTGCCATGTACAACAAAGTAAATGTGCCCGTGGCCGGCGTGATAGAAAACATGAGCTACCACCTGTGCTCAAACTGCGGCCACCATGACTACCTGTTTGGCCAGGACGGTGGGCAGCGGATTGCGGCCCATTATGAGGTGCCGTTACTTGGAGCTTTGCCGCTCGACAAGGTCATCGGTGATGATGTTGAAGCGGGTGAGCCCACGGTTATCGCAACGCCTGAATCTGCATTGAGTCGGGGCTACCATAACGCCGCTGTAGCTACAGCAGCGCAATTATGGCAACTCTCTGCAAATCAAAGCCCTGTGGTGTCTATTGATGCATCGGATGATTAATTTACATGAATCACGATTGGTTCGATTCGCTAGTGACGAAATTGATTTCTGGGCATACACTACGGCGCTGATGACATAGGATATAAAAATGAGACTAAACGACGTTCAAATAGAACAAGCATTGGATACGGGCAATATCGTGATTGATCCTCGCCCACAGCCAGAAATGATTAGTGGCGTGAGTCTTGATGTGCGTTTAGGAAACACATTTCGAGTGTTTCAAGATCATACCGCACCCTTTATTGATATGAGTGGCCCGCGAGATGAAATGGACGCAGCACTGAATGCTGTGATGAGCGATGAAATATATATCAACGATGGTGATGCATTTTTTCTTCATCCCGGTGAGCTAGCTTTAGCCGTCACATATGAATCAGTAACACTTCCGGCTGATATTGTTGGCTGGTTGGATGGCCGGTCTTCTTTGGCACGGTTGGGCTTAATGGTTCATGTGACCGCACATCGTATTGATCCTGGCTGGTCTGGTCGTATTGTTTTGGAATTTATGAACAGTGGTAAATTGCCATTGGCTTTGCGTCCTAAAATGAAGATTGGCGCGTTGAATTTTGAGCGCCTTGAATTTGAATGTGCCCGCCCATATAACAAGAGAGCTGACGCAAAATATCGTCACCAACAGACTGCGATTGGAAGTCGAATCAGTGAAGACGGTAAGCGCTAAACCGCTCGCTATTGTATTGAGGGGACTGCCAGGCTCTGGCAAAACTCGATTGGCCAAGCAATGGCATCAACAGTATGCATCTCGATTTCGAGCCGAAGATATCATTTGTAGTATTGATGATTATTTTCAGCGAGGCACGCGATATACCTTTGAAGCTGACAAATTGCCGGTATATCAGGCGCTATGTTTGGTGCGGTTTATTAACGGGTTGAAGGCCCGACGCCCCATTATGATCTGCGACAACACAAATATGCAGTGTTGGGAATATTTACCCTATCAGGCTGCTGCGGAAGCACTTGGTTATGATGTTCGGCGGGTATTAGTGGGCGACCCTTCGGACCAAGGGCAAATTCAGCAGTGTACAAGTTCTAATCGGCATGGTTTGTCGAAGTCTATAATAGTCGGGTACTCAGATGTGTTTGAGCGCGACGAAGACAAGCCTTACAGCCCTTGGGCGTAGTGAAAAGGAAGGCAATTGCACAACACAGCGTAAATATGAAGAAATCTAATCTTTTCTGGCTAGTTCGTTGGCTGTATGGCGCTGTATGTGTTAAAAAGCACCCTGAAAAAATGAATACAAATAACTTGTCGAGTTTTGAATCAAAATCGACGAGTTGTTCAATTGAACGCATGCGTATGCGAGAAGATACAGGCAAGTTGAAAAACAAGCTTGGCAATTCGTCGTAGAATTCCTGTATACTTGCGCGCAAATTTTGGCTCTTGAATAATTGAGTAAAATAATGGCTGACTTATCACATTACAGAAACATCGGTATTTTTGCCCACGTTGACGCGGGTAAAACAACCACCACAGAACGTATTTTGAAGCTGACGGGTAAAATTCACAAAACAGGTGAAGTACACGACGGCGCCGCAACGACTGACTTTATGGATCAAGAAGCTGAGCGTGGTATTACCATTCAATCAGCTGCAACAACTTGTTTCTGGAAAGATCACCGTATGAACATCATCGATACTCCAGGTCACGTTGACTTCACAGTTGAAGTCTATCGTTCTCTGAAAGTCCTCGATGGTGGTGTTGGTGTTTTCTGTGGTTCTGGTGGTGTTGAGCCTCAGTCAGAAACAAACTGGCGTTACGCGAACGAATCAGAAGTTGCGCGTTTAATCTTCGTGAACAAACTCGACCGTTTGGGCGCAGACTTCTACCGCGTTGTGGGTCAAGTTGAGAAAGTACTTGGCGCAACTCCGCTTGTGATGACATTGCCAATCGGTACAGAAGATGACTTCGTTGGTGTTGTCGACGTATTAAGCCAAAAAGCATATGTTTGGGACGACTCGGGTCTTCCAGAAAACTATGAAGTGACAGACATTCCAGCCGATATGGTTGACGATGCTGCTGCTTACCGTGAGCAATTGATCGAAACTGCTTTAGAGCAAGACGATGACTTGCTGATGGCATACATGGAAGGTGAAGAGCCTTCACTAGAAGACATTAAGCGTTGTATCCGTACGGGTACTCGTACAATGGCGTTCTTCCCAACTTACTGTGGTTCAGCGTTCAAAAACAAAGGTATTCAATTGGTATTGGATGCGGTTGTTGATTATTTGCCAAACCCAGTTGAGGTTGATGCTCAGCCATTGACTGACGAAGAAACAGGTGAAGCAACGGGTGAAGTTGCAACTGTTTCTACTGATGAGCCTTTACGCGCATTGGCGTTCAAAATCATGGACGACCGTTTCGGTGCACTCACGTTTATCCGTATTTACTCAGGTGTATTGAACAAGGGTGACACTATCCTTAATTCATTCACCGGTAAAACAGAACGTGTAGGCCGCATGGTAGAAATGCACGCCGATGATCGCACTGAATTAAGCACTGCGAAAGCCGGTGACATCATTGCAATCGTAGGTATGAAGAATGTTCAAACAGGTCACACGCTTTGTGATCCAAAACATCCTTGTACGTTGGAACCAATGATCTTCCCAGAACCAGTCATCTCGATTGCCGTTGCTCCTAAAGATAAAGGTTCAACTGAGAAAATGGGTATTGCGATCGGTAAGATGGTTGCAGAGGATCCTTCTTTCCAAGTTGAGACTGATGAAGATTCTGGCGAAACCATCCTTAAAGGTATGGGTGAGCTTCACTTAGATATTAAAGTAGATATCTTAAAGCGTACTTACGGCGTTGAACTGACTGTAGGTCAACCACAAGTTGCGTACCGTGAAACAATCACGCAAGCGATTGAAGATAGCTACACGCACAAGAAGCAGTCTGGTGGTTCTGGTCAATTCGGTAAAATTGATTACCGTATCAAGCCAGGCGAGCAAAACTCAGGCTTCGTATTTAACTCAATTGTTGTGGGTGGTAACGTTCCTAAGGAATTCTTCCCTGCGATTGAGAAAGGTTTCAAAGGCATGATGGAAGAAGGCCCATTAGCTGGCTTCCCATTGTTGGACGTTGAAATTGAATTGTACGACGGTGGTTTCCACGCAGTTGACTCCTCAGCGGTTGCGTTCGAAATTGCAGCGAAAGGTGCATATCGCCAATCAATGCCTAAAGCCGGCCCGCAACTTCTTGAGCCTGTGATGAAAGTTGATGTGTTCACTCCAGAAGATCACGTTGGTGATGTAATTGGTGATTTGAACCGTCGTCGCGGCATGATCAAAGACCAAGAAGCCGGTGTGACTGGTGTTCGTATTAAAGCTGATGTACCGCTTTCAGAAATGTTTGGTTACATTGGTCACTTGCGTACAATGACTTCTGGTCGTGGTCAGTTCTCTATGGAGTTCAGCCACTACTCAGCATGTCCTGCAAACGTAGCTGAAGCGATTATCGCTGCTGAAAAAGAAAAGAAAGCTGCTAAGTAAAATTACTTAAATAGCGCTTGATGAAAGCCCCTGTAACTTTGGTTGCAGGGGCTTTTTTGTGTCATGATGGGGCTCTTTTATTGAAGCTGAGGAATGGCAGATGCCAGACACTATTGCAGTACAGTTAGAACTATCAGAATATAGCGGTCGTTTCTATATTTCTGATTCAGCAGAAATGAAATTTGATGTGGTTGAACCCGCTACATTTGTGGTCACTCATACGGGGGTATCACTGGTTCATCGCGGAGAGGGGTATGCTCAAACTTTGTTTGAAGCATTAATTGCTTACGCCAAAGAGCACGAGATTAAAATTGAGTCGCGCTGTTCGTTCATCGACAAAATGTTTGAGCGTCATCCAGAGCTTAGTCGCCTTTGGTCAAAGTAAGGTTTTCGGTTGTATGCCGCGTTGTTCAGATGGGTTAAATTAGTATGGTTTCTCAAGCGTTGCATTGTCGTAACCCGCATCGGGGTCGTTATGATTTTAATGCATTAGTAAAAAATAATAGCCAACTTAAACCCTATGTTATTCGCGGCAAACACGGTGAACTCACCATCGACTTTGCTAATGCTGATGCAGTCCTTGCGCTGAATAAAGCCTTGTTAAATGACGCGTATCAGGTTGTACACTGGCAGATCCCTTCTGGTTATTTGTGTCCGCCCATTCCGGGTAGGGCCGATTATATCCATCACATTGCTGATTTGCTGACAACGCATGTACCCAATACAGTCATGGGTCACCGCTCAGTACCAACCGGTTCTGACATTCGAATGCTTGATATCGGTACGGGGGCAAACTGCATTTATCCCATCATCGCATCTCAAAGCTATGGTTGGAAAGTCGTAGGGACTGAAGTTGACGCCCATGCTTTTGATAATGCGAAGAAAATCGTATCGGAAAATTCCAATTTATCGCCCTTAATTAATATTGTGCGGCAGAAAGACCCTAACTTGATATTTGAAGGAATCATCAGAAAACACGACAAGTATCATGTGTCAGTGTGTAATCCACCGTTTCATCGAACAGCGGAGGAAGCCATTGATGCAGCAAACCAGAAATGGCTTGGTGTCGGGCAACCACAAGGCGCTCAACACAAGGCGAAACGTACACCATTAAATTTCGGCGGGCAAGCAACAGAATTGTGGTGCCAAGGTGGCGAGTTGTCATTTTTAAAACGAATGGCGACCGAAAGTCGCCGTTATGCGAATGATGTGTGTTGGTTTACGTCCTTGGTTTCAAAAAATGATACGGTGCGGCCGTTGAAAAAGCGTTTGAAAGAACTCGATGCCGAAACAGTCGAAGTGATCCAGATGAGCCACGGCAACAAAATCACACGTGTGATTGTGTGGAGTTTTGTTCCACCCGAACAACGGAAAAACTGGGCGATTTAACAACATAAATTTGATATGGGTAAACCAAAAGACATAAAAAAACCGCGCTTTTGCGCGGTTTTTTAGATCGCCTGATACAGGCTAAGGGAGATAACTTTGGCCCATTAAGAATGTATCAACCTCACGCGCTGCACGGCGCCCTTCGTCAATCGCCCAGACAATCAAACTTTGCCCTCGGCGAGCATCACCACAAGCAAACACGCCTTTGACGTTCGTTTGGAATTTGTCGTATTCAGCCTTCGCGTTACTGCGCGCATCCTTCTCAATCTCAAGTTGATCAAGAATGGCTTCTTCTGGGCCAGTAAAGCCCATCGCTAACAATACTAAGTCGGCTTCTAGTCGCGTTTCTGTGCCTTCAATTTCTTTCGGGAACATGCGTCCTTGTTCATCTTTCGCCCACTCGATGTGAACGGTGTGAACCGCTTTGATATTGCCCTCATCATCGCCTTCAAACTTCTTAGTCATCACCAAGTAGTGTCTTGGATCATCACCCTGTTTGGCAATGGCTTCGCTTTGGCCATAGTCAACCAGTAGTGTTTTAGGCCATTCCGGCCAAGGGTTTGAAGGTAATCGAGCGTCGGCAGGGCGCGGCATGATTTCAAGCTGCATCACGTGTTCACAACCGTGGCGCAACGATGTGCCCACACAGTCAGTACCCGTATCACCGCCACCGATAATGACCACGTTTTTACCTTTCGCACTGATGAATTTGCCGTCTTGGTGACCGCTGTCTAGCAGGCTTTTGGTATTTGCCTTGAGGAAGTCCATTGCAAAATGAACGCCTTTCAGTTCGCGGCCTTCAACCGGTAAGTCGCGCGGTTTAGTTGCACCTGTGGCAATAACAACCGCATCAAAATCCGCATGGAGCGTTTGTGCAGAGATGTCTTTACCAATCTCGGTATTAGTGACGAAGGTAATGCCTTCCTCTTTCATAATATCGATACGACGTTGGACAACGTGCTTTTCTAACTTCATGTTAGGGATGCCGTACATCAACAAGCCGCCAATGCGGTCGGCACGCTCGTACACTGTGACCAGATGGCCAGCCTTGTTTAACTGTGCAGCTGCGGCTAAACCACCGGGGCCTGAACCTACGACTGCTACGGTTTTACCGGTACGGCGTGAAGGCGGCTCGGCAACGACCCAGCCTTCTTCAAAAGCACGCTCAATAATGGCGTACTCATGATGCTTAATTGTGACCGGCGGCGCATTGATTCCCAACACGCACGAACCTTCACAAGGAGCAGGGCACACGCGGCCGGTAAACTCAGGAAAGTTGTTGGTTTTGTGCAAACGTTGTACCGCTTCTTTCCAGCGACCGTGGTACACCAAGTCATTCCACTCTGGAATAAGGTTGTTCACTGGGCAGCCCGCTACTTGCGGTGCAAAGCGGCTTTCGCCACTCTGACAAAACGGCACACCACAGTCCATGCAGCGAGACGCTTGCTCTTTAATGCCATCTTCAGGCATGTGCTCATGCACTTCTAACCAATCGATCAAACGCTCAGATGGATCGCGATCCGCTGGTAGTTGTCGGTCTAATTTTAAAAAACCTGTTGGATTTCCCATAGTATCGCTCCTCCTTATTTGGCGCTTGCAAGTGATGCTAGGTGCATGTCGAATGCGGCTGCTGCAACATCTTGCTCAGTGTCGTATTGGCCCGTATCGCGAGCTTGTTTCATATAAGCTTGCATTTGCTTGTAATCCACTGGCATCACTTTCACAAATCGAGTGAGAGAAGTCTCCCAGTCTGCTAGTAATTCAGCGGCTACATCTGACCCCGTGTGTTGCTGATGTTTTTCTATCAACGACTTGAGTTCATTGGATTCTTCAGCATCGTCAATGGTTTCGAGCTGAACCATTTCCATATTGCACTTGCTAGCAAAGTCGCCATTCACATCGAGTACATAGGCTACGCCGCCGCTCATGCCCGCTGCAAAGTTGCGACCGGTATTGCCCAAAATGATGGCTTTACCGCCGGTCATGTATTCACAACCGTGGTCGCCTACACCTTCAACAATAGCCGTGACACCTGAGTTACGTACGCAGAAACGCTCTCCCGCAATACCACGAATAAATGCTTCACCCGAAGTACCCCCAAAGAATGCAACGTTACCGATAAGGATGTTTTCACGTGGGTTGAAGGTTGACACCTTGGGTGGGTAAACAACCAGCTCTGCACCTGACAAACCTTTACCGAAGTAATCGTTGGCGTCGCCTTCGAGTTCAAAGCGAATGCCTTTCGCTGCGAATGCGCCGAAGCTTTGGCCCGCGGAACCGTCAAATTTCACACCAATGGTGTTCGCAGGTAAGCCTTCTGCACCGTATTTCTTACTCACTTCGTTCGACAACATGGTGCCAACTGAACGGTCGGTATTGATAATAGGGCTTGTGAGACTAACATTTTCGCCATTGCTTAACGCAGGTTGTGCATCCGCAATTAACGTGCGGTCGACGATGTCGTTGATCAAATGTTTTTGCTCAACACTGCGATACAAAGTTTCGCCTTCAACGGCTTCTTCTTTATGCAGGATTGGTTTTAAATCAACATGTTTGAACTTCCAGTGTTCGCGGTCATCTCGTATGTCTAAACACTGCGATTGACCTACCATTTCGTTAATCGTGCGGAAACCTAATTCAGCCATGAGTTCACGCAAGCCTTGCGTCATCATGGTGAAGAAGTTAACCACGTGTTCAACTTGCCCATTGTAACGGCCGCGCAGCACTCGGTCTTGAGTGGCGATGCCTACAGGGCAAGTGTTGAGGTGACACTTACGCATCATGGTACAACCTTCAACAATCAATGCCGCAGTTGCAATGCCCCATTCTTCAGCGCCAAGTAATGTTGCTATTGCTAAATCGCGAGGGGTTTTCATTTGGCCGTCAGACTGCACGGTGATTCGGCTACGCAATCGGTTGCGAACGAGGGTCTGATGCGTTTCTGCTAGGCCCAATTCCCATGGCAATCCAGCATGCTTTATCGAACTTAATGGTGAGGCACCTGTACCGCCATCGTAACCGGCAATCAGCACTACATCCGCGTAGCCTTTGGTCACACCGGCAGCAATTGTACCAACACCCGCTTCTGATACTAATTTTACGTTGATACGTGCATCGCGGTTGGCATTTTTCAAATCGTAGATCAGCTGTGCTAAATCTTCAATTGAGTAAATGTCATGGTGCGGTGGTGGCGAAATGAGCCCCACGCCCGGAGTGGAGCCACGAGTTCGGCCAATCCATGCATCTACCTTATGCCCTGGAAGTTGTCCGCCTTCGCCAGGTTTTGCGCCTTGAGCCATCTTAATTTGAAGCTCATCAGCATTAGCCAAGTAGTGGCTGGTGACACCAAAACGGCCTGATGCAACCTGCTTGATTCGGCTGATCATGCGATCGCCATTTTCAAGTGGAGTAAAGCGAATTGGATCTTCTCCGCCTTCCCCTGAATTACTCTTACCGCCAATGCGGTTCATTGCCATGGCAAGTGTTGTGTGCGCTTCCCACGAAATAGAGCCAAATGACATTGCACCAGTTGCGAAACGTTTGAAGATTTCTTCGGCCGGTTCTACTTCGTCGATGGAAATAGAAGGGCGGTCAGAATTAAACTTCAATAAGCCACGCAGGGTAAATGCTTCGGTGCTTTGGTTGTCGACTTCTTGGGTGTACTCTTTGAACTGCTCATAGTCGTTCTTGGCAGAAGAATGCTGCAATAAGCGGATGGTAGTGGGGTTAAACAAATGACGTTCGCCATCGTTACGCCAAGCGTACTCACCTCCTGATGCCAGAATGTCGTCCACGTGAATACGGCTTTCGTCTGGGAAACCTTCACGGTGATTTTTTAATGATTCGGTGGCAATTTGGTCTAAACCAATACCTTCAATCCGTGTGACAGTGCCGGTGAAATACTGTTGTACAACTTCAGAGTTAATGCCCAAGGCTTCAAAAATTTGAGCTCCTTGGTAACTTTGCAGTGTTGAAATGCCCATCTTCGAGAAGATTTTCAACAAGCCACTATTGACTGCTTTGATGTAGCGAGTCAGAACCTGAGTGTTGCTCCACTCTGAGTTAATGACGTTGTCATTACGCAGTTCGTTGAGTGTTTCTATCGCCATATAAGGGTTGGCAGCAGAAGCCCCGTAACCAATAAGTGTGGCAAAATGATGCGTCTCGCGGATATCGCCAGACTCAACAATAATGTCGGCCTTGGCGCGTAAACCGTGACGAATCAGATAATGATGTACTGCTGCAGTGGCAAGCAATGAAGGAATTGCGGCGTGGTCAGTGTCGACATTGCGATCGCTCAAAATGAGGATTGAGTAGCCGTCATTAACCGCATCTTTTGCGTAACGACATAAGCGATCAATTGCACCTTCCAATTCACCTTTTTTACCGGTCGCGCGGAACAGTGTGTTTAAGGTTTTAGACTGAAAGTGGTCATGATCGATGTGTTTCAACTTCATCAGCTGTTCGTTGCTGAGGACGGGCTGCTTAATCTCGACTTTGTGACAATGTGCTGCAGTTTCAGTGAGCAAGTTTTGATTTGCGCCCACGTAAGTGCGTAATGACATCACCATTTCTTCACGAATTGGGTCAATGGGTGGATTCGTGACCTGGGCAAACAACTGCTTAAAGTAGTTTGATAAATGCTGTGGTTTGTCCGATAGCACAGCCAATGGGTTGTCAGCGCCCATTGCACCTAGAGGTTCTTTCGCTGTACCAACCATTTGGGCCAACACGAGGTTAAGATCTTCATGTGTAAAGCCAAACGCTTTTTGATGCATACGCAACGATTTAGGTGCGGGTTGCTGCTGAACTTCGCTCGGTGTAGGTAAGTCATCTAAAACAATTTTGTTTTTGCTTAACCATTCACCATAAGGCTTAGTTGCACAGACTTCAGCTTTCACTTCGTCATCGCTGATAATGCGACCTTGGTTTAAGTCGGCAATGAAAATTTTACCGGGCTGCAAACGGCCTTTTTCAACCACTGAAGCGGGGTCGATGCACAAAGTTCCAGTTTCTGAACCCATGACGACCATGTCATCTTTTGTCACGAGGTAGCGAGAAGGGCGTAAGCCGTTGCGGTCCAGTGTTGCGCCAATCACTTGGCCATCCGTGAATGAAATAGACGCTGGGCCATCCCATGGTTCCATGATGCACGCGTAATATTCATAAAAAGCGCGCTTCACCTTGTCCATGTCTTCTTGTGATTGCCAAGCTTCTGGTACCAGCATCATCATCACTTGTGACAATGGACGGCCGCTTAGCACTAACAATTCTACAACCATATCGAGGTTTGCAGAGTCTGAGTTATCGCGGTTACACACTGGGTACAACATGGTCAGTTCTTCTTTCGAGAAGTTCACTGACTCAAACAAGGCTTCGCGCGCCGCCATCCAATTGACGTTACCTTTTACCGTATTGATCTCGCCATTGTGCGACAAAAAGCGGAATGGTTGGGCTCTACGCCATGCAGGGAATGTGTTAGTTGAGAAGCGGCTGTGGAACATGGCTAACGCAGAGTCCACGCGCTCATCTTGTAGTTCTAAGTAGTATTCACGCACTTGAGCAGTGGTGAATTGCCCTTTATACACGATCGTGCGGTTGGACATAGACGCAATGTAGAACTCGTCTTTTTGGTTGCTAATTGTTGAGTTTATTAAATGCGCCGTGTACTTACGCAGCACTAACAATTTACGTTGAAATTCAGTTTGATCGAGCGATTTTGGCTTAGCGATAAACACTTGCTCGATGGTGGGTTCGCTTTCGCGCGATGCGAGGCCGAGCCCAGAATTATCGCCCGGAACATGACGGTAGCCTAATAGCTTCAAGCCAAGACGTTTAATGTTGTCGTTCAGAACATTGCGACACTGAGTGGCGACTTTCTCGTCTTGTGGCAGAAAGATCATGCCAACGCCGTAATGTCCGACTGTGGGCAAGGTGAAGCCTAACGCTTGCACTTCTTCTGCGAGGTAACTGTGAGGGATTTGAATGAGAATGCCTGCGCCATCACCGCTTTTAACATCGTAGCCTGTACCACCACGGTGTTCCATGCAGGTTAGCATGGTTAGTGCATTTTCAATGATATCGTGGGACTTTTGGCCCTTAAGGTTAGCGACAAAACCGATGCCACATGCATCATGTTCAAAGTCTGAGCGGTATAAGCCCTGAGATGAAGTATTGTGGGTCATATTGTTTCCCGTCTTTGGGTCAATGGAATCTAAGTTCCAGTAAATATTTTCTTAAACGCACGCTTAATGAGCACTGTCAGGCCCTACCGGAGGGTGAGTCTGCTAACGCTATAGGCGAACGCGTCTGCTGAATTTAGAAATTATTATTATAATTTGGGTGTCGTAGAACCGACTGCATTATCCAGATTTTCAACGTTTTTAACCCGAAGTAGATCATAAAACGAATGAATAATTATGCATATTAAGTGATTTTTTTTGAAGGGCAATAGCCATGTTGCATGAGAGTTGTGAAATCAGCATCAATAAAATCGACAAAACCTTAGCAATAGCAGGGAGTTAGACCTCGCTTTGTTCGCATTCAAGCAAGCCTTTGTAAATTGCAGATGTTAAAGTGGTCAGCTCAGTATTGGTCATTCTGTAGCCAGGCATTACGTATGCGAGCTTACCGAATGGACGTATCCAAGCCCCATGAGCAATCACCGCAGCTTGAAGTGACAGCACATCGATGGGTGAATGTGTTTCAACTACGCCAATAGCGCCGAGCACACGCACATCTCTGACCGAATTGAGTGTGGCACATTGAGCAAGTTGCGTTGATAGTTGCTTGTTAATGCGTTCAACTTCGAATTTCCAATCATATGCCATTAGTAGTTCGATACTGGCGTTGGCCACTGCACATGCGAGCGGATTGCCCATAAAAGTGGGGCCATGCATAAATACGCCCGCCGCCGATTGGCAGACGGTCTCGGCCACATCATTCGTGCACAAGGTTGCAGCTAGTGACAGGGTTCCGCCGGTGAGAGCTTTACCCAAACACATAATATCGGGTGTGATGGCTGCATGTTCCACCGCAAACATTTTACCTGTACGGCCAAATCCTGTAGCAATCTCATCGGCAATTAAAAGTACTCCGTATTCATCACACAAGCGACGAATCTCTGACAAATAATGCGGGGCGTAAAACCGCATGCCGCCAGCGCCTTGAACTACCGGCTCAATGATAAAAGCAGCTAAAGATTGATGATGAAGTGCAAAAGCTTCTTCGGCTTCAGCAACCCATTGATGATCAATTGGGCTATCAAAACCGGCAGGCGGCGCAGGTAAAAATAAAGCTTGGGCCAATACTTCTGAGAACAGACTGTGCATGCCATTGACCGGATCGCACACCGACATGGCGGCAAATGTGTCACCATGGTATCCGTTTCGAACCGTCATGAATTTTGTTTTGCAGGGTTGTCGTGCGCCTTGCCAATATTGCAGCGCCATTTTCATAGCGACCTCAACTGATACAGATCCCGAATCTGATAGAAAAACGCGTTGCAGCGAGTGTGGGGTTATATCCACTAATTTTTTACACAGAGAAACTGCGGGCTGATGCGTCACACCACCAAACATGAAATGGCTCATTTGACCTATCTGAGATTGGATAGCCGTATTAATCTCAGGTACTTGATAGCCGTGTATAGCGCTCCACCAAGAGGCCATGCCGTCTACCACAGTGCAACCGGTGTCAAAAGTCACGCTATGCCCACTGGCATGCGACACCGCATAATTGGCACTGGTCGGATTGGCACGGGTGTAAGGATGCCAAATATGGCGTTGGTCGAAGTCAGTATCGATAGATTTGGTCATAATGTAATCAGTAGTCAACGTATGGTAAAAAAATGCCGTTGACTGAACGGCGGCAATCGCTAGACTAGCCATCATAAATGCGGAATGCAACCCAAGGATAAACACCATGACTGAATCGGTTCGGCATGATTGGACGCTTGCCCAAGTCAATGCGTTATTTGCACTACCTTTCAATGACTTATTATTTCAAGCGCAAACGGTACACCGTGCTCACTTTAATCCAAATGAAGTTCAAATTAGCACTTTGCTTTCCATTAAAACGGGAGCTTGCCCTGAAGACTGTAGCTACTGTCCACAAAGCGCTCGCTATAGCACAGACTTAGAAGCCGAAAAGTTAATGGAAGTTGAAGCGGTGCTTGAAAAAGCCCGAGCTGCCAAGGCAATTGGCAGTACACGTTTCTGTATGGGAGCGGCATGGCGCAATCCAAAAGATCGCGACATGCCTTATATTTTGAAAATGGTCGAAGGCGTGCGTGAAATGGGCATGGAAACGTGCATGACACTGGGCATGCTGAGCAAAGATCAAGCTCAAGTTCTTGCATCTGCCGGGCTTGACTATTACAACCATAACCTTGATACATCGCCAGAGTTTTACGGTGAAATTATCACCACGCGCACCTATCAAGATCGCATGGACACCCTAAGTAACGTACGTGACGCTGGCATGAATGTGTGTTCTGGCGGAATTGTGGGGTTGGGTGAGTCAGACAACGATCGCAGTGGCTTGCTGATGTCTTTGGCCAATCTTGATGAGCACCCAGACAGTGTGCCAATTAACATGTTGGTTAAAGTTGAAGGGACCCCATTGGCGGAGCAAGAAGATCTCGACCCGTTTGATTTTGTTCGCACTATTGCTGTCGCACGAATCATGATGCCCAAGGCACATGTCCGCTTGAGCGCTGGACGCGAACAAATGAATGAGCAGATGCAGTCGATGTGTTTTTTCGCCGGGGCGAACAGTATTTTCTACGGTGAGAAATTATTGACCACTGGCAACCCTGATGCAGAAAAAGACCAAGCATTATTTCAACGTTTAGGCATTCAGCCAGAAGCAGCCAAGGGTTACAGTGATGAAGTTGAGGAATATGTGATTGAAGAAGCGCTGAAGAACAAACAGCAAGAAGGGAAGTTCTACGACGCCGCAGTGAACTAATGAGTGCTTTCCACCGCCGCATAAGGTGGGCCAATGACACGAAGCGCCAGTCCAATAATTGGCGCGACATTCACGCCAATGATCGAGGGCAGGGGCGCTGGTTGGTCCGTGGTCAGCAACGTTGGTTAAATTTTGCCAGTAATGACTATCTTGGTTTAGCCGCGCACCCTTCGGTGATTTCAGCGTTTAGCGGCGCCGTTGAAAAGTATGGCGCAGGCAGTGGTGGCTCAACCTTGATCACTGGCCATCATACATTACACGCCAATCTGCAGTCGCAACTCGCTGAAATGACACACTGCGAAGACGTATTGTTGTTTGGATCGGGCTTTAGCGCGAACCAAGGTGTGCTGACAAGCTTAATGCAACAGGACGACTTGATCGTCCAAGATAAGCTCAATCATGCGTCTTTGATTGATGGCGGACTAAGCAGCGCTGCACACAATGTTCGTTTTCAGCACAATCAAATCGACAGTGCGAGACGTCAGTTGGCCAGAGCCGCGAACACTAAATTATTAGTAACAGAATCGGTGTTCAGCATGGACGGCGATCAAGCACCGCTAGCCGAATTAGCCCACCTATGCGCTGAACAAAAGGCGCTATTTATGGTAGATGATGCCCATGGGCTTGGTGTTATAGGCGAGCAGGGGGCGGGCGCTTCATCCATAATTGCCCCTCATAAAATCGACGTGTACATGGCAACCTTTGGCAAAGCAGTCGGTGTGGGGGGGGCTATGGTCGGATGCGATCGAGACGTTGCTGATTATCTGCGGCAATTTTGTCGCCATTACATATACACAACGGCAATGCCGCCAGCGCAAGCTGCAGCTATTTCAGCTGCATTGACATGCATGGCCACAGAACCAGAGCATTGGCAAAACTTGCACCACAACATTCAGTTGTTTAAGTCGTTGGCAGTTGACAGCGGAATTGATTTGTTGCCATCGGATAGCGCGATACAACCCGTGCTTATTGGCGCAAGTGAAAAGGTCATTCGCATTTCAGAGCAATTAAGACAAAGTGGCATCGCTTGCGGGGCAATCCGTTCGCCCACAGTAAAACAAGGGCAGGAGAGACTTAGGTTTACCTTATCAGCCTGCCATGAAGAAACAGACATTCGACAATGCGTGAGTGCGATTGCAAGCACGCTGGAGCAGTACGCATGACATTAATCGCGGAAAAATCGCCGGTCGCACGACGCTTTTCCAAAGCAAGTCAAAGTTATAAAAACGCCGCCAATGTGCAATATCAAGTTGGGCGCAATTTACTTGCATACAATCCGGTGCAGCATGCCGAACTGACCATAGACTTAGGTTGTGGTCCAGGTACCTTTATTCCGCAACTGCTCAACATGAGCGATCAGCTTATGGCGGTTGATTTAAGTGCCGATATGCTTGAGCAATGTGCGCTTCAGAGCCCATCTGTGATTACGTTACAAGCCGATGCACAACAATTGCCGGTTCCAGATAACAGTGTGGATTTGATATATAGCTCTTTGGCCCTTCAATGGATGCCTGATATGACGGCCGTATTTGAAGAAGCGCATCGTGTGCTTAAACCTAATGGGTCGATGGTGTTTAGTTGTGTGAGCGAAGGGTCTTTGTGGCAGTTGAAAAAAGCGTGGCGAAAAGTCGATGACTTTGATCACGTGAATCGATTTGCCAGCAAAACTCAAATTGAGGTGGCCGTGACCACTGCACGTTTACACAAAACCACCGGCATTATTCGGCCACATACATTTTGGTATTCTGATATTCGTAACCTGTTCGCCTCAATACGTGATGTTGGCGCGAATACGGTTTTGGGCAGCAATCGAAAAGGGTTAATGGGGCGTCGGATGTGGCAAACATTTAATCGTGCCTACGAATCATATCGCACAGAGGAAGGTTTGCCGCTGACGTATCAAATTTACTACGGGGTAGTCACAAAATGACTGTAATGTTCGTGACTGGTACTGACACCGATGCCGGTAAAACCTTTATTTCGTCTGCGATATTGTGGGGCCTAACGCAATCCAAAGTGAATACCCTCGGTTATAAGCCAATTGCTGCTGGTGCAGCAATTGAGAATGGCTCTTTGGTTAATTCAGACGCAGCTTTGCTCGCGAAATACAGTGCCGCGAATGTTGATGCAGGTGATATTAACCCAATATGTTTAGCGCCGCCGATTGCCCCTCATATCGCTGCGCAACAGGCCGGTATCACAATCTGTGAAGAGGATTTGCTGACACATTTGAATCAAACAATTGAAAAACATGCGCCCGAATTTACGTTAGTTGAAGGCGCAGGTGGGTGGAAAGTACCACTCGACTTAGCGGGGAATACGCTGGCAGATCTACCAAAGAAACAGCGTTGGCCTGTGATTATGGTCGTCGGTATGAAGTTGGGGTGCTTAAATCACGCATTATTAACCGCCGATGCGATGATTTCAGATGGTGTGGCTTTGGCCGGATGGGTGGCTAACTGTGTTGATCCAGATATGAAAGAGCAGTCGACAAATATCGAAAGCCTTAAAGCTTTGCTGCCTTCACCCTGTCTGGGTGTGGTTCCGTTTATGGCACAAGCTGAGCCAGAGCGAGCTTGGTCATATATCCAATCGGGTTTCGCGCGTTACGTTAAACATTAAGCCCAAAAATAGCGTGACTGTTTGATGGGTGATGAACGGAAGTTGCGCTAGTTAGATGCCTTTTATTCTTTAACATTATGAAAATAAAGTATTTATTCTTGTTGTAACGATTTCTGAACAGGCCTTTTTTGTGTTGCTGTAAATTTAACTGTTTATTGATACAGTAATTAGCATGTTCTAATGTAAGGTGGTATACAAAAGGGGAGTCGTTGAATTTTACGCAAAATGTGGATAATGTGAGTTAATCGAAGGGATTCAGGCCGTTACACCTCCATTTCGCAGGACGCGAAAGTCATGATAGGTCTACACTGTCCGAAAACCCACTAAATATCCATTAAGGTATACATGTCTACCTTATGTACATTATGTATACATGTGGATCTACTAAGCGTTATGCATCAAAAATTAGCATCACCAAGGATTGTTGAAAATGGTTCCACCTAGAGTGTTTATTTCTTATTCGCATGACTCAGCCGAGCACAAAAGCTGGGTACTGGATTTTGCATCGACCTTACGTCATCGCGGGATAGATGCCGTACTCGACCAGTGGGACTTGCGGCCTGGTGACGATCTGCCACACTTCATGGAAACAGAGTTAGCAAAATGTGATTTCGTCATAATTGTTTGTTCAGAAGCTTATGTTGCAAAAGCCAATGCTGGTGAAGGAGGCGTAGGTTACGAAAAAATGATTGTAACTGCGTCACTGCTTACAAAAATCGACAGTAATAAAATAATTCCAGTTGTTAGGCAATCCTCTTCTACGGTGCTTCCTACTTTTTTGCAAACAAAGCTCTATATTAACTTTTCCAACGACACTGAAGTTGAATATTCACTCGATGAATTAATCAGAGCACTTCTAAATGCTCCGTTGTATGAAAAACCTGAAATCGGGGTAAGCCCGTTTAAACCGCTACAGGGGGCTAAACCTGATAGAACTGCAGATGGTCTTAAAGCGGCAATGACAGCTATTGCTGCAGCGTTTGAAAACAGTCCTTACGATAAATTGGCAATTGGGGTTATTAATAATCTCACGGATATGCACCGTCTAAAGTTGGAGCGTTATCTAAGTCAGGCCGAGAAAGAAGGGCTAGTGGAAAGCAACTTAATTGGTCAATACTCGGTAACAAACGATGGTTTCGATTATCTAGTCAATCATGGAGTCATAGATGCATAACAAACACAGCAACAGCGACGCTCGTACCTCGCGCGCGTTCTGTGGGCGTTAAGTGAATATAGAAACATCGAGGTAAACTCATGGGCACTTTGGTCCAGCGCATCATAGAATTAGCGAATGACATACGAGAGTTTCCTCTTGGCAAGTGTTCACCTTCTGATGATCCAGATATGCAAAGTGCCTATACTTTTGCTTTTCGGGACATTGCCAAGAGATTCATTGGCTCTGTAAAGCGTATTGATAATGATCTGATACAAAATGAAGTAAAGAATTTAGATCCAGATATCGAATATATTCACGATGCTTATAATCTGAAATCTGATCTATTAAACATCATCGATATAATCGAAGATTTACAAAATGAGCCTGATGCTCAAATTGGATCAAAGGTAAAGGTAACACCAGGAACTGCAAACAAGCTTCTCGGTTTAATATCTGATCACTTGTATGATGAGTCAGCATATGTTCTTCCTATGGTTTGCACGGGTTATGGACTTCAGGAAGGTGAAGTTAGTGAAGCATTCTCCAGTAAAAGAAATTACATTTATGCAAGGACTTGTCACCTAAAACCAGACGAGATTTATGAGCTTGCGCTAAAAATGCAGGGGAAATATGGTCAAGGAGAGCTTGAAAGAATCATCTCTGACATCCAGAACAATAGCGATAGATTAAATGTTATTTCTGAATTCGAAAACATAAAAAAACTGATTGTCGACGAGATTAGAAAAGCAGAGTTTTGTATATGGGTTGCTGTCGCCTGGTTCACAGATAAAGATTTAGCAAACCTTCTTTACTTTAAGAAGAAAGAGGGTTTGAATATTCAGTTAATCATCAATGATGACCATATAAATTTCCAGCTGGGTGAGAAGCTAGGAACAATCTTCGAAACATATAAAATTCCTGAGAATTCTAGAAAATTAATGCATAATAAATTTTGCATTATTGATCTTAAGAAAGTGATTCATGGCTCCTATAATTGGACGAATAAGGCTCAGTATAATAATGAGACTGTTTCGATTATAGAAAACAAAGCGATTGCTGAAAATTTTGCAAAGCAGTTCATTGCTTTAAAAACAAACCTCAGATAAGTGCAAATATTCACTTAACAAGTAAATCCAGGTGACGCCTACGGCGCACCTGATTTAGGCGTTATGTGTCTAATGGAGAGTTTGGCGTGTGGTTGAAGGCTAAAGTTTTGTTACTGACTTTGTTTCCGTGCTTTGTACATGCTTTCGGTTCTAGAACCTACTGCACAGGTGAGTGCATTGGCCTTCTTGACAGAATTTCTGGAGGGAGTCGTGGTGTGCTGCTTCTCGAAATCATCTTGTTTGTCTTTGTGGGGCTTTATCTAATTGTTAAAGTGCATGACAAGTGGTTTTGATGTGTTAAAGAGGGTGGGAGATGATTTTCTATGATCATAACAAGTCGAGCATGTGCACTCGCTGCGGGCTCCAATATAGTTGTAGAGAGAAAGTTTGCCCTCATTGCAAAGATGTATCAGATCTTGATGCGGTATACCTCAGGAAAAATTTTAAAGCTGGTCTCTCTGGCTTAAGTTCGGCTATGGTCAACCTGTTTGTAGCGGGTTTTGTTGCAGTGGCTTTGTTGATGCTGGCTATTAGTTGGTAGTGAAACACATAACAAGCCAGTCAACCAAGGCCCAGCAAGCTGGGCGGGACACACAAGGCCAACCCATCTTTTTGCACTGGCGGAGCCAGTTTAGCGCAAAAAGTTGTGTTACCCTTGGTGCCCGTTACTGGTGCGTTAGTTCAACCGGGTTTGGCTTTGTTGTTGAGCTTTGAGTGTCATCACTTTCGCATTCAGCAGTTTAAGGTTTTATGAGCTAGAGCATTGCTTGTTGCAGCGGTGGTTGTTTACAGTATCGGTATCGACTTCGGTTCATTACCATCATGTCTGCGGTAAACACGTTTCTGGTGGTTGTTTTGAGCATGGGTCATTTGGCAGGGAAAGCTGAATAGGTTGGCAACATGGAACGTTCATTTGTTGTTTTGAATCCTTCCTAAAAATCCGTCTTTCCCACTTTTTAGTCGTCGTTTGGTGCCCAGTCACGCAGCCTAAAGCTGTTTGAGTTTTTGTGGTCAAACTAACAAGCCAATCAAGCAGGACAAAAAACTGTTTGCTCGGTTTCGCTTCGCTACACAAGGTAGCAAACAATTTTTAGCCTCTTATTTGGGGCGTTAGTTGCCAAGAAAGGTTTATGCGTACAATTCAAGTTTTATCAATAGTCCTAAGTATTGCTGGTTTAGCGCTAGGATATTCAGCACTTACAAATGCTGAGGGAGAGTCTGGCTCTGCTGCTAGCTCAATGGGATTACTCTTAATGTTTGTTGTTTTTCCATGCCTAGGCGCGGCCGCCTTACTAAGCATTAGTTCAACTGTTACATTATTGTCCTCTAAAGTTCGTGATAAATCCCATTTCAAAGGTAGATTTTGGTTTGGAGTTTTAGGTATAAATAGCTTGTTATCTTTAGGTTATATGCTTGTAGCAATATATCTTGCGTTCATTTGGTTTACTACAGTATAAATGGCAACTAACAAGCAAATTAACTAGGACAAAAAACAGCTGGCTTTTGCTCCTTCGTCGCTAATTTTAGCCAGCTATTTTATTGCCTGTTATTTGGGCGTTATATTTTTATGATGAATCGAGCATTATTTATATTTTTATTTACTTTTTCAGGTGCGCTCAATGCAAGTGTTCAACTAGATTTTAAATGGTTGCCACTTAAAAAAATCACTTATGAAATTTCTATACCTCATCCTTTTGGTGAAACTATATTAGAGTTTTATCCAACAACTGATTCAGATAGAAGGATTCGAGAATTACGGATTTCTACGGCTAAACATGGTTGGTTCACTCCTAATATAGAACCTTTAAAAAAAGAGACATCAGTTCAAGTAAAAGATATTGAGTTCATTATCAAAGATGCTGCGGTGAATAAAGATGGAAGTGTTAAATATTTTGAGTTTAATATTTATTACGGCGCTCCTAATAAGGTTAATTGCAATGGTAGAACAGAGTATGTTCCAAATAGTAAATTATTAAAGGTTTTCGCTGACGGCGAAGTGTCAATAACGGAAGATAGAAGCTATTTTGAGTTGTGTGAGGCGTTAAACAAAATATAACAAGTCAATTCAGCAGGACAAAAAACAGTTGGTTTTGCTCCTGCGTCGCCAATTTTAACCAACTATTTTTTGCCTCTGATTGAGGCGTTAGTTTTACCTGTAAATTTGAGCTTGGTGATCCAAAATGATTGAACAATCAATTTATGTACCTTTACTTACATTTTTAGTTGGTTTGGTTGTAGGCCATCGTTTCGCGTTATCTCGTGACAAACGAAAAGAATTCAATGAGGCCTCTGTGCCATTGTTTGAAAAATTGTATAATGGAGTTCAATCAAGTAGCACTTCATTTTTCCCAGATAATTTGCAATTAGAGTTATTTAGTAGTCATGTTCCATTTCATAAAAGGTACTTTTATAAACAAGCAGTAATTAGCTTAACTGATTCATTAAAAGCTGATAAAGAGGCCGTGAAATGGAATTCCGATGAAGCAGAAATGCAACTAGATAAAGGCTATGAGTCACAATCTTTCAAATCAGCAGAGAAAGTAATGAAGTATTTAAAGCGTAAGTAAAACTAACAAGTCATTTCAGCAGGACAAAAAACAGTTGGTTTTTGCTCGTGCCTCGCTTATTTTAACCAACTATTTTATTGCCTCTGAATGAGGCGTTGGTATGACTCCCCACGTCAAGTAGAGCACACAAATATCGGCCTAAAGATTTAAGCCTTTTTAATCTTTCAACTCAAAATGAGATGAGTTAACGCAGAAGATGAAGCAAGTAAATTCGT